>JANPJL010000171.1:0-6963 GCA_031425495.1 Acidobacteriota bacterium
ATATTCCTTGTTGTCCGGACGTTCGTAGACAACCTGGTCCTCCGACTGCGGGGTGCCGAGCTTATGGAAATACATCTTCTGGAAAAAGTTCTGGCTCTTGAGCTCGGCACCCTCTGTCGCGTCGGGGAATCGGCTGTAGAAAAATCCGGAGTTGTCGTTAAGCCATGAGACGCTGCCCTGACGATTCGGTTTGAGTGTGTCCGCCAGATGCTCTCCCGTCTCGACATTCATCACCTTCCACGAGGTCCGGTCGGAGCCGGCGATCGCGACACCGTACGCAAAGAGTTTTCCGTCGTCCGTAAATGACGAGCCGCTCAACGCCGCGGTACCGTCGGCCGAAAGCTTATTCGGATCGAGCAGCACTCGACCGGGATCGTTGATCGAATCGGTTATGTAGAGAACGCTCTGATTCTGCAGACCATCGTTCTTCGAGTAGATGTATTTATTGCCGATTTTACCCGGAGCGGAATAACGCTCGTAATTCCACAGTTCCGTCAGGCGGTTCTTGATCGCCTCGCGCTGCGGGATAGTAGCGAGGTAAGCGTCGGTGATCTTGTTCTCGGCCTCGATCCACGGCTGCAGGTCCGGCGATTTCGAATCTTCCATCCAGCGATAAGGATCGCTGACTTTTACACCGTGGTAGTCGTCGACCTGTTCGATCTTCTTTGGTTTCGGATAGTCGAAACCGTTCTGTGCGGAGAGGCTGGTGAAAAGGAAAACTACGAGCGAAAGAAGTGCAAGGGATCTTCGAAACATAAACGCGTGGTACCTCATTTGTAAATTGGATTCTTCAAGGATTATAGGGTGCTCGATGGTAATCGCAAAGGAAATGGCGTGCCCGGCGAAAACGTAAATCGACAGAGAGAACTTTCGGCTCGAATCTCGAACCTGAGGTCTCTCTGTCGATCGTCGTGGGAGAGTTATATGAAGTTAACTATCTAAGAGCAAAACCGCAGATCCATTTGATTAGAGAAACCGCAGATTCGTTTCTTCGATGTACCGATCTTAGCGCTGAGCCAAAGCAACGTCTTAAATCCGGATTGTTTGTTCTAAATTATTCGAAATAGCGAGTAGGACGGACTGTTAGTCCGTCCCCGCCCGCCGATCAACAACTGGGAACAACGGCAGTTGAAACGTGCTCTGTGATTCGAGGAGGTTGAAGGGACGGACTAGCAGCCCGTCCTACGTTAGAAAACGGGCAGGTTATCGTCCGAACCGGGGAGCGAAGGGCGTTCGAACTGTCCCGACACTTCTTCGGGCAGCCAGTTGCGTCGTTTGTAGAGAAGCTCTTCGGTTTCTTCGCGGCCCTTCGGTTTTGCGAGCAGGAATCCCTGTGCGTAATCGCACCCGAGAGTCTGCAGCACGGCCAGTTGGCTTGTCGTCTCGACTCCCTCAGCGATGACACGCATCTTCAAATTCTTTGCGAGCGAGATGATCGTCTGCAGTATCTGGGAATTCTCGCCGTGTTCGCCGACGAGGTAAACGAACGAGCGGTCGATCTTCAGCGTGTCGAACGGCAGTCGGTGGAGGTAGCTGAGCGAAGAGTAACCGGTGCCAAAGTCGTCGATGCTGAGCTGCACACCGATATGCTTGAGCTTGTTGAGCACGTTGATGGTGTGTTCGGCGTTTTCCATCGCCGTGCTCTCGGTTATCTCCAGCTTGAGGCTGGCGGCCGAGAGTTTTGAGATCTCGAGTGCGTGCTCGACGTCGTCTATCAGATCGTCATTCGAAAGATGCTTGCCGGATATGTTTACGCTCACCATCAGGTCGCGATATTCCGACGAGATCTGCTGCCACTTCGCAAGCTGTTCGCAAGTCTGTTTCAGTATCCAAACCGTGATCGGCTTGATCAGACCGGACGTTTCGGCGATCGGGATGAATTTGTTCGGCGGGATCATCCCGAACTCGCTGTGATGCCATCGAAGCAGCGCCTCAAATCCGACGATGCGCCCGTCGCCGAGATCGACTATCGGCTGGTAGTGCATCGAAAGCTCGTTGCGTTCGATCGCGCTTCGCAGGTCCATCTCGAAACGCACGTGTTCCAGAAACCGCAAACGCAGCTCCTTTGTAAAAACGGCGGGGCCGGCATTCTTTTCCTTGGCGTAGTGCATCGCGATATCGGCGTCGCGAAGTATCTCTTCGGGCGTCTCGTATTCGGCGTCGCACGGCGCTATCCCGATGGTCAGGTCGATATCGATCTTGTTGCCGCCCAGCGAAAACGGTTGGGCGATACTCGCCTGTATACGCCGCGCAACCTTCAATGCCTTGCCGACCGTCGAGAGATCGCGAAGCACGATCGCAAACTCGTCTCCGCCGATACGCGCGACGACGTCTTCCGGATTCGTAAGCCGCACAAACCGCTTTGCGGCGATCGACAAAACCTTATCGCCGATCGAATGCCCGAGACTATCGTTGATCTTCTTAAAGCCCTTGATATCCAGGAACAGAACCTGAAAGTTTGCCGACGGATCGTCCCTGTAACGGGCGATCAGCTTTCGCAGCACATCGTTGAGATTCTTCCGGTTCGCCAATGTCGTCAGCGAATCATGCAGCGCCGCATGCTGAAAATCCGACTCGCTCTTCCGCAAAGCTATATTCGCCAGCTCTTCTTTCTGCAATGAGGAGCTCAATTGCTCTGCATATCTTTCGGCCTCAAGCCGACCCTGTCTCTCTAGCTGGGCCTTTTGTTGCTGGGCATCTTCAGCTTGTTCAAACGATGAACTGATCTGCTGAATGGATTCCCGGTACGTTAGGTAAACGACGCCAAAGACTATTAAGGCGACGATACCGGTTACTAAATCGCCGAACAGGATGATTTTGAAAACCATTCCTGCGACGCCAGCCCCAACGAAATGAGATGTCGAGCCCGCGAGACAGTGCCGCTTCCAAGTTGCCCACAAACCGGAATCGATCGTACGGGGGAGTATTAGTACAGCGAGGATCGTTGAAGTAAAAAAATGGGAGAGTGCCAGAATACCTAACGTCAAGACGAGGGCTCGACTGTTTGATGGATAACTCGCGAGATCCGTAAATCGAGCAAACAGGACCCAGGATACACAAGCAGTACTCGTAGCCAATGCCGCCGCCGCGGTATTTACCGCAATCATGTGACGCTTGAATCTAATCGCCCCAGACAGTTTGTTGTAGTAACAATTTGCGAGTGTCTCAGTGCCTGCCATAAGAACGGCAGATTCCGGCCCATAGATGAGAAACGCTAAGAACACTACCGAGTCCGATACGCTGACAACAACGTTGGAGCGCGGAATGACCAAGCTCATTCTTGGGGACACGAGAATCGCCAGAACCAGCAGCAACGCGAAGCCGGGGCCTAATGCTTCACTACGGAGATTCAAGATTCCGTAAGCGACAGCTGCGGCCCCGAGGACGACAATCGCAACCTTAGCAAAGCTGGGTACTTTCTTCGGGCTCATTAATTAGGAAGTCTTAGTCAAAGGAAAAGATTGATCGGAGGGCGGCCTAGGGAAGCCCGCGTACGGTAGAAGCTTATCATTTGAGCGTTGTAAACGCTAGAGAAATGTTATTCCGGACTTTGAGAGTGTATACCAAGTTACACGAGGGTGATTAGCCAGTATCCGAATTACAAAAATCACGAGAAAGCGGCAGTTGATCGTAATCGGCGTGCAGAGTGGTAACTGAATATACAAAGTTGTGTCTAACACCAGGGGCTGGGCTCTTGGGGATGTCCTGAAGCTAACACGCTGCAAAACATAGGGATAACGCCACGCTTGCTTGAGGCTCGTCCATGGCACGGATGTTGAAATAGGGTTGTTCGTCAGACGTAGCTTAGTTAGAGGAGAGGCAAGATGAACACATTGAAAGGTTGGATCACGACACTTATTATTATCTCGGCGGTTCTAACATCAACAACGGCGGCCAACGCCGGCACCATCATAGATGGCAGAGGTACTGGAGCTGTATGCACTGGTTCGGGCTCAGGAAAGGTGGACGCGGTAGGTGGTACTATCATCGGTGGCCTCACCGGAACCATAATCGGCGGCTTCGCCGGCACGATCATCGGGGGATTAGCCATAATCGTCCTAACTGACAAAGAGGGTGCGCCCACTGTTGACTGCGGTACCATAATCGGCGGCTAAATTCCCAAAAGGGTCTCTCCACCGCAAAGCAGCCTGTGTCCTACCGGATGCGGGCTGCTTTTTTAGTCTTCGATAGCCGTGGGCAATCCAATTTTTTTCGTTAGCTCTTTGAACTGAGCATCCCTTCTTAGCGTGACCCACCGCCCGTCATAATTGAGGGCGCGAAGGTCGGGCTCATGATGCATGTATGCTCTTTGAAGTAGTTCGTAAACCTTATCCTTTCTACCTAACGCGAGATAGATGTGGGCAAGGTGGACCGCGTTTCCGGAGCAGTTCTTTGATTCGCGTTGAACCGTTTCAATTACTTGGTATGCTTTCGCCGTTTTGCCCTGCCGAGCATAAATCACTCCTATCAATGAAAGCGTCTCTGGGTGCGGTTCCGACTTGAGTGAGGTTTGAAGGTCTGCAAAGGCTTTCTCATAGCTCTTGAGCTCAATATATGTCGCACCTCTCAGAGTGAGAGCCTCGTGACTATTGGGTTCCAGCTCCAAAGCATCGTTCAAGTATGCGACCGCGTTTTTGTAGTCCCCTTGCAGGTAAAAAAGTCGACCTATCCGCTTGTAAACGAGGGGGGAGAGCGGATCAATGTTAATGATAGTCTCAAGCTGTTCCAGGGCCGACCTATAGTCGCGAGACTGCAATAGGAGATCGGAATATCGGAGCCGCCCTTTCAAAGAGGCTGGGTTAAGTGCCAAAGCGCGTCTACAATAGTATGCGGCCTCGTCAAATTTCCACTCCAACATTTTTAGGTCACAATGCATTACCTCCACAGCATCTGTCGGTTTGCGGAAGCCATCAACCGAACTCAAAGCCGGTTGAATTATGTCTAAGAATTCTGGATACGAGATATATCCGTATGCGTAAAGCGATCGGTAGCATTCAATTATTTCGATAAACGAGTGTATGTTGTCCGGATCAAACGACACGGATTTTTTGAAGAGTTCAATGGCACGATGCATATCATCCGCTGAATGCTTCTCCAGAAAGTATCTACCCTTTAGGTACAAGCGATAGGATTCGGGATCCCGCGTAAGGGAGCTTCCAAGCAGTTCTTCCCTTCGGAGCTTTACGGAGCTTAGGTTATCAGCCACAGCAAACGAGATTTTTTCTTGAAGGGCAAGCAGATCTGACACCCGACCCTTGTAATGCTCGCCCCAAATCTGGGTCGCGTCGTCCGCGCTAAGTACTTCGACACCCACGTGCATCAGGCAGTCATCAGCAATTCGTATTCTCCCTGTTAAGAGCCTCGCAACACCCAGAGCTTCACCGACCTCCTTCAGATCCACTTCTGAATTCTTGTATCTGAAGACGGTATCGCGCGCGATAACTTTCAGGCCCGATATATGCGACAGGTTATTAATCAAACTCTCCGTTAGGCCATCAGCCAGATAGTCGTTATTCGGGTCTCCTGATTCATTGCGGAGCGGTAGGACAGCAATGGACTGAGTATTCAGGTGCGAGGCGGTACGCTGTGCCCCGATATGTCTGGTGTGCTTTTGCCATTCGTTTTCGGTGACGACATCCACGGGCGAGACAAAGCGGTAGCCGATGCCTTGGACGGTTTCGATGAAGCGGGTCTCTCTGGTCTCGCCGAGCAGTCTGCGGATCTTCGAGATGTGCACGGGGAGGTTGCTCTCCTCGACGAAGTTGCCGCTCCAGACATTACCGAGGATCTCGTCTTTCGATACGACCTTGCCGACGTTCTCGATGAGAAACTGGAGGACGTCGAAGGTTTTCGTTGTCAATTCGACGTGCTGTTGATCTTTCACGACAGATCGTTCGACGGCATTTAAGAGGCAGTTGCGGAATCTGTATACCTGCATCGGGAGTTGAATTTTTGGCTTTCTAGTCTAGGGCCCAAGAGTGCGGGAATATTAGCAGATTTTGCAGCCGCGCTGGAAGGATTTTCTCGATTTTTAGAATAATTTAGAAAAAGTAACTGAATTTAAGGACTTACGGGCGCGGCGGAAGTAAGATGAGCACATCCTAAGTTAGTTTGCTGTTCACACCCCGGGGTACTTGGAAGTCCAAGCACGGGAAAACAAGCTCCCCGCGGATCGGCAAGGAGGACGAAGTTGATGGCAACTGTCGACCGTTCTCTTTGCCGATTTGTTTGTTTTTGGAGCGCCACTCGTCCGGAAGGCTAGCAAGCAGATCACGCCCGGGAATATTTGCGTCGGAATCTCGAAGGTGAATTTCAGATTTCAAAGCTCAAGTAAGCGGGAAATCGAATTTCAAATTTCAAATTTCAAATTTCAAATCTCAAATCTCAAACCTCAGACCTCCGAACCTCGATCTCCAATCTCAAATTTCAAATTGTCGGAGCGAAGTCTCGTGTCGCATGCTCAGGTCGCCACGTGTGGCTTAACAAAGGAGAGCTCAAGGCATTAAAGGGGACCTGTGCGGGATGGTGAGAGCTTGCGGAGATTTTCGACGGCGGTGGGGAGGGTTTCGAGGATGCGGTCGACATCTTCATCGATATTGAATCGGCCGAAGCTGAATCTGATCGCACCGCGTGCTGCTTCGTCATCGCGGCCTAGTGCACGGATGACGGGTGACGGTTCGAGCGAGCCGGATGAGCATGCCGAGCCGGTCGAGACGGCGATGCCCTGGAGATCGAGATTGATCAGCAGTCCTTCGCCCTCGATCGATGCAAAGGAAAGGTTCGAGATATTCGGCAGACGGAGCCCGGCGTCGCCGTTGAGAGTGACTTCGTGGATACGCTCGAACACGCCTTGTTCGAAACGGTCACGCAGATCGCCGAGCCGCACCGCACTTTCTGCAAGTTGTTCGCCGGCGATCTCGCACGCTTTTCCGAATGCGACGATGTTGGGAACGGATTCGGTAC
>JANPJL010000172.1:0-19826 GCA_031425495.1 Acidobacteriota bacterium
GATTCGAGATCGAACGGATCGGTTCCGTTGATATAAGCACCGGCTGACGATATCAGCGCGAGGTTAAGCATTGGCAGAGCCCTGCGAACCGGCGTAAACGGCGCGTGGATATTTGTGATGAACGGAAAGCCGGCCAGATCTTCGTTCGCGTTCCAACGCGAGAAACGATTTGAAAATTCACCTGTCTTTTCGATGATTGCCATAACCTAGATCTTAAATTCCTTTTCAAAGTTGTATGGATCGGAAGTAGTCGATGTCGCGGTCGCTCCGCCGCCGAACCTGCGGTTCGAGATGATAAAAAATGTGATGAGCGCCGCTGCCATACCGGCCATCAGGACCCATACGGACCACTCGTGTAGATTGTTGAACTGGACACGTAACGGATCGTCGGCTGCCACTTCGTCGACGGGACGCCCCATCTGTCCCCGGATCATGGAAAGCCAGAACCCGATGACGAATTGTCCGATCGCACACGCAGCGGCCACGACGAGCAAAAGAAATCGCTCGCCCCAAACTGAAAATCGATTTGAATTTCGAACCGCGACGAACGACGTGACTATCAGGATGACAGTAATTATAAGACCGCCGTAGTTGAGGATCGAAAGCGTCCGGTTTACGACCGCCCCTGCAAGTTCTCTCTGAGGCACGACGGCAAAAGCACTCTGGGCCACGCCAATGAAGAACACTGCGGAACCGAGCCAAATGCTCAAAAGCAAGAGCCTTATGTCTGAGACAAACTTCATTAAAGTAAGTGCGATTATCCCGTTTTTAGGTACAAAGGGCAAAGCACCTACGAGTGCTAAGTGGTTAGTGCTAAGTGATAAGTTCGGTGGGCAACAATACGAACTTACCACTTAGCACTAACCACTATCCACTGCGGTAAACGCTGTAGTCGATCTCGGGAAAAATGTTGTCGCGGCGCTCGATCTCGGCGAGCATCTCCAAATCGACGTCACCGGTCTCAAGCATCTTCGCAAGCAGGTCAAAGCGGTGTATGTGCGACTGGAACCGGCGCGACGAATACTCAACGGTCGTGCCCTGATAAATCTGAAATGCCCAATCGGAAGATTCGGCGAGCAAGAGTTCACGGGCGAGCTGATTTAACAGCCGAGTCTCAAGTCCCAAGTCCCTGGTCCCACGCGGATCTGCGTTCTCACCGTCTGGGACTGGGGACATGGGACTTGGGACCGCGAATTTATTCGCCAGTTCCGTCATCCTCCGTTCGGCGTCGTGCTGATACGGATACATCCACGAGTTTTTATCATTGAGCCAGACTTTGTAATATCCGTTCTCGCCCCATGACGAGGCAGTTGGCTGTTGTCGTTGGATCGGTAGACCTGAATCGAGAAAATCGCCGGGTGTTATCGCCTCGACGTCGGACTGATCGAAGTGCAGCTTGCGGAAAAAAAAGTCGATGAACTGCGGACCCTCGAACCACCAGTGCCCAAACAACTCGGCGTCGTATGGCGACACGACGAGTGGCGGATGGCCACCGAACTCAGCATGTAGAAGACGCGCCTGCGTGATCCTCTCTCCGATAAAATGCGCAGCGTTGTCGGCCGCCTTATCGCGCGCGAGCGCCGGGTCGTACGGTGCCTTGTTTTGCTGTGGCACATTACGCCCGGTTATACGATGGTATTTCAGACCGAGATGCCGGCGATTGCCGTCTTCGTGAAGGTGCGGCCGAAGATAGTCGATCGGGAGGTCCCAACCGATGTCGCGATAGAATTCCCGATAGACATCGCTACCGGGATAACCGACCTCGGAGCTCCACACCTGCTGGCTCGTCTCCACATCCCGTGCAAAGACGGCCGTTCCGTTCGGGCACAGAACCGGTGCGTGCACCCCGTATCGCGGTCGCGGATCGCCGTAAAGGATCGCGTGCGTGTCCGAGATAAAATATTCGATCCCGGCGTCTTTCAATAGAACTTCAATACCCGGTTCGTATGCGCACTCGGGGAGCCAGATACCGCGCGGCTGACGTCCGAAGTGCTTTTTATAATTCGCGACCGCGACACTCACCTGTGCGCGGCGGGCTTCGGCTGTCGAGATCAGCGGCAGGAATCCGTGCGTAGCTCCGCATGTGATGATCTCGATCGCACCGTCGTCCTGAAGTTGGCGGAAAGCCCCGACAAGGTCTCGATGGTAACGGTCGTTCCAGAGCCCGAGCGAGGCGCGAAGATTGTCCGCGTACATACGCGCGACATTGTGGAACTCCGTCGCTTCACGTTCTGTTCGACTCACTTCTTTGTCCGCCAACCCAAGTAAATTTTCCAGATGTCGCGTGTACCGCGTCTGGAGCATTTCGTCAGCGAGCATCTCGCAGAGCGGCGGCGAAAGGTTCATCGCGAGCCGAGGCTTCACGCCCGCCTCGCCCAGATTCTGGAAAATGAAAACAAGCGGAAGGTAAACCTCGGTTATGGCTTCGTAGAGCCAGTCCTCTTCGAGGAATTCGGGGTATTCGGGATGCCGGACAAACGGCAGGTGAGCATGAAGAATGAGACTGAAGTAACCGGTCGGCATCTTAATTGCGGAATGCGGAATGCGGATTTCGGATTTGCCCTCCCCGAGGTGTCACCTTCGTCGCACATCCGCGGAACTCACCGGAGACAATTTGGGCAGCGTTCGCCGGGTTTTTAAACGTTTCGGAAAATTGATTACGCTCGCGCCAAATACGGCGGGTCCGACTTCCTCTTCGATAAACTCTTCGACTTCGATATCAAATCGTTCTTTCAAAACACTGATCGCCTTTTCGCTGCTAAGTGAACCGGACCGCTTTTGCAGGATCGCGAAAAGCGATGGGCTGATTCTCCATCGCAAGGCGTCTAGCGAGATTCCGGACGCCAGGAGGAGCATCGCGCTCCTGATCTCGTCCGCTTCGATCCCGCCCGCCTCGAAATTCGGTTCGTCGATCAGATCCGAGAACGCTGCGTGTGTCGCAGCATCAGACGAACCGAAATCGTCACCGGCAAGTGCCACGTCGAATGCGTCCTGGCTAAATCCGGCCACCTCGAGTACGCGAGCGAAACGTTCCGCCGGGATCGCCCAGTCTGCTTCGCTGTCGGTCCGCGGGCTTGGAGTTTTTCGCGGCGTCTTCACCGTATTCGAGAACAGGGCACGGACGTAGGGACGATTCGGCGCGTAGAATCCGATCTCCGCCCGGTATTCGCCGTCGGCCTCGACGTCAAACCACCGTGAACCCGAACTATCGACCGGGATGATCTCTTCCAACTCTCGCTTCAAGTCGACGAGCTTTAGAACCAGACTGTAGCTCGCGGTCTGCGAGCCGAGCGCCTTCTTTAGTTTTTGAAACGGATTCGTACCAACAGACCAGTAGAAGAACAGGCCATTCGGAGATTGCATCTGCAACCGTGCACGGTCCTCCTTCGCAAGTTCCGGTAGTTTTGGGTCGGCAAGCTCGCGAAAAACCGGGGGCATGTCCTCTAATTTGGCGGTGGGCGAGAGCGTGTGGCTTTCTACGGTTTCGTCCTTCTCAACGGACTGCCGTCCGACGAACGCGTCAGAGGAGACAGACTCACCCGCCGGAACGAACGCGATAAAGTCGAGATCACTGCTATTTTTTGAATCCTTGGTCATGAAATTCTAAACGCTTCGTGGAATCGAGCACATCCGCACTCTGACACCCCGAGCGTGAAATTAAAACGAAATTATGCGGAGTTTCTCAACCAGTTACAAGCGGTAACTTCTCTTTGGCGAGATGATCGGATCGTCGTCAGCGCAGGTTCTTCGCCGCCTTGAGCTTGATATCAACCTTGCCAACGGGCGAATCTATGACCGAGCGTACCGGAAGGCGGCGAGCATCGTCCGTGATCCAGATCGTCATGCTTCCTTCCTTTTCTATCAGCCGATTCGGACCAAATACCTCGGGTTCAATGCGAAAACACCACTGCTTCCCGAATATGGTCTTTTGCTGTTCGCGTGCAGTCACGCGGACGGGAATGTCGTAAACGAGGCCGGAGTCACTGATCGACATTCGGAAGGTTTTGCCAATGGCGAGCGGCAACATGCGCAGGCTGTAAAGGCCGGAGATCAGATCGTGATTTACATCTTCGATCGCGGATGCAATTCGCCGCGGTGCGCGCATCGTGTCGTTCGGATCGGTTTCTACGTACGTCACCCGTCGCTCGCGATAGTCGAATAGGGCTTCACTGTCTCGAACGCGCTCCTTCTGAACATCGTGTTTCACCGTTCGCACGACCCTGAACTCATCGGCATCGATGCTGCTCTGAACCTGCTGCAAGAAACTAAAGCGAAAGAGTTTTAGAAGAGTTCCTTTTGATCGCGCTTCGGCTTTGACCAAGTAATCGTCGGAACCGGATGCCTTCGCGACACTGAGCGTAAGGTCGGCGACCGCAATGCCTCGGATGACCTTACTGATCTTGCCCTCGTACGTCAGCGTTTCACCGTCGATGAACGGCGGTTTGGGTGACGTGGCACCGCCGGACTGGGCCGACAATACGCCGAAGGAAAGGGCGATAAAGCCTGTGAGAAATGTCGCTCGTAAAACGGAAAACTTCATAACAAAACCGAAAACGTAGTGGGACAGACGCGCTGAATTTCCATGATTATAGCTTATGCAGCTAAACAGGAGTAACAATCTTTAGCTTCGGTAATGGTTCAGTTTGAATTTTACGCGCTAATGCATTTGCTACGAGCTGCTCAAGCTTTTTACTCCGGGTCTCCTCCGTGTTGTTCGGTGTATTCTGAGGACACCTTGCAGGGCGGGAAACCACCGAATGCACAGAAAGCACGGAATAACGCGGAACAAGCCTCAGCGATTTTTCAAAGTGAACCGCTACTTTAGTTTCGAATTACGGCAACCTTGCGCGCCGTTGCTCTTGCTATCCTCGATCGGACGGCAGTAAAAACGCTCTCGGGCGAAATATCCATGCATATCCAATTCGAGCAGGTTCGGCGGTGACAGTCAGTACGGCAACCTATATCGATCCGCTCGACGCATATGTCATCCGGATCGATACTTCCATTTCGCCACCACTCGGTCGGGCCGAAAATTCCTACGATCGGCGTTCCCGCAGCAATTGCAAGATGGGTAGGCCCGGTATCGCCGCCAACGTACAGGGTGGCTCGCTTCGCCAGCTCATAGAATGCTTTCAAGCCTGGTGTCGCGACCGTCGTTCGTCCGGAACGGCTACTCTCTACAGCTCTGGCAGCAAGGGCCGCTTCGTTCGGGCCGGCGACGACGATCGATGAAAGTTTGTGTTCTTCCCAGATCATATCCGCCAGCTCGCCGTACTTTTCAGCATGCCAGAGCTTTGTTACCCACCCGCCGGCCGGATTAAGGATCACAAACTTGCCACCCGCTTTCAGAGCGATCTCGTCTGCCTCGCGGAGGTCGCGCTCCGTCGTCGAGATCGGAAATTCGAACCCTTCGCTTGGTATCTCAAAGCCGAGTGCCGCCTGGGCGAGGGCCAGATTACGACTAATTACATGCGATCGCTCGGACACTTTCGCCGTGTGCGTGTAAAAGACACGAGCCGCCGGTTCGCGGAGGTCGTCGCGGGAAAATCCCCAACGAGCTCTCGCCCCGGAAATCCGAGAAATGATGCCGGACTTGATCAAACCCTGAAAATCGAGTGCGACGTCAAACTTATTCCGGCGAAGGTCTTTTACCTGGCTCGTGAAGTCGATCAACATTCTTTCGATCGCCTTCCCGCCACGCAGCGACCGTGTGTCGACCTCTATCACGTTCGCGAGCATCGGGTTGTCGCGAAGGACCTCGGCCGAGCGGCGTTCTGCAACCCATGAGATGGCGGCGTCGGGAAAGGAGGCTCGAAGAGCAGCGAGCGTCGGGAGCGTGTGGATGATATCGCCGATCGCCCCAAGTTTTACGATAAGTATGTTCAACGCTCTTAATGGTATCCGCAGTACCGACCATCTGAAAACCCCTGCTTTCATCGACCGATCACGACGCCCAAATACTTCTGGAAATTTAGCGTAGGGTTACGTTATTCTATTACTTGGTGTCCCACACACCCCACCCGCACTTTCCGCCCCCTTTTATGGTAAAACCCGAACGTCTGAAACGCGATCTCCGGCCGGCGCTCGTCTTCCTGAGTGGCGAGTTGATCGCTGTTCCGATACCGCTCGAGCGCGAAGAGGTCATAGTTGGCCGAGCCCTCGAGGCCGACGTTCGTGTAAATGATGCACAGGTTTCACGACAGCACGCCAAGATAAATAAGGTACTTAACGAAAAAACCAACGAGATCGAATACGTTCTGACTGACTTTGGGTCGCGGAACGGGGTTCGGGTCAACGGCCAGAAGGTGACGAGGGAAGTGCTCCAGAACGGCGACAAGATCATGATCGGCGAGCAGCTCCTGCGATTTGACCTGCTTGACGAGATCGATCGCGAGTATCAGCGGCAGATCCACCGGTTGATATCGCACGATGATCTGACTGGATTGCTCTCGAGCCGATCGTTTTTCTCCGAGCTTCGCCGCGAGGCGGCCCGTGCACGATCCGATGATCGTCCCTTCTGTGTTTTGATGATGGATGTCGACCACTTCAAGAACGTAAACGATACGTACGGGCATTTGACTGGGAGCAAGACCCTTGAGGAGATCGGTGGTTTGATCATCGAGATCATGCGGAGCGGAGATGCCGCTGCTCGTTTTGGGGGCGAGGAGTTTGCCGCCTTTCTGCTTGATGCAGATGTCGCTCAAGCGTTCGTCGCCGCCGAAAGGATCAGGGCCGGGATCGAAGCACGGCCTTTCACGGTCGTGCGGACCGGCAAGCCTGAAGAAACACACCACGTGACGATAAGTATCGGTATCTCGGCCTTTCCGGACGACTCGCTTGACCCGATCGAGCTGGTCGAAATGGCGGATTCTGCCTTGTATCGCGCCAAGCGTGAGGGCCGAAATCGGATCTGCGGCTATCACGACCTCAGTCCGGATGATTTAAATCGCGTATTACCGGGTCGTCGAGAGTAACTCTTTTTGCAACTTTTGCATCAAATAACCCGTGAAAGACAACGAAATCGTTTCGTGGTAAGCTTGCATTTCTTGCGCCCCGGATTTCGACCGCGATCTAGTTTTATACCGTAGTTTTACTAACTGTGATCACCAAACTCAACCTAGCGAGCCGACCATTTCGTAATAGAACGACGCCCTATCTGCTTTCGCTGATACTTCTGGCCGTCGCTGTTTCGGGTGGGCTGCTCTCGTTTTCACAGATGAATAAGGCGATCGAGGACAATGAGATCGCTAAGAACAGAATCAGGCAGATGTCGGAAGAACTCGCCGTGCTCAAGCAGAGGGGCGAGGACGTCCAGCAGCAACTGACACCTGAGGATAGGAATCTTTTGATCGCGTCGCACCGTCTGGTAGCGAGCAAAACATTCGGATGGTCGCGTCTTTTTGCGGATCTTGAAGCGGTCCTTCCCGGAAGCGTCAGTGCCTCGCGCCTCGCCGTTGAAAATATCTATAAGGACGGAGACCGCATCAAAGCAGAATTGGATTTCGGTGTGCTCAGCCGCGATTATCAGGCGGTCATAACAATGATCGCGAATATGAATAACTCCGGTCTTTTTCGCGCCGAGCTTCGTGGTCAGGATCGTCAGCAGAAGGAGCACCTCGTCTTTACGGAATACACTCTGAGGCTCGTATATACGCCGGCATACGCATATTCAGGCGCGCAGGCCGCGGACGTCGCACAATCGGGTACCGGAGGTGGACAGTAATGAACGACAAACCTCTGGACCAGACAAACGTGCCCGAGCCCGGCGAGACCGAAATTCTCGTGAATGAGTATGGGGAGACCCGCGACTCGACCGTTGTCATCGACGAGCCCGGGCGAACGGTGATGCTTACCGCCGATGAGACGATAATAATCGACAAGGAACCGCGGATAGACATTGTTCCTGCAAATCGTCCCCGTAAGGTTTATACCGGCATGTGGGGCCAGGTCGAACTCATAACCATTTCGGCTGCGATGCTTGCCATACTGACTGTAGCCCTTATCTATCTTTTTCAGGTTGTTCCTACGATTCGGGAATTGGAGCAAAATCGTGCGGAACGGGACAGGATAGAACGCGAACTGCTCTCAGCTCGCGAAAAGTATGGCTCGATCACTGATACCGAAACCCACGTCGCTCAGCTGATGACAAGCGTAAATGATTTCGAATCGCGTTATCTGCCTGTTGCGTCGAACGGACGCACATCGCTTTATCAACGCGTCAATTCCTTGATCTCAGGATATGGCCTGGTCAACACGTCCGGTCCGGATTACACTCCGCTCGAAACACTTGAGCAAGACGACGGTGTCCAGACGGACCAGGATCGAGGCCGGTCAAAGTATCGGAGCCTTTTCCCAGGCGTCTACGTCACGATGACCGTCGAGGGTTCGTATCAAAACATCCGGCGATTTATTCGCGAGGTAGAGACCGGAAACGATTTTGTTGTCGTCAGTGCGGTAGAACTTGAGCCTTCGGACGCAGAGAAGCCGGCGGGACAACAGCCCGTGCAGACACAGCCGCTTGGCGCTCCTTTTAATCCTAACAGCCCAAATAATCCGACCGGATTCGCCCAGCCCCAGCCCGCGCAGCCGGCGAGGCTCCGCGGAAAGACTCAAGGCGAAGTCGTAAGCTTGAGGCTTGAAATGGCCGCGTACTTTCGCAGACCGAATGCGGTGCCGCAGATCACGGCGCCGACCGAGCAGTAGCTTTACAGATCATGAATCCTTTTGAAGGTAAGTCGCAGACTGAGAAAAATAAGATAATCGTCGCCCTCGTGCTCGGCGTGCTTGCGCTCGGCTCGTTGTTCTACGCGTTTGGCGGCTTTAATCTTTTCCGCAGCAAGACGACGGTTTCCGTAGCGGTACCTACGCCCACGGCGACGCCTTCCTCGATCGTGCCACTGAACGCACGCGACTTCACGATCCCATCTCAGGGCGAGCAGGACTTTGGATACAGCACGACTCCGATAGTTTGCTGTGGGACCGCGACCGGACCCGATCCGGGCCGCAACATATTTGCTTTTTACGAACCGCCGCCCCCGACGCCCTACGTCCCGACGCCGATTCCGCCACCAAGGCCAGCTACACCGACTCCAACGCCGGACATTATGATCACGGTCGTCAATCCGCAGAGCGTATACGCCGGGTCACGAGGTTTTCGTCTCGAGATCACGGGCGAGCGCATGCAGCCGGACGCGCGAGTCTATTTCAGCCAGAGTGAGTTGAAGACGACCTTTGTAAATGAGACGAGACTGGTTGCCGACGTTCCAGCTAATTTCATCACGAGCGAAGGGCCGCGACAGATAATCATTCAAACCCCGGACGGCAAGAAGTATTCGAACACAATGTCGGTAAACGTCCAGGCTCCGCCGAGACCGCAGTTTCAGTACATAGGCATGATCGCGCGGAAACGCAGCAACAACGATACGGCTTATTTCATGGAGACCGGAAAACAGACGCCTATCAGTGCGCGACTCAATGATATTGTCGGCGGTCGCTTTCGGCTGATAAGTATCTCGGAAGAGCAGACGATCTTTGAGGACGTGAATCTTAGTTTCAAGCATCCTGTTCCACTTTTCAGACCGGCGCCGGGAACGTCGACCTCGACGCTCGGCCCGCCGCGACCCGGCGTCCAGGGGGGCGAAACCTATATCCCGTTCACGCCGCCGAACTCAGGTTTTCAGGTTCAGCCGGGACAAAGTATCCCGGGAATTCCGGATAACATTCCGCGCTATGTTCCACCGCCCAACACGATCACAAACATGAACCGCCCGCAGAAGCAGGACGTTGACGATGAGGATGGCGACGGCAAACCCTGACCACTTGCGCAACGGCGAGTCCGGCATGACCCTTGTCGCCGTAATGGCGGTAATGGTTTTATTCGCCGTCGCGCTTCTTGCAGTAGCACCCTCGGTGCAGATCGAGGTGCAACGTGAGAAGGAACTCGAATCCATCCGGCGCGGCGAAGAGATCGCGGAAGCAATAAAGCTCTACGTCGAGCATCACCGCG
Organism: Acidobacteriota bacterium; assembly: GCA_031425495.1. Classification (GTDB taxonomy): domain Bacteria; phylum Acidobacteriota; class Blastocatellia; order Pyrinomonadales; family Pyrinomonadaceae; genus OLB17. The sequence goes on from JANPJL010000172.1 coordinate 10,007, forward strand.
GGACGAAGCTTCCTGAATCGATAGATGACCTGCTCGACGGCCTTCCGCAAGGAACGAAAAAGCGGATGATCCTTCGCCCTTCGGCGGCGACCGATCCGCTCAGCGAAGATGGCAAGTGGCGGTTGATAAAAGCGGAGCCCCAGATAATTTCGGCGTTCGCCAAGCGAGTGCAGGCATACAATAACGGACTTCTTCCAAACAACCCGAGCCGCCTTCTCGATCGTTACTCGATACAACTGCTCGTAAATCTGAACACGGGGACCGAAGACGAGATCGACCCGAATGAGGACTTCGACGTTACAACATCCAATCAACCGTTCATCGGTGTCGCAAGCCAAAGCCGCGCCAAATCTGTACTCGCATACTACGGAATCGAGCGGCACTCCAACTGGATATTTACGCCCATGTTCCGCGGAAGCGGAACGACCGTCGTCGGAACATCGAAACCCCCGCCGGATCGACTCACGCCGTGAGAACTAAAAACTAAAAACTAAAAACTAAAAGTGGAAGAGGCGAAAAAGGTGGCATAGTGAAAAGGTGAAAAAGATGAGGGCCAAACGGCCCTTTCACTTTTTCACCTTTACCCTTTTTCTACCTCTTCAACTTTTAGTTTTTAGTTTTTAGTTTTTAGTTTTTAGTTCATCAGTAATCAAAGACGATATTCGCGAAAGCTTTTACGCCGACGTCGAGACGGCTGTCATCGAGCATGAAATCCGGGGTGTGATGAGGGGCGGCCGTTTTCGGGTCCTGGCCTTTTCTCATTCCTCCGACAACGAAATAAAAGGCCGGTGCCTTTTCGCCGAAGTATGAAAAATCTTCGGCACCCGTGACCCATACCGTCTCGCTGACATTTTCCTTTCCCGCAGCTTTCTCGAGCGAGGGCAGCATCTTTTTCACCAGGTCCGGGGTGTTATAGGTGACCAGTGTCTTTGTCACGATAGAAACCTCCGCGGTCGCACCCATACTCTCGGCGATCTTCTGCGCGGTTATACGAAGCTTTTGATGGACGTCCTTCTGCATCGCCGAATCGAGCGTTCGGATCGTACCTGCCATCGTAAGTTCCTCTGGAATTATGTTCTCGCGGATACCCCCATTGATCCTTCCAACGGTGATGACGACCGGAGCCTTTGCCAGATCCGACTGACGCGAAACTATCATCTGGAGACCAGTGTAGATCTGTGATGCGACGGCGATCGGGTCGGTTCCCAGCCACGGGTATGCACCGTGCGTCTGCCGCCCCTTAACCTTGATCGTGAACCAGTCCGCGGCTGCCATGATCGCACCGGATTTGTACTTGATCGTTCCAACCTCGGTCTGCGAGTTTACGTGAATACCAAAGATCGCGTCGATCTTCGGAGAGTCCATCACGCCTTCTTTTACCATCAACGGGGCTCCACCTTCTTCTCCCTCGGGAGGACCTTCTTCAGCCGGTTGAAAGATGAAAACTACGGTGCCCTTGATCTTGTCCTTCATTCCCGCGAGCACTTCAGCCGCACCCATAAGCATCGCGACGTGTGTGTCGTGCCCGCAAGCGTGCATGATACCGACCTTTTGCCCGTTGTATTCGGTCGTCTCTTTCGATGCGAATGGCAGAGCGTTTCGCTCAGCTACCGGAAGCCCATCCATATCCGCACGAAGACCGATAACCGGTCCGGGCTGCGCCCCCTTGAGCAAACCAACGACGCCTGTCTTCGCGATACCGGTCCGTACTTCAAGGCCGAGCCTTCGCAGGTGGTCCTCGACATACTTCGCCGTTTTCACTTCACGATTTCCGAGTTCGGGATATTGATGAAGATGCCGCCGCCATTCGACCAGTTTGGGCATTAGCTTTGTCGTAGCAGCGTCGATCTCGCGGCTCATATCGGGTGGCACTGCATATCCGGTCAATACGGAAAACGCCACAACAAATGCCACAATAATTCTCTTCATCCTGAAAGCCTCCGGTTCGGTTAGATTGAACAAAGAGATTGTAGCGCGCGAAAGGCCCGATGCATTATCCGGCTCTAGATAATGTAGGAATGTACTTGAGAGCTTTTAGAAGTCTTGGTTAGCCGATCCGGGAATTCCGATGTTGCTTGTCCGATCTGGGCCTCGTCTTGTTCCGTGTCTTTCTTCCGTGTAATCCGTGTGTTCAGTGGTTGCTCTTAGATAAACCACGGAATGCACGACACGGAAAGCAAGGAGGCACGACACGGATTGCAAGGATAAAAGCTTCGACCGTTACTTGGTCGCTTTCGGAAGCGACGATTTCATAGCCTTTTCCTTTTCGGTGCAGTCACCTGGATTGATGGTCGATGCTCCGTTCGCGATCTTCCACCCGGCTTCGGTTCGCACCATGTTGAATTGATTTATCCCGCAATGCGAAAGCTTGTCTCCTACAAAGAAAACATACCGGCCCCAGACCATCGCCCAGTCGCCGGATATTTCGACATTCGGAGCGTACATCACCTCTTCGACGGCATCGGCCTTGGTAAAGAACTTGGTAAATGTTTCGCCATTGATGACATCGATCCGCGTCTTGCCGTCCTTCAGTTTTCGCACGGCGACGAGTTGATTTTCGGCAGTGCCGGTCGCGAGAATTCCCGCAGCGTTAGCGGCACGCATCTGGGCAAAAAGTTCGTTGATGACGCCGAGCACGGCTTTCTTGTCATCGACGGCCTGCCCTAACGTAGCTGTTGCCAACATCAGCGTGACTGCGACTGATATAAAAAATTTCATTTGTCTCCTTATAAATGTTCCGGCTTCTCAGTGAAAGAAGTCGTCGAGTTCCTTTCGTGTGTTTCGTGTGTTTCGTGGTTTTGCCTTCCGACGTATGCGTAAAAATCCAGGCCTGAACAAAACAAGAAAACCACGAAACACACTAAATACACGAAGCTGATCGCTCGCCTTACGTCTGTTCAGTAAACTTCAACTTCGGCATTTTCCCTTGCAGGGCCTTCGCACCCGCCTCGGTCACCTTCGATTGACCAAAGACGAAGATCTCGATCGACGGCAGCTTCTCGATCGACGTTAGCCCTGCGTCCGTCACGGCCGTCCGGAATACGCTTAATCTTTTCAGCTTCGCAAACCGCTCGATAGTCTTGAGTCCTTCGTCGGTGACTTTCGTGGTGCCAAGGAAAAGCGTTTCGAGTTCTGTGAGTCCGCGGAGACTCGCAAGGCCTTTATCGAAGAGGCTCGTGCGAGAGATGTTAAGAAACTTCAGTTTTCGCAGATTGCTGAGATGAGCGGCACCCGCGTCGCCGATCGGAGTCACGCGCACATCGAGCCACTCTAGCTCGGTGAATTTTTCGAGATGTCTCAGATCGGCATCGGCGATCTTCGCGTTGTTGAGATCGACCTTCACAACCTCGCGGTTCGAATTCCACTCGACCTTACCGCCGAGCTTTTCGATCTCGACTGCCGCCCGCCGTTCTTCCGCTTCGAGCGAGCCGGCGATCTTCGGTGCGATCTCCTCAAGCCAGCCGTTCAACTCGGACTGCGCATACCACTTTCCTTTCAGCATCACGCCGTCCCGATTTTCCGTTGCCGAGATGTTCTCGAGCGGATTCGCGTTGAGGAGGATCAGATCAGCACGTTTTCCTTTGTCTATCGTGCCGATTTTATCGATCGTACCGAAGAACTCGTGTGCGTTTCGCGTGCCCGCGGCAAGTGCGGCATAGTTCGACAACCCGGCATCTGCAAGCGCCTTTAGCTCGCGGTGCTGCGAGAAGCCGTATAGAAAAAGAAACTCCGGCGTGTCCGATCCCGCCATGATCTTGCCACCCGCATCGTGGATCGCTTTGATCAGCTTGTTCCGAAGTTCGACCCACCGCGCGCGGTTCTCGAGCGAGATCGTATTCAGGAAGCGGTTCTTCTTGTAGAACTCGAGCCACTGCCGCTGCACCTTTGCCGGATAGAACTTGAAGTCAGGCTGAGCCCGGATCGACTCTTCGCTCCGAGCGACTCCAAAGGTGTTCTTCATGAAATGCTGAGTCGGGTTTACGTACGGATTCGAGGCGACGGTCTTGCGTGCGATGTCGGCGATCTTGCTCTCGTCCATGTGATCGAAGCTCTTCCAATTGTCCGGATTGTAGATGTACATATCCGAGACCGAACCCTTCACCGGAGCATCGGATTTCATCAGCATTTCCATGTAGCCGTCGAGATGCTCGATCTGCTGCTTCGCCTTCCATGCGCGCTCGACGCCGACGAACCGGCTATCGGCGTGACCGACGACGCGAATGTTTTGCTTCGCTGCCTCGTCGACGGCCGCTTCATAAACCTCAGCGTTGATGAAGGTCGTAACCTTGATGAAATCGTAACCGGCGGCTTTGGATTTTCTGACGGCGTCGCGCGCCTCTTCCGGGGTGTTGACGACAAAATTGTTTCCCTGCTCGCGACCTGTGAGATGCGGGCTTGCGACATAGATAGTCGGAGCGTTGATCTCGCCTTTCGCGGATCTTGCTCGCAACTCGAGCAGTTCGGGTGTCCCGATCATGAATCGAATCGTCGTCACACCGTTCGCGACCATCACGCGGAGCTCGTCCTCCGCGATCGAATCCGGAAACTCACCATCCGACAGAAGGTGCGTGTGCATGTCGACCAGGCCGGGGATCAGGTACTTGCCCTTGCCGTCCACGCGAACCGCGTCCTTTGGAACTTTTACTTTTCCGACACTGCCGATCTCGGCGATAAGGCCGTTGCGAACAACGACGGTCTGTTTCGTGAGAACGCGTTCGCGGTTCATCGGGATCACATTGACACCGACGAACGCTGTCGTCTGGGCGGAGGTGATGACTGCAAAAATAAATACCTGGGCGCAAAAGAGAATGAATTTGGTCATAAGACGAATTGAATGTTGAGCGAGTCAGAGTTTCACGCAAAGTTCGCAAAGGAAATGTGTTCCCGCAAAGTCGCAAAGCCGCAAAGAAAGCACCGATAAGAAATCCACGACCACTGACCATCGAGTCGTGACAACTGTCAACTGTCAACTGTCAACTGACAACCGACTACATCCCCGCGACAGCAATTCCGTCCGGTCCCTTTCCGGTCTCGACGCGACCAAGCACTTGTCCTGTTTGCAGATCGATCTTCAGCACCGCGTCGGGATCGACCACCGATACGAACGCGATCCTGCCATCTGCGGAGAATGCTATCCCCATCGGCGCGCTCTCCAGCTTGATCCGTTTCGTTTCTTTGCGCGTAGCGGCGTCGATCACCAGGATCTCCTTCGTGGCGAACATTGTATTAACCACGAATTTTCCGTCGGGTGTGAACCTGACCCGATACGCCCGGCCGCCGATGCTGATCTTTCCTTTGAATTTGTTCGTTGCCGTATCGACGACGTCGATCGCGTCGCCGACGTTCAGCCCGGCCCAGATCTCTTTGCCATCGGGCGACAGATCGATAGCCTCGGGCTGTTTCCCGATCGGTACGTGCGTGACCTTAGATCTGGCCGGAGGCGTGCCCTCAAACTCGAACGATGTAACCGAGTCCGATCCGATATTCGCCGTGTAGAAGCGTTTCTGATCCGCTGATCCGACGACCATGTGCGAACCGTTCTGCCCCGTGCCCATTAGCCAGTCGACCTTGTTTGTAGCCGGATCGTAGCGAGCAATTACACGATTTGTTTCCGCCGTGAAATAAACTTTGCCGCCGATCATCTGCAGTCCGTGCGGGCGCATGAGCGGAGCAAGGTCGACGCGCCGGAGTTCCTTCGCCGTTGCAACATCGACGACCGAGATCGTCGAGCCCGGCTGCTGCGCACCGTAGTTTGCGACATACGCAATTTTCCCGTCGGCCGAAAGGACGACTTCGTGCGGACCGTCGCCCGTCGCAACCTTTGCTACAAGCTTCATGTCCGCCGGATCGATTATCGCGATCGTGTTGTCGGCTTTGTTCAGCGTGACCAGCACGGGTTTCGAAGTCTGGCCGATGACGATGACGTAGTTCTTAAAGACGATGATGAATCCAAAGACGAGCATCGTCAGAGCCTTGATCTTTTGCGTTCGTGACATAAGTTCTCCAGCGGGTAATGACCGTATGGTAATACTAGTCATAATCTAGCTGATCAAAGCACGAATTGTGATGAACTGCAGTAACTTGGGACGAACCGAAGATAGTGCTGAACGGTGAGTGGTGAGTGGTAAGTGAGATGGTGTCCACCTTTCTTCACTCACCACTCACCGTTCAGCACTAATTCTGATTATCGAACAGTTCGGTGAATCGCTCGCGGTAGTTTCGACTGAGGGCAAGCTCGGTTCCGTTTCGAAGGATCACGGCGTAATCGCCGCTGAACATCGGGTGGAGCTCCTTGATCCGGTCGATGTTTACTACGGTGGAACGGTGAATGCGCAGGAACTTTGCGGGGTCGAGCTTGGCCTCGATGCCGTTCATCGTTTCGCGGATCATGTGTGCATCGCGGCCAGCGTGGAGCTTGACGTAATTGCCGGCGGCCTCGATCCAATCTATCTCGTCGATCCTTAGAAAAAAAACACGGCCGACCGCTTTGACGACCAGACGGTCGAGATACTTTTTCCCACCGCGCAGATCGGCGATCAGCGAGTTGAGCCGCTCGTCGAGGTTTCCGATCCGTTTGCTCTCGATGTGTTCGCGTGCGTGTGCGACCGCACGCTTTATGCGTTCGCGGTTGAAAGGTTTTAGCAGGTAATCGATAGCATGCACGTCGAACGCCTGCAGCGCGTACTGATCGTACGCAGTCACGAAGATGATCGCGGGGAGCTTTTTGCCGGGCAGAGCCTTGATCACCTCGAAGCCATTCTTCTCGGGCATTTGGATGTCGAGAAAAACGAGGTCGGGGCTCTGTGCCGTGATGAACTTTATTGCGTCAGCACCGTTGCCGCATTCGCCGATGACATGAACTTCATCCTCCTCGCGCAGCAATCGTTTGATCCGATCACGGGCTAGTGGTTCGTCATCAACGATGAGGGTCCGAATCATATGACTTGTCTGCGGCTTCGAAGCAATCCCGCTATGCAGGTGGTACGGAGGTCTGTTCCTTGAACGGAATTTCCAGACTCACGGTCAACCCACCTTTCTCGACCGGTCTCAGATCGAATGTGTGCTTATCGCCGTACAGATGCTGCAGGCGTCGGCGGGTATTCGAGAGCCCGACGCCTTCGGGCAAATTATCAAGATCGCCAAACGGAACGCCGAGGCCGTCATCGCTGACGTTGATCTCGAGATGCCCGTTGTTGCGTGCCGCTTGGATATCGATCCTGCCGCCCGAAGATCGCGGGGCAATGCCGTGCTTGATCGCGTTCTCGACCAGCGGCTGGAGGATCATATTCGGCACGCTCGCATCCAACGTGTCGGGCGAAATATCCATGTTGACCGTCAGGCGGTCATGAAACCGCATCTGCTCGATCTCAAGATATTTCTCGAGGAACTCAAGCTCTTGCTTGAGCGGGACTTCCTGCACTTCCAGATTCTCAAATGAGAGACGGAGCAAGTCACTCAGATCGGTCAGCATATGATCGGCCGATTCGGGATCTTTGTAGATCAGTTCGGAGATCGCGTTAAGCGTGTTGAAAAGGAAATGCGGATGGAGCTGCATCTTCAGCACCTGAAGACGAGATTGAGCAAGCCGAGCCTCAAGCTGCGAGGCCTCGAGCTCGCGCTCGCGGTACTTCTGATAATAGGTGTACGCGGATTTGATACCGACAACACCGGCGTATATCAGCACGCTGAAATGAAGATTGACGAAAACGAAATATTGATAGGCCTCGCCGAAACTTGCGAACTCGCGCCCCGGCGGATAACCAAGCCGGGTGAGTATGGAGGCGTCAATCGCTTGTTGAAACAGAGCGAGAATAACAGCCGCAGCGATATGTATCGGAAGCGAGATCTTCCATTTGCTGGCTTCGAAAGGGAACCTGTTGGTAAGGTATAAGATCAGCGGGCTTACCGCGAACCACACGTAACCCGAGACAAGCTGCCACGACAGGATCTGCCAGAAAGATACCTGCGTCTTCCACAACTGGCTCTGCAACACGAGTTGCGTTGTGAAGAAAAGTCCGAAAAGCGTCCAGACGGCCCAGATCGTTAACCACTTCACAAGTTTTCTATTTCTGACGGGGAGGTTGTCCATGAGCGTTATTTCTATCACTTCGTCCTCGCATTAACCAACCGGGATGTGACGAACGGATAGTTAATAGTGCTGAACGGTAAACGGTAAACGGTAAGTGAAGAAGGTGGCCACGCTCTTCACTCACCGTTCACCGTTTACCGTTCACCGTTATTCGCTTGTTATACTTGAGCCGAACCAAGTACAAAGGAGAAGTAAGATGGCCGAAATGAAGTATCCGCGCGAGCAACTTATCCTACGTCGCGACCAGATAAACGAACAGCTCGGTCGCGTAAACGCCGAGCAGCGTATCGAGCTTGATCGCGACCCCGAAGAACAGGCGATCCAGATCGAACATACTGAAGTCGCGACGGCGATGGAAGCCAGTCTCCGCCGCGAGCTGGCGGCGATCGAGGAACTGTTGTTGGAAGATTAGTTTTCAGAGTTTCCAGAGTTTCCAGAGTTGCAGAGTTTCTAGAGTTTCTAGAGTTGCAGAGTCCTGCAGTTTATTGATCACGGTTGGCATGGAAACGATAGCAACCTCCTAAACTCTGCAACCCTGGAAACTCTGCAACTCTGGAAACTACGTAAAGCTATGAGCACAGACGTACTAACCGGCACCGTAAAAGGCCCGGGACTTTTGCCGCACGAGTATTTGTTTATCACCCGCGACAACACACGAACGCGGATCGGGGAGTTTGTTTATTATCAGGTTCAGGTCGGTAGTGCGAGCCGTCAGTTGATCGGGACGATCAATGGACGAAAACTCGTGCGAAATCTTCCCGATGCCTTTCTCGCTTATCCGGGGACGTCGCCGTCGGCAGTCTCTTCGTTGATCGGCCTTGATACGGACGCCGAGATCTACGAAATTACTGTCGAGACTGTAGGCTATTTCAGCCGTGAGCTTAACGATTTCGTCAATCCGCGTATTCCGCCGCAGCCCGGCGATCCGATATTCCTTGCTTCGAGCGAAACGCTATCGGAGATGCTCAGCCCGCGTCGCGTGTCCGACAGCGGCTCGGCGCACATCGGCAGTCTTTTGACGCGCGAACCGGGCGAGGTGCCGGTTGTACTTTCTGTGAAAGATGTAGTTTCAACTCACCTCGCGATACTCGCATCGACCGGATCCGGCAAGTCATACACGGCAGGAGTTATTGTCGAAGAATTAATGCAATCGTGGAATCGTGCGGCGGTGCTGATCGTGGATCCGCACGGCGAGTACCATACGATGCAATCGATCCAGGGCGACAAACAGTTTCACGGTGATGACGGTTATCAGCCCGAGGTTAAGATCTTCACCCCCGAAAAGATCAAGGTGCGCTTTTCGACGCTGACCGAGGCCGACGTGAAATATCTTTTGCCCGACGGAACATCGGACAAGATGCTGCATTTTCTCGGGCAAGCTTTCCGCAGTCTCAACGATCAGTTGAAAGCCGAAGGAAAGCGCGATTACCTGTACAGCTATTTCGACCTTCGCGACCACGTTCAGAAACAGCAGTTCGGAAAGGAAGGCGAGAACGCAGGCGATGGTGGGAACGTCTCGTCGATACAAGGATTGTTATGGCGGCTTGATGCGCGGTTTGATAAGACCGGCGGGATCTTTTCGGCGAACGAACATATTCCACTCCAGGAAATGTTCAAGCCCGGTCGGTGCACGATCCTCGATCTCTCGGACATTGAGCAGCCTGAGCAACAGGTGATCGTGGGAACGCTGCTACGGCGCGTGAATAAAGCACGAATGCTGACGACGCGAGG
>JANPJL010000173.1:0-4460 GCA_031425495.1 Acidobacteriota bacterium
ATATCTGTCGGACGCTCGCGTGTCGAGGAATTCCTCGATCACTGCGGTGCTGGGGTTGGATAACAGGAACATCGTAACTATCCAGAATCTATGGAAATCGCGATTGGTATTCAAGTTTGACAACGAAATTACGGGTCGATAACCTTACAATTCGTTTTGCGGCGACCATGACCGGTTCGTCTAGGGGTTAGGACACCGCCCTTTCACGGCGGCAACACGGGTTCAAATCCCGTACCGGTTACCATCTTTCTAAACGCTTTTCGCATCTGAGTAGTCAGCCAATTCGCTTGCAACAACAAGCGAATTTTTTATTTTGCAGAGGATCGAATGCTGAAAAAGACAGTTTACCTTTTGAGTCTGGCCGCGGTTTTGTTTATCTCGAATGCGGCATACGGCCAGCGTGCGTCAGATGTCGTGATGGTATTGCCGTTCGAGAACACATCAGGCAAACCGGAGTTTAATTGGGTCGGCGAGAGCTTTGCACTGTCTTTGTCCGAGCTCTTGAAGGTGCCGGCCCTCAACGTTATCTCGAACGGCGAACGCAAGGCGATCCAACAGCGGCTACGGATCCCTCTGACAAATCTTCCAAGCCTTGCTACATCGCTGAGGCTCGCACGAGAGAGCGGCGCGACGCTGCTTGTATCGGGCAAGTACAACATTGTTCCGGCGCAGGGCGACATGGCTGCGACGCTGAATCTCACCGCGAAAATAATTCGTGTCAACGAGGGACGGTTTCTCAGCGAGGTCCTCGATGGCCGCCAGATCCAGAGAGACATAATTCTGAACGATGCGCTCGGAAACCTGCAGACGATGCAGGGACAAGTCGCCTACCAGATCCTATATCAGCGAGACAAGGCTCTGCCGTTCTCTCAGAATCAGTTGATCGAATCGGCAAACAAGGTTCCGGCGCGTGCGTTTGAGGCTTATATAAAAGGCCTTCTCACGCCGGCGATGGAAGCTCGCGAAAATTATTTTCGGAATGCTCTCAGGCTCTATCAGGAAGTTACACCGGAAGGAACGTTTCCCGACGCCGCCCTCGAACTCGGTCACCTGTACCTTGGGCAGCGAAAATTTTCCGAAGCCGTCGACGCGTTCGAACGAGCTGTTAATTCTAATCAGACCTGTAAGGAACGGGCGAAGAACGAAAACAAGATCGGACAATGTAGCGATGAAAGCTTCGCCGAAGCGTCATTCTATATCGGTCTGATCAAATGGCAGCAGAACAATTACGAACAGGCACTCGCCGTTCTGCGTCCCCTCGCGGAAGACCTCAAGCTTACGAGTGTTTACAACACGCTCGGGGCGATTGCCGTGCAGGCTGCGCGTGCGGAGAAAAAGAATGAAACGAAGTCGGCAGCCCTCTTGAAAGAAGGACTCGATCTTTTAAAAAAGGCGGCAGACTCTGCCCCGACGGATCTGAATGTAAAATTCAATTACGGGCTTGCACTCTTCTTGCACGGCGATAGCCCGGAATCGGCGGCCCAGCTGCGACCGATAGTAGCGACCCGACCCAGTGACGGCGAAACGCTTTACGTCTTGTCGAAGGCCCTGCAGCAGCAGAACGACGCGACGGCGTCTGCGGTGGACAATCAGGCTCGCACATTTCTTACGGCCGCGAACCGCTATGCGAATCTGGAAAAGGAGTGGCTCAAGTCGAAGACGATCGCTGAGATCCCGCTACGTGTTGAGCAGCCGCAACGCAAAGATTTCGTCAGCGTGGTTCTGAGTATGCGCAACGCGTCTCCAGTCCAGACGGCGGTGAACGAGACCGAGAATCTGCTTTCCCAGGCTCGGACATTCTACAAGAACGGAAATGATGACGAAGCGATGGCCGTACTGCGACGCGTTCTTGCAGGCGAGCCGATGAGTGCAGAAAGCTATCTGATCCTCGGAAAGATCCATCTCCGCCGGGGCGATCTCGATCAGGCGATCAGTTCATTCAAGACGGCGATCTTCTGGGACAATCGTCAGATCGACGCTCATGTCTCGCTCGGCAAGATCTTTCTCGAACGTGGTGATTGTCTGCAGGTTAAAAATTATTCCGCATCGGCGATGGAGCTCGACTCGGAGAACCAGGATGCCATTGCTTTACAGCGTCAGGCAGAGCGTTGTTCCAAATAGTGTAAGGGCGAAGTCCCTGGTCCAAAGTCTCAGGTCCCATCTTAAGCACCCCGTAAACCTCCTCGAATCTCGGAAACTACAATAAAACAAAGGCTTCGGGAACGCATTTGACATCGGACAAGAGACTCGGGACTAGGGACTCGAGGTGTGGCACGGGAGATGCTAATAGGACAGCGGCTAGCTTGATAACATTATCGAGACCCCGCCGCCAACACTTCTCCGAGCGCGGTTTGCCACTGTGCTTGATCACCTTCCGAGCGTTCCTTCAGTTGTCCTTCCTATTATGAGCCTGGTCGAAACCGACCGGGCTCACCTACTTTTAAAGCTTATTAATAAAGGCCGGTAAATAAAGCGTTCAGCGTTCGATCAATTTGAACCGACCGTTCTGAACGGAGATTACCGCCTCGGTTCAATCTGACTGACTCGTGCCCCCGAAATCCCGATTGATGACAAATTCCGTCATTTCGTCCCTGACAAAATTTGTGCAGGGCGCTTAAGGGTTCGTTCACTTTGAGATGTCGTGACTGAACCTTGACGGAATTTGAACGAAAGTTTTTTTGCCTGCTAGACTGACGGGGTGAAATTGCCGAAGCTAACACGGTATCTGCCGTCAGGGAAGAATGCCGCCCTCGCTGTCGTGTCGGCTGTGCTTCTCATCCTCGCCTTTCCCGACTTCGAATTTTGGTTTCTTGCTTGGATCGGACTGGTTCCTTTGCTCTGGGCAATTGATCGCGAACGCGAGTCAGGCGCCAGATCGTTTGTGCTCGGCTGGCTATGGGGTTTTGTTTTCTTTAGCGGTACATGCTGGTGGTTGACCTTCGCTCCGATCACCTACGCAGGGTTTCCTTTGCCCGTTGCCTATTTCCTTCTGTTTTGTCTCACAGCGATTGTAGGAATTTTCTCGGGAATCTTTGCCGCGATATTGTCAGTCTTGCTGAGGCGCTTTGGACACATCGGTATCCTCGCAGTGCCGTTCGTGTGGGTGTTTACTGAATTCCTGCGATATTTGGTGACTGGGAATAACTGGAACGCGATCGGGTATTCGCATGCATTCAATTCCGCTTTCTTTTTCTGGCCGAGTTTAGCCGGAGTCCTTTCTGTCAGCTGGATCGTAGCGACAATAAACGCACTTTGGTTTTTTTCATTCCGGTTTCTCTTCCCGGATAAGGAGATAAATGCTATTCGGGCAGCGCTCTTCGCTTCGATAGTCGCTACGGGTCCGGCATCCGTTTTGTTCTTGTTCTCATACGATTACTGGGTCCCTCGAACGCCGGGAAGCTTGACCCACAATCTGGGAAACCACGTCATCGCGATCCAGCCCAACGTCCCGATGGCCGGTTTGACCTACGAGAAGTGGAAAATCCTCCGAGCCAAACATGTCGAGCTCGCCGAATCAGCACTAGCGACGATCAACGATCAACGATCAACGAACACAACCGTAATCTTCCCCGAATCGCCAATGAACTTCGCGTACAACGACGACGAAGAATTTCAGCAGTTCGTCCACGCATTTGCGGCGAAGCACGACGTCAACGTTCTCTTCAATTCAGCCGAGCCCGACGTCGCAAATGACAAGTTTTTCAACTCGGCTGTGCTAGTGGGAGCAGACGGAAAGGAGATAGGTCAGTATGATAAGATTTATCTCGTACCGTTCGGTGAGTCTGTACCCGCTCCGCTTCAATCGATAGTTCCCGCGTTCGTAGGAAGTTTTTCCTACGGAAACGAGTACGACCTTTTGCCGCTCGGCGATGCGAAGGCAGGTGTGATGATATGCTTCGAATCGCATTTTGGAGAGTTGGGACGCGAGTACGTTCGCAACGGAGCGGATGTGATAATTGAAATGACCAACGATGGCTACCTCGGCCCGACACCCGTGCTACGGCAGCATCTCGCGAATGCGGTCTTTCGTGCAGTGGAAACTAATCGCCCGGTGCTCCGCGTGACGAATGTCGGAATCACGGCGTATGTAAACCCACGCGGTGAAGTCCTCGAGGCAAGCGAACCGTACACCGAGACGACGCGTGTTTGGTCAGTGGCGAAGTCGGACGGTTCGCAGACTTTTTACGTAAGATACGGCGATTGGTTCGCATGGCTCTGCTCGATCGTTACGGTCGGCTTGGTTGGGTTCGGAATTATGCGCGGTCGAGGCCAGAAGCGCGGCGAGAGTTAAAAGTCGGTCGCGTCAAACGAAGCAATGGTACCGGTGTCACCTGAAATAAGATCATTTTGAGCAAGGCGGGAAGAATACTATTCGTGAGGCAGTTAGTCTACGAAGATGAATAGACGCCAGACTCTTGAAGAACCTTTCGGCATCTCGCCGGAGCGAATGTTTGAAATAT
>JANPJL010000174.1:0-26568 GCA_031425495.1 Acidobacteriota bacterium
GGCCTGCGAAACGTATGCGAGCACGGCATAGGCGCCGCCAAACGTTACCAGGGCGGCGACCGTGAAGAATTTGTACTCGTCCGTGTAAAAGCTGTTTGCACCGCTCCACGCCACTAAGACCAGAAATGGAAGTAGCCATAGAGCGATCCCGATCGCCAATATGCTGATCGTTCGGAAACGGTTCGGTTTGGTATGCTCCTGTACGAAGCCATCGCGAATAGAATATTTGGACGCATCATCTCCGCCATCGCTGATCTTTTCATTATTCTCAACCTTCGGATCAAAGAGACTCGGAAGGAGACTCGTGCCGGCAAGGCCGATCAACGCTGCCGCGAGTACGATCAACGGAAACGGAATTTGCAAAAAGTAGATCGCTATAAACGCCAGGAGCGCGATTGCAAAATGGACCTTGAGTTTAAGAGCCCGTTTGCCGATTTTGAAGAGAGCTTCTACGACGACGGCAACGACAACGGGTTTGAAGCCGTCCAAAACGCCGATCACGATCGCGAGGTTGCCGTACGTCGCGTAGATATAAGAAAGCAGGAGTAGCACAAAGATGGATGGAATAACAAAGAATGCTCCAGCGACGAGTCCCCCGATCGTCCGGTGCATAAGCCATCCAATGTAGATCGCCAGTTGCTGAGCCTCTGGGCCGGGAAGCAGCATGCAGTAATTCAGCGCGTGAAGGAAACGCTCTTCACTTAGCCAGCGACGCTTGTCGACGAGCTCGCGATGCATAATGGCGATCTGGCCGGCGGGTCCGCCAAATGAGATGAGGCCCAGCTTTACCCAAAAGCGAAAGGCGTCACGGAACGGGACACGACGAAGCTCAGGCGACTCCGGTGGCGGTTTTTGCGCTGTGTCGATCTGCTGCTTCACGGTGGGCTCGCTCCTTGTAAGGGATGATAAGGTCGGCCGTATAGAAGTGCAAAGCGTGCGAGAAGCGGAAAGCGGGGATAAAAAATAGAAGCTTAGGGAGAAGTGTCTACTGGTCCAAATAAGACTCTACGATAGGCTTGAGTCGCGAGAAGTCGAGAGGTTTATGCAGCACATCGTTACACCCAGCGTCGCGGGCACGTTGATCGTAGAAATCTCCGTATGCCGTCAGAGCGACGATCGGTGTGTCATCCAATTCCTCGTGGAGACGCATGGTCCGGGTGGAATCGATGCCGCCCATGACGGGCATGGCCATATCCATCAAGATCAGATCCGGTGACTCTTTCAACGCTTTTTCGATGGCTTCGTAGCCATCTGAGGCTTCGATCACGATAAAGCCGTGAATTTCGAGCAGTATCTTCATCATCTTCCGGAGATCGTTCTCATCCTCGGCTACAAGAACTTTCTTGCTTAACTGAAGCGTCGAGGGCGGAGCCGCCGGTGTATTAACTAAATTCATTATTATAACCAGTCTTTCTGCAGCAATAGGTGTGCCCGCATCCTTTTCGTGCCCACGAACCGGGTGCATACTTGCAATTTTGCTCCGAAGATGTCAGTGTAAGGCCATTGCAATCCTACTCTCGCGTTCCGCTCTTAGAGAACGCGCTTTTTCTTTAACGGTTTTTGGATAAGTTCGAGAGCAGGCCCCATTAGTACACCAGAAGTTAGGCTCTCAGCGTTTTTTGAGTATCCAGGATCCGGCCTTTCCTTTTTTTTAAGAAAGAACCAAGCCAGCGATCGACGCTTCTTAGACATTCCGTTCATAGACGGGAAAGGAAAACAATCAAATGAAATTGTACGTAGGAAATTTGTCCTTTAACACCTCGAACCAGGACTTGACCGAGCTTTTTGGTACGGTCGGCACGGTTCAATCCGCAAATGTTATCGAAGATCGTGAAACCGGCCGCTCGCGCGGATTCGGATTCGTCGAGATGTCGTCGGAAGCTGAAGGCCAGAACGCGATCGCAGAGCTGAACGGCAAAGAGATCGACGGTCGCGAGTTGAAAGTCAACGAAGCGAAACCGCAGACCCGCAACGGCGGAGGCGGCGGTGGTGGTGGTCGCGGCGGTCAACGTGGCGGTGGCGGTGGTTATGGCGGCGGCGGCGGAGGCGGCGGCGGTTATGGCGGCGGTGGCGGCGGCGGATATCGCGGTCAAAAGTGGTAATTGAACGTGTTCAGGAAAAATGCCCTGGTTAACGCCGGGGCATTTTCTTTGTATCGAAGGTGAACTATGGCTCTAAGCGTTTTGTCGCTCGCACGGCGTCACGTCCTGGGAGATCTCTACGAGCGGTGTGAACCGATCGAAGAGTCTATCCCGGTTTATTTTGTAAGTGATCAGGAGTTGGTCGGGCACGCCGATCAATCGCTTGGGCACTACGCCGACGCGTTTAGTTTCCATCTCGACCCGCATTTCTGCAAGAAACTATCGGGCGGGCAATTCGGATATATGATCGGATATGAACCCGTTGATCCAAAGGCGAAGGGCTCACGAATTCGTCTCAAGTTAACTTCCATAACGCTGACCCCGCGTAAGACTTACGAAAAACCCGTAAAGAATGTGGCTCCGATCAAGGAGAAAGTTGTTGGATCCAGCGAATAGTTCTTGCGAACTCGCCGACATGGCTATTCGTTTGTCCCTGCCCCGATCCGTCGACGCTCATGGTGAGTCGCCGACGAACCTCAGCTAAAACAATAGGAAAAGTATGATCGTCGCCACGATCCAGGCAGCGATGGCCGATGCGACGAACCCGGCGACGCCGATCAGTCCTGCCCACCCGCGCGTGACAATAAGGTAGATCGGGAGCAGTACGAGCCACGCGACAGAGAGGAGGAGACCGGTATCCAAGGGAAGCCGGTTGCCCTCTCTAGAACTGTCTGCTTCGAACCATAGACTGACCGCCCAAAGATATGCGATAGGTACAAGGAGCGAATGGGATGGTGGCGGATCGATTTGAAATGCCTGGTAGGTTAAATCGATAAACTGCAACACAAACGTGACCGCAAAGACTGCTACTGAAGGCCACAGCATCGCCTTGTCGGGAATGATCTTCGCAAATCGATCCATGGCGCTGTTCTTAGTACACGGCTATAGTCGCGCAGTACGAATCGAAATTCTTTTTCATCTCGTCGATCGAATCACCGCCGAATTTTTCACGCATCGAGTTTGCGATAACGATCGCCAGCATCGATTCGCCGATCACCCCGGCCGCGGGGACTACCGTTACATCCGACCGTTCGTATGCCGCCTCGCTGGGTTCTTTTGAATCGATATCGACCGAGCGAAGAGGCTTCTTCAACGTTGAGATGGGTTTCAAATAGCCGCGGACGCGAACCTCTTCGCCGTTAGTGATCCCGCCCTCGAGGCCGCCGGCGTTGTTGCTCGTTCGGACGAACTGAAAGGATGAAGGATGAGGGATGAAGGATGAATTAGGAGCATCCGTTTCAGTTTCATCCTTCCAGAAGATCTCGTCATGAACTTCCGATCCGGGCCGGCCGGCATTGGCAATGCCGGTACCGATCTCTACTGCCTTTACCGCGTGTATCGACATGAACGCCTGAGCGATACGGCCGTCCAGTTTTTCGCTCCACGAATACGCAGAACCGAGCCCGGTCACAACGCCTTTTGCGACGACCTCGAAGACTCCGCCGAGCGTATCGCCATTCGTTTTCGCTTCGTCAATGAGTGCGATCATCTGCTGCTGCAGTTTATCGTCGGCGCAATTGAGCGGGGAATCCATGGGAATCGCCGCGATCTGGCTCCACCCGCACTCAAGCGGGATCTCGGGAATACTGCCGAGCTTTACGACGTGGCTACGAATCTCAATGCCGAACGATGCCAGGAGTTGCTTGGCGATCGCACCGGCCGCAACGCGTGCCGTCGTCTCGCGCGCGGAGGCTCGTTCGAGTACGTTCCGCAGATCGCGTACTCCATACTTCTGTCCACCGGCGAGATCCGCGTGGCCAGGACGAGGCCTAGTGACGATGCGCGGGTTCTTTGGTTCCACTTCGATAGCCGTGGACGACATCACGTCCTGCCAGTGCACGAAATCACGATTCTCGATCATCAGCGCAACCGGCGATCCCAGAGCTTTTCCGTGGCGGATGCCCGAAAGCACCTCCGCCTGGTCCTTCTCGATCTTCATACGGCCGCCGCGCCCGTAGCCCTGCTGCCGACGCCATAGCTCGTTATCGATTTGCGCAATATCGATTTCAAGTCCGGCGGGAAGACCTTCGACGATGGCGACCAGCGCCTTGCCGTGAGATTCGCCTGCGGTTGTGAATTTGTAGAACATCAGTTGTCAGTTGTCAGTGGTCAGTGGTCAGTGGTCAGTTGTTAGTTGTTAGTTCAGGAGCTCGGCGGCGGAGCACGATCAATCCGATACTTCCGATGATCAGGATCCCGCCCAACAACGTCTGCGGCGGCAGTCGCTCGCCGAGAAAAATCGCTCCGATCAGTACCGCGATCAGTGGAGTAACAAGCGAGATCATCATCGCCTTCGTCGATTCGATTCTACTTAATAGCCAATAGTAAAGCCAAAATGCCGCGATCGTGCCAAACACCGTTAGAAAAACAACACAGCCAAAAGCGGACCAGGTCCAATTGAAAGAAAGCGGATCACCTTCGACGACCAGCGAGTAGATAACAATCGCCGGAAGACCGCAGATCATTTGCGCGCACACGAGGCTTGCGGGGTGCAGCGAGCTTCCCCGGGCCTTGATCAGTATCGATGCCTGGGCTGCCATGTAGGCACCAACGACGATCGCGGCACAGCCAGCGAATGCCATCACGCTCTCGATCTGAAGCTGTTCGATAAAGATGACCGCGACGCCGATCAGACCCAGCACAACTGCGAAGATCTTAAGCGGCGTGATCCGTTCCGCCGGAAGGAAGATCCAGGCGAGCACTAAACCAAAGACGGTGATCATTGATTGAAGTACCGCTGCGAGTCCGGACGTGATGTACTGCTCGCCCCAAAACACCGCGCTGTAGTTGATAGAGAATTGTAGAAAACCTGTCAGTGCGATCAGCTTCCATTCAGCAGCGGATCGGGGCCAGGGCAGGTTTCGGATCCATATAACCGGCAGGAGGATCGCGACTGCGAGAAGAAAACGTGCGGCTGCAAACGTTATCGGAGGAATGTCGGCAAGTCCGATCTTAATAAAGATCCATGTCGTCCCCCAGACCAGACACAGAGTCAGCCAAACGAGGATCTTCATGATCGACTAATTCCGCTCATAAAAGCTGAGGTACGTGTCACCTTGCTTCACCAGGCGCCAGCGGCGAAGGGTTCCGGTCACGTCCGGTAATGGGTTTTTGGAATGGTGTTCGGCGATCAGTATTCCATCATCGCTAAGCAGCGACGACGGAACGGCTCCGAATTCAAAAAGCACGAGAGCGTAGTTGGCATCGTAGGGCGGATCGTAAAATGCGATGTCCCATCCGTGCTTGTGATCACGGCCTGTAAAGTTCTCAGCGGGCAGAGCAACCACTTCGGTCTTCGATTCGGCGATGCCGAGAAGGTCCAGATTCTCTTCTATCAGAGCGCAAGCCTTTCGCGATTTATCCACAAAGGTTACAAATTCCGCCCCGCGCGAAAGTGCTTCGATGCCGATCGCTCCCGTGCCGGCGCAAAGGTCCAGTAAGCGAGTGTCTTCATCGATCCTCGGGGCGAGGATATTGAATAGGGTTTCGCGAAGCCTGTCGGATGTCGGTCGCGTTCGTTTGTCGGCCGGACTCTTCAAGACACGACCGCGATATTCGCCGGCAATGATGCGCATACGAGATTTTGACTGCCGACCTAGCCGGCCACCGAACGGTGCGGGCTCAATACGTCGAACGATTTAAATTCTCTCATAAACGGAGAGAATCGTTTGTCCCTGATCGATAGTGCGCCAGCGTTTGAGGTTGGTGACGTGGTCGGGACAGGTAGTTTCCGAGGTGTGTTCGTAAAGAAGTAGACCACCGGAGGGAATGGAGTTTCCGCGGCCGAGGTGCTCGAGGATCGCGGCGCATTCGTCGCCCTCCGGAACATTTAGATAAATGACGTCCCAGCGCCGTTTTCGGCGAGCGGCCTTTATCAGAAAGGGAAGTATCTCCATCTCGACGACCTCGCCATGCCCGTCTTTTATTTCAAGGTCGTTGAGATTGCGGCGAAGGTACGTGCACATTCGAGCGGATCGCTCGACAAAAGTGACAAGCATGGCACCGCGCGAGATAGCCTCGATCCCGATGGTTCCGGCTCCGGCACCGAGGTCGAGGATCCTTGCGGCTTTGACCCGTCGCGATAGAATCTTAAAAGCGAGCTCGCGAAGTTTTCTGTTCGTGTGGATCGCTTGGGGCGATACCGAGTTTGCCAGCTTCTTTCCGCGGAGACGCCCGTCCGTGATCTGTGCGTCGGAGGTGATCCGGACTTCGTACACCTGTTTCTCAAATCCGCCGGCACCCGGGCGATTGCGGCCGTCCCGGCCTCTCTGTCCGGCCGTCGCAGGGTCGGCTCGATTTCCGTCCCTGCGGTTGAATCCGCCAGTCCGAGAATCTCCCGCAGGCCGGACGCCTCGATCGTTTCGTCGTTCACTTCCGGGCGATTCGGACCGACCCGGAGGCCGGCTTGGTCCGCTGTCCGTTTGCCTTCCACCGCGGAACGTAGACGAACTTCGGTCCCGGTCGAAATATGGCTTTCGGCCAGAAGTATCGGATCGGGGAGGGCGGCGGTTTTCCATCTCGTTTAAGCTACAGGGCTAACGAACTTATGAATGACCGGCAAGCCGCGGATGAGGGTATAACGAAGTTAACTTCGTTTGGGGAACACGGTTGTCGACTCGAAAATTAGGGTAGAACGCAGGAGTAATATAACCAAGAAACTGTGAAAAAGCTAGAAAGAAGTTCAGGCTACCCGACATTCGCGAGACGGGTGCGAGCGTCGGATCTCACTTCCTTGATCAATCCGGCGGTTTCGCTCGTGTTTCGCATTGGGCCGAGGCAATCTTCGGCGGCACGGCGGGCCTCGTCGAGTATCTCGATATCACGAATGATGTTTGCGATCTTGAACGACTGAATGCCGGACTGTCTCGTTCCGAGGATCTCGCCCTGGCCGCGGATCTCCAAGTCCTTTTCTGCGATCCGAAAGCCGTCGCTTGTTTCTTCCATTATCCCGAGCCGCTCTTTTGCGACCGCCGTCTTTTTGTCACCGGTGAGGAGCACGCAATAGCTCTGTTCCGCTCCGCGCCCGACGCGACCGCGCAGTTGATGAAGCTGCGATAGACCGAACCGCTCGGCGTGTTCGATGACCATCAGCGACGCGTTCGGAACATCAACGCCGACTTCGATGACGGTCGTTGAGACCAGGATATTCATCTCGCCACTGACGAACTGCCTCATCACCTCTTCCTTCTCGGCAGCTTTTACCTTTCCGTGCAGAAGCCCGACCCGGAATTTTGGAAAGATCTTGTCGCGGAGTTCTTCGAACATTATCGTGGCGGCCTTCAGATCCACTTTCTCTGATTCCTCGATCAGCGGATAGACAATGTAGACTTGCCGACCGAGTTTTATCTCCCGTTCCATACCGCGATAAACGCCTTCGCGCTGGTCTTCACCGAGAACCACGGTCTTGACAGGCGTACGTCCCGGCGGAAGCTCGTCGATGACCGACACATCTAGATCGCCATAGACTGTCATTGCGAGCGACCGGGGAATCGGCGTGGCGGTCATCACAAGAATATCGGGGTTGTATCCCAACGCCCGAAGTGCGGAGCGCTGGAGTACACCGAAGCGATGCTGTTCGTCGATAACAGCGAGACCGAGTTTCTCAAATTTGACGGCGTCTTGAATAATGGCGTGTGTCCCGATCACTATTTGCGATTCGCCCGACGCGATAGACTCGTGGGCTTTTCTTTTTTCCGCGACACGCATGCTGCCCTTAAGCAGACACGTCCGGTACGAAGTATTTTCAAAAATTCTGTCGGCATTCCTCGCGTGTTGTTCGGCGAGAATCTCGGTGGGCGCCATCAGCGCGGCCTGATAGCCATTCTCGATGGCCGCATACATCGCCATGAAAGCAACGATCGTCTTTCCGCTTCCGACGTCTCCCTGGATCAAACGGTTCATCGGCGCATCCGATGTCAGGTCTCCGATGACCCGGTCGATCACACGTTCCTGGGCGTGGGTCAGATCAAACGGAGCAAGCCGCTTCATCCGGTCGATCATCGCCGGAGTCGTTTCGATCACCGTACCCTTTGGTTCCTTCTGTCGTTCACCGCGTATAAGCTGAAGCGCAAACACGAGCCAGAAAAACTCTTCGAAGATAAGGCGGCGGTGCGAGCGGCTTCGAAATGTGTCGTACTCGAGGATAGTCGAATCTTCGGGTGGAAAATGTATCTCGGCAAGCGCCTCCGAACGGGGCATCAGATCGTGTTCCTTGCGCAGTCGGTCCGGAAGGTTTTCGGATACTGAGCTCGCGTCAAGGTCTTGAATCACGGCGAACATGATCTCGCGAAGGCGCTTCGTCATGAACGGACCAAGCTTTCGATAAACCGGAACCCGTCGCGCGGTGTGGATCATCGCGAAGTCAGGATCAGCGGTATCGTCGGACTCATCCGATACTGAACTCAAATCGCTCGCAACAGGCATCGCCGTTTGGCCCACCTCAGAGCCGGGAAATAAGGCGGACTCCGTGTCGGGAAGAACCTCCAGCTCGTCGGGTTTTTTTACGTTGAGGGCGAAAGTATTTCGACGGGTGTCCCATTCCCATCGCCCGAAGGCAACGAACCGTGTCCCGCGATCGAACTGAGTTTTGTAATGACTAATAACGTGCTGAGCCTGTTTGCCTGAAATGAACCACCACACGACCACCGGTTTTTTTGTTCGTTCGGCGTCGCTGCATGAGATCTCAAAGATAAAGAGGGGCGGTGCCTTCGGGCCCCGGTTCTTGCCGACCTGAAAACCGCCCGAGACGCGTGTGTAAAGTTCGACGGATGCTTCGATGCCGTCGTAGAGCTGATCGATCTGAAGTAGATTCGACCGGTCTTCGTAGCGCATCGGAAAATAGTTGAGGAGGTCTTCGACGGTAGCTTCTGTCAGATCGCTTTTAGCGGACTCTCCCGCAACAGCCATCGCAAGCTTTCGCGACATGGGCGCGGACAGTTTTGAGATCTCGTGCCTGTGAAGCTCGATGATGGGAGTGTCGAGGGTGAGCGTCATTTGAAGAGGATTCTAACACAGGAATCCGCGTTCGGCAGTCCTTCAATCAGGCGGCTCAGGTTTCTAATGTAAAGGGATTGAAATTGGTTTTGCGGTCGTAGAAATCTTCGTGCTCCGCCTTTTTTAGGAAATTAACGATCCAGTATGTGAGCGGCGTTGCAACGACTTCCCAGAGGACTTTGATGAAGTAATTTCCGATCATCACGCTTACGACCTGCTCGTTCGACCAGGTACCGAGAAAGGCAATCGGGTAGAAGATAACACTGTCGACGGCTTCGCCGGCGAACGTAGAGCCGATCGTCCGGACCCAAAGAAATTTTCCCTCGGTTAGCACTTTTAGCTTTGCCAAAACGAACGAGTTGATAAACTCGCCCGCCCAGAAGGCAACCAATGAAGCGAGCGTGATCCGGGCGGTCTGTCCGAAGATAAAGTTGACCGCGCTTTGATGTTCGGCCGACATGGTTGGAGCGGGTGGCAGAGCGGTGACCGCTAATGCCATCACGGATGCAAAGATGAGAGCTCCGAAGCCGGCCCAGACAGCTCGCCTCGAGCGAGCGAATCCGTAGACCTCGGTCATGATGTCGTTGAACAGGTAACTGATCGGAAAGAACAACACTCCGGCACCGTAGATGTACTCGCCGTAGAACGGCAGATCGATGGAGGACACCTTATGGACGCCGATAAGACTCGAACAAAGAAGAACCGCAACGAACGCGGCCATTAGCAGATCGTAGTATTTGTACTGCCGGCGGGTTTGCATCAGGCGGATTGTAGCACGCTGCAAAAGCTCGTCGAATCAAACGAAAAAACCGGAAGCAGCCCGCCGGCCGCCTCCGGTAAAGGAGAAAACTATGACTCAACAGGGGGAAATTCTAGGCAAGTTCCGAAACGTGCTTGGTCAAGCGTGACTTGTATCGGGCGGCCGTGTTCCTGTGAATGAGACCTTTATTTACGGCCTTATCGATCAACGATACGGTCGGGTTCAAAAGTTCATCACTCTGTTTCTTGTCGGTTGCTAGCAATGCCGACCGAAGTTTCTTGATCTGCGTTCGCAATTTGCTGCGATTGCTTCGATTGATCTCGTTGCGTTTCGTATTCTGCCGAACACGTTTGATTGCTGATTTATGATTAGCCATTAATATTCCTTACTAAACCCCTGAAGAAAGTAGAAATTATAGTTGGCAAGGGGCGTCGCGTCAAGCACGCTAGTGCTCCGCCCGGGACGCGATCGAGTGCATAAGATCGACAAGTAGAACGAATATCGGCGGATAAAGCAGGAATTCGGGGTTCGAGATCCAAAATAACGACGGCCTTGGGATAGATCCGAGGTTCACGAAATTTCCGATCAGAAGACCAGCTGCGAAGGAGATGACCACCCCCAAAATCAGGAAACTTCCGGCCACGAAACGCGAGTAAGGTTTCGTCGCTGTGTCCTCCGCCTCCATTATCGACTCGTGGATCTCACCCTCGTGGTAGGCGTATCGTTCGAGTGCTTCGCGAATTCTGCCGACGAGATGGATCAGTCCGACGATGAAAAGGGTGGCGAGAATGATGACGCCCGGGATGCCGAGCTTTATGAATATCTGAGGCTTGAAGATCGCCACGGTAAGGGTCGAAACGAACAGGGCGACCGTCGGGAAGATTATCCGTTGAAGGGCCATAGACTCGCGACGCTCTTCCGCGATCATCCGGTCGATGATCTCGTTGTAGCGATGTTCGTACACCATCTGCCGCCAGCGTTTCGCGTGAACGTTCGACGAAGCAAAGACCGAATCGCCGTTTGTCGAACCGTTGTACTGGGCCTGCAAGATACGGTTGTCGTACGCAGCTCGTTCCTTTGGATTGCTGAGAACTTCGTATGCTTCCGCGATGGTAGCGAATGCTCGCGCGGTTTCCTCGGATCCGTTGTTCTTGTCGGGGTGAAGCTTTCGCGCCAAGCGCCGGTACGCCGATTTTATTTCGGTCCTCGATGCTTTGGGTGCGACTTTTAGCGTTTCGTAGTAATTGACCATCGGCGCGCTAAGTAGATAAGGAGAGCAGGTTTTCTATGGGCCGGGAGCGAACGTCCGACACAGCGGAATTATAACACAGGCATTTTGGAGTCTTGCAAGCTACTGGAGATCGTCGATCTGGAGGCTGATCGGGGCAGCGCCGGCAAGTTTTACGGCGTCAACAATCTTCGCAACACTCCCGTAATTCAAGAGTCGCGGGGCCTTGATGAACACGGTTTTCTCGATCCGCTGCGTGACATCGCCGCTCGATGTTTGTGCGTAGGCATGATTCTCCGTTCTGGCCGCGAGGATGGACGAAAGCCTTTTGACCAGAGCCTCCGGATCCGAGATCGTCGCATTCAGCTCTTCATTGTTTAGGCGAAGTGTGGAGTCGGTGCCGGCGGTAACGATCAGCGTGAGGGGATTTGGGTACGCGGGCTCCTTTGTCGGCTCTTGCGGGATTTTCGCGTCGAACGAGCTAGGTTTCGTCGGGGTAATAACCATGAAAATAATCAGCAGGACGAGAAGTACATCGATGAGGGGTGTGACGTTTATCTGAGGCTTGGTCATTGAGGACCTCCTTTTTTTTGATCGACTCAATTGGTTAGACACCATCGTCGACCTAAAGTTCCTCATTTGCGATCACGAACTCCGCGTCGGGTGCGATGCCTATGGCGCTGAGAAGCGCTTTCGCCTTTAGCAATGACTCTTCGTATTCGCTTTCCGGGTCGCTGTCGATCACCACACCTCCCCCAACGTTGAACGTGATCTCGCTATCACGGATCACCATGGTTCTGATCGCGACGCTCACGTCGAAAAGTGTGTCACCGATCTGGGGCCATGACGGCGGAACAAAACATCCGATCGCTCCCATCGACAATCCTCGGTCGGCGGTTTCAATTTGATCGATGATCTCCATCGTTCGGATCTTGGGTGCCCCGGTGATAGAGCCGCAAGGGAAAACGGCCTGGAGAATTTCTGAGAACTTGACCTCGGGGCGGAGCTGTCCGCGGATCGTTGAGACAAGGTGGAAGAGGCTTGGGTGCTCTTCGAGTTTGCAGAGTTCTTCGACGACGACACTGCCAAACTCGCATACCCTGCCGAGATCGTTACGGACTAGATCTACGATCATCGTATTTTCAGCGCGATCCTTTTCGCTCGACTCAAGTTCGCGACGAAGTCGTTTGTCCTCCTCGACCGTCTTCCCTCGTCGCCGGGTGCCCTTGATCGGTGCAGCTTCGATCATCTTGTCTTTTGTGACACAGAAGAACCGTTCCGGTGAAGCCGAAACGACGGTTGACGAACTGCGGACGAGAAATGCGGCGAACGGTGCCGGATGCTCTCGGCGCAGTCGACTAAAGATCTGGCGCGGCGTGACATCATCTGGCATCCGGACGCGGAGCTGTTGAGTGAGGTTGGTCTGGTAAGTGTTTCCGGCTCGTATGTGCTCGCGAATCTGCTCGACCGCGGCATGATATTCGGACTGAGTGAAATTGGAAGTCGCGTGTGTTCGGGTGTGACCGCTGGACGACCTAGATCCACCTTCGTGGTGCGACGGCTTCGTTGCGAGGTCGAGGATCTGATCGAACCGCTGCTCGTTACCGGTTAAGAACGTGCGGCCGCTGTCGTAATCGTGAATGATCAGGACATCAAAAAGTGCGAGGAACGCGTCTGGTTCGGAAGCGTCGCCAGGGGCATGCTTCGCCGACACTCCCTGAAGCTTTCGGCCGAAGGCGTACGAGAGCGTAAAGATCGCTGCGAGCTCTCCCGAGAATCGATCGTCGATCACTCCGAGTGTGTCCTTAGCGTTTTCGCCGGCAAGCTCGAGAACTTCGACGGGCCGAACCCCCGCGATGAGAAGGTGAGAGCCGAGATGTCGCGTAGCGCAGCTATCGAGAATGCAGACCACCTCGCGTTCCTCGATGAGAAATAGGGCAGAAAGGAGTTGGTCTACGTTAAGATCGATCTCGCGCACGGCGTTGATTCTATCATGCGGAAAACTGACAACTTGCTGATTTTCGCGTAACATACAGCGAGCCTCCGGTCTCTTTTTATTTATGGACCCAAACACGAACGAGAGAGTTACCTTGATCCGCGGACTAGGTTTGATAGCGGCGATCTCCGTGATAATCGGGAACGTTATTGGCACGGGAGTTTTTCTAAAGGCCCGCGTCATGACGTGTAACGTGGGCGATCCCACGTGGGTCCTAATCGCCTGGATCGCCGCGGGACTGTTGTCGCTTGCTGGTGCTCTTACGTACGCCGAACTCACCGCAATGAAGCCGCAGGCTGGCGGCGAATACATTTTCTTGCGCGACGCTTACGGGCGGCTTTCGAGTTTTCTGTTCGGGTGGATGCAGATGTTTATTGCCAAACCCGGATCACAGGCTGCGGCCGGAATGGCGTTCGCGATCGGGCTGAACGATTTCCTTGGCGGCGGGAGTTTGGGAAGCGCCGTGCTCTTCAAGACATCTCTGATCGAGATCTCGATGATCCAGGTTGTTGCGTTAATGATGATCGTTATTTTTACGACGCTAAACGCAGCGACGGTAGCGCTCAGCGGTCAGATCGCAACGGTCCTGACTGGGGTGAAGATCGCGCTTGTAGTCTTCGTAGGTTTCGGAGCTTTCATTTGGGCGACCGGTGATTTTTCGCATTTTTCGATGATCGAAAGCGGCGGTGCGTGCGAAGGTGTATCCGAGTCCGCCCGGTATGGATCCGCAAGTTATACATTCGCTGCCGGGTTTGGTGCGGCGATGCTTGGTGCACTCTGGGGTTACGACGGGTGGAACAACCTTACGTTTGTCGCCGGTGAGGTCAAGGAACCGGGCCGGAACATTCCGCTCGCGATCATCGGCAGCACGATATTGATCATCTTTCTCTACGTCTTTGTTCACATTGCATATTTTTACGTCCTCGACCCGACAACGATCGCGAACGTACCTGCCAGCTCGTCGGTGGCGAAGGTCGTGGTCGGAAACTTTTTTGGGGGAGACGCTGCGAGCTTTGCGGTTGGATTGTCCATCGCACTCTTTACCGTTGGACTGATGCTTTCGTCCCTCGGCACACTCCATACATCGATCCTTTCGGGATCCCGCGTTCCGTACGCGATGGCGCAGGACCGCCTGATGTTTCCGTCCCTTGGCCGCTTGTCGGTCACCCGTGTTCCGGTCCGCGCGCTTTTGTTTCAGGGTGTCATCGCGTCGATACTCGCCCTTTCAGGTTCTTTCGACACGTTAACGGATTATGTGGTATTCGGCTCCTGGATATTTTACGCCCTAGTGACGTCGTCGGTGTTCGTCTTTCGCCGACGGTATCCCGACGCCGAGCGACCCTACCGTGCCTGGGGCTATCCGGTTGTGCCCGTCGTCTTCCTGCTGGTCGCCGGATGGCTGCTTATCAACACAGTGATGACATCGCCGACGCAGTCTTTTGTCGGCATAGGGCTGATACTTCTGGGATTGCCTGTCTATTACTACTTAACTTACAGAGACGCATCAGCAAAAACGGACGGCGAAGAACAATAGGTATGTCGGAACTTGATAGACGGAAAAGCGATGATCGGCGGGCCGCAAAAAGATATGCAGTCAGCATCGATGTCGAATGGGAGAACCACTACGGCCGTCGGGTGGGTACGCTCAGCGATGTTAGCAAAGAGGGGTGCTTTATCTTGTCAGAAGTGGATGTAACCGAAGGCGAACTGGTTAAGATGTTCATCCCATTAAGCGACGGAATGAAGGTCGAGTTTCTCGGCCAGGTAGCGAACTTTGTTTATGAGATAGGCTTTGCCCTAAACTTTTTGAGCCTCTCCGAAGCTCAGAAAGAATTTCTCGCAAACTTCGTTGAGACGCACGGCAAGGAGCCTGCCGCTAATAATCCTTCAACGTAGATAGAGCTTCCGCGGCAACCTCGCGATCGTCGAAGTGAAACTTGTCGTTTCCGATGACCTGGTAGGTCTCGTGCCCTTTCCCCGCAATTATCACCACGTCACCATCACTCGCAGCCGCAACCGCCGCGTAGATCGCGTCCCGTCGATCCGATATAGCTTGAAACTTTGTTCCAACCGGCGCAACACCGGCTTCGATCTCGGCGATGATCTTCAGCGGGTCCTCGGTCCTCGGATTATCCGACGTGATAAACACCAGATCGCTATGCTCCGCTGCAATATGGCCCATCGGGACCCTCTTAGTTCTATCTCGGTCACCGCCGCATCCGAAAACAGTAATGATCCGGCCATCTGTCAGCTCACGTGCGGTCTTTAGAGTATTCAGCAAGGCGTCATCGGTGTGGGCGTAATCCACTACGATCGCGAAATCTCCGTCGTGAGGCACACGTTCGAAACGACCGGGAGCTCCGACACAAGTGGAAAGGCCCGACACGATCGAGTCGAGATCGTATCCGAGTTCAAGCGCCGTTGCTGTCGCGGCGAGCATATTGTAGACGTGCGGTCTACCTACAAGTGGAGAGGTGACACGCCGGTCACCATGCGACGTACGAAGCTGAAATGAAGTGCCCTTGATCAGCGAGACCTCGACCTCACCGGCAGACAGATCCGGGCCTAGATCGTCCGTAGCCGCTTCGACGAGGGAGAACGTCACAACCCGCTGGCCAGCCGCTCGCAATTCTTTTACGAGTTTCACGCCCCATTCGTCGTCGATGTTTATCACGCATGACCGAGGTGCCTCGCCGAGACGACCGTCAAAGAGTTTTTTCTTCGCGTCGAAATAGTTCTCCATCGTGTGATGGTAATCAAGGTGATCGCGGGTGAGGTTAGTAAAGACCGCGACCTTGAAATGCAGCCAGTCACAGCGGTGAAGATCGATCGCCTGCGAGGACGTCTCCATTACAGCCATCGCACATCCGTTCTCTACCGCTTCACGAAGAAACCGGTTTGTGTCGGAGGCTTCGGGAGTCGTTCTTACAGCCGGCTCGGTGCGTTCGCCAATACGGTACTCCACCGTGGTCAGCATCGCGGGACGAATGCTTGCGGCTTCGGCAAGAGCGAAACAAAGATACGTTGTCGTCGTCTTACCGTTGGTGCCCGTGACACCGACAAGGTCAAGCCTGCTCGACGGGTCTCCGTTGATGACTGCGGCGGCTTTTGCGAGGGCTTCGCGGGCATCAGCAACTTTGATCCACACTCGTGCAAATTCATCCGGCGGATCGTATTCGGAAATGATGCCGACTGAGCCCCGACGGATAACGTCTTCGACGAACCGGTGCCCGTCCATTGTATGCCCCTTGATCGCGACGAAAAGAGTCCCCTCGCGAACCTGTCTCGAGTCGTGAGTGACATCCGTTACTGGGGATAGGCCCGGTCCGGAAAGGGGGGCACCAAGCGCATCGGCCACGTCTTTTATTGTGATGATCGTTCTCAAAGCTTTTACCCGTCCCGCTCGCAATGCTGGATTATACGACAGGCTGAAATTTTGCACGAACAACCTCGCGTCGATTTCGTATAGCAAACAGGTTGGAGGTTTGACCATGAAATTTATAAAAATAATTCTCGCGATCCTTGGCCTGATGTTCGGAGTGATGCTGTTTTTTTGGCTGTTCGGTTTGATCACGTCGCTTCTTTGGTATGGATTCTGGATCGGTATGTTGGCCGCGGCGGGCTACGGCGGGTACCGGCTTTTCAAAAAGGCGGAGAATAAGTACGTCGGCGCCGGCCCGGCGGTTGGATACATCGACGACGAGCGTGACTTCAACCTGTCGTGGGAAGAGTACGACCGCAAGTACCTTAAGAAGTGATTTGCCATTTTGGATTTTAGATTTTGGATTTTGGATTGATGTTCTGTTTGAGGCTCTCTCGACAAATGGCGCTGTCCTTAGGTACATTTCTAATTGGACAAAGAAAGGGTGATGGGACGTCAAATCCAAAATCCCAAATCCAAAATCCAAAATGGGAATGCCGAGGTGGCGAAATTGGCAGACGCACTAGACTTAGGATCTAGCGTCGAAAGACGTGCGAGTTCGAGTCTCGCCCTCGGCACCAATCTTAGTCGTCAGTTGTCGGTGGTCAGTTGTCAGTAAGGCAACTTGACCACCGATTCTCTTTATACCTGAGATCCAACAACTAACAACCGCGAACTGACAACTGACAACTGACAACCGACCACTGACGACTGATAGCCGTTCGACTTTTAACCGACCGTTGGTTATCCTTTTTTCGTAGATGAAGACCGAGATAAAAGAAATTTCGCCGACACAGCGCGAGATCCATATTGAGATCGATGCCGCTTCGTTAAAGGACGCTTACGGTAAGGTAAGCCAGAAATATGCCCGTGCAGCGAGCGTTCCGGGTTTTCGCAAGGGTTACGCCCCGCTGGATGTTGTTCGCCTTCGCTTCAAGGATGAGATCAAGAGCGAGGTGCTTCAGCAAGTTGTTCCTACGATGGTGTCCGAGGCGATAGAGGAACATAAGCTTCAGCCGCTCGCTGAGCCGCATCTGCATATCGACGACGCCGAGAACGCAAAAGTCAATGGATCGCAAACGCTGGCCCTCCACGTTCATGTCGAAGTAATGCCCGAGATTCCGGCGCCGAAATACGAAGGCATCGAAGTAACACGTCGCGTAAAGCCCGTCGAAGACGCCGAGATCGAAGACCTGATCGCCAGCCGCCTGAATAAGGAATCTGCACTTATACCCGTCGAGGGACGCGCTTCGGAAATGGGTGACACTGTCATTGCTGATCTTGAAGGCGTGTTCGATGACGAACCCGATGCAGATCCGATAAAGGCCGACGACCTGGAAGTCGTTCTCGGCGATGAGGTGATCGAAAAGTCGTTTACTGAAAACCTTATCGGGGTCAATGCAGACGAGGAGAAAGAATTCACGGTTTCTTATCCGGCAGAGTTCTCATCACCGGCGCTTGCCGGTAAGACTGTCCACTATAAGGCAAAGGTAAAGACCATCGGCCGCAGTGAGACTCCGGAGATGAACGACGAGTGGGCCAAGAGTCTTGACGAAGGCTACGAATCGCTTTCGGATCTCAGAAAGAAGCTGCGTACGGACCTTGAGACCTACGCAAAATCGGACGCCGACGCCCGAGCTCGAACCGATGCGATCGCGAAGCTGATCGAAGAGAACGCGTTTGAGGTGCCGAAGACGCTCATTGAAAATCAAGCCCGAAATTTGCTCAATAACTTTGCAAACGATCTGCAGCAGCGCGGGGTGGACTTAAAAACGGTCGATAACAATTTCATCGAGATGGCCTTTCACCAGATGCAATCGCAGGCCGAGCGCGACGTCCGGGGTGCCATGCTTCTGGAGAAGATCGCGGAGGCCGAGAAAGTTGAGGTCTCGACCGTCGAGATCGACGAAGAGATCAGCAAGATGGCCGAATACTATCGAACTACTCCGGATGAGGTTCGTAAATCACTTGAACGACAGGGCGGCGACAGCACGATCGAGAACAACCTTCGCACACGCAAATCGATTGAGGCCCTATTCGGTAAGGCAAGTGTAATTGAGGCTGAGTGGGTCGATGAAACGATGACGCCCGCGGAAGCTGGCGAACCAAAAGAAGACGAGCCGAAGAAGGCAGTAAAGAAAAAGGCTCCGGCGAAGAAAGCGGCGAAGTCGGCGGACTAGCGGATTGATAATATAGGCGGGCAAAAACTTGCTTGCATTTGACGCGGATACGTGTAGAATCTGCAATCGTCCGCGATTCTTCTTAGACAAATCCTGAAGTAAATAAACCGGCACTTATTGAGAGAAAATTATATGGCTTTAGTTCCAATGGTTGTCGAACAAACGTCCCGCGGTGAGCGGGCGTTCGACATCTACTCACGCCTTCTCAAGGACAGCATCATCTTTATCGGCACTCCGATCGACGACATGATCGCGAACCTGCTTGTCGCACAGCTTTTGTTTCTAGAAGCCGAAGATCCGGAGCGCGACATCAATATCTATATCAACTCTCCCGGCGGTTCGATCACGGCGGGCATGGCGATCTACGACACGATGCAGTTCATCAAGAACGACGTGACGACGATCTGCGTCGGGCAGTGTGCATCAATGGGTGCTCTGCTGCTCGCAGCGGGAGCACCGGGTAAGCGATTTGCTCTACCTCATTCGCGTATACTTATCCACCAGCCTTCCGGCGGTGCATCGGGACAGGCGACTGACGTCCGCATCATGGCCGAGGAAATTTTAAGAATGCGCGAAATGACATCGCGCATCATTGCCAACCACAGCGGCCAGACATTCGAGCAGGTCGAGAAAGATGTTGAACGCGACAGGATCCTTTCGCCGCAGCAGGCAAAGGAATATGGCTTGATCGACGAAGTGATAGAGCATAGAGAGAAATAGTTGTCAGTTGTCGGTTTTCAGTTTTCCGTTTTCAGTCAGAAAAGATGGCTTCCCACGGTTATCGAGAATTGGTTGTTTGGCAAAAGGCAATGCACCTTGTGACTGAGATCTATCGTGCAACTGAAGTTTTCCCTCAGTCAGAAAGGTTTGGATTGCAAAGTCAAATTAGGCGGGCGGTCGTATCTATTCCGTCGAACATTGCGGAGGGTCAGGGCCGCGACTCTAACAAAGAATTTGTTCACCACCTATCGTTTGCATACGGTTCTCTTATGGAAGCCGAGACTCAGCTTCAGATTGCCGTTAACCTCGGCTATATTGAGACGTCCAGGGTCGAGCGGCTTCTCGAAGATGCAGCCGAGATAGGGAGGATGCTGAACGGTTTGTCCCGCTCAATTAGACAGAGCGGGAACTGACAACTGACGACCGACAACTGACGACTTTGTTTTATGGCAAATTTCCGCAGACCTGAAGAACTTCTTTGTTGCTCGTTTTGCGGCAAGTCGCAGAATGACGTTAAGAAATTGATCGCCGGTCCGGGCGTCTATGTTTGCAACGAGTGCATCGACATATGCAACGAGATCATCAACGATGATGAGCAAACGGATACGACGGCGACGCGGGCGACGCTGCCGAAGCCTCAAGACATTCGAGGCTTCCTCGATGAGTATGTGATCGGGCAGGACGAATCAAAGAAGCGACTCTCGGTTGCGGTGTACCAGCATTACAAACGCCTCGAGCTCGCAAAGCGTCGCTCCGATATCGAGCTTCAGAAATCCAATATTCTCTTGATCGGGCCGACAGGTACCGGCAAGACGCTACTTGCTCAGACGCTTGCCCGCGTGTTGAGCGTTCCTTTCTGCATCGTCGACGCGACCAGTCTCACCGAAGCCGGATACGTCGGTGAAGATGTCGAGAACATTCTGCTTCGACTTCTCCAGGCGGCCGGTAACGACGTCGAGAAAGCTCAGCAGGGAATCATCTATATCGACGAGATCGACAAGATCTGCCGAAAGGACGACAATCCCTCGATCACCCGCGACGTGTCGGGTGAAGGCGTACAGCAAGCTCTTTTGAAGATCCTCGAAGGTACGACGGCGAACATCCCGACCGGCGGCGGACGCAAGCATCCGCAGCAAGAGTTCACGCAGCTCGATACAACGAACATATTGTTTATTTGCGGCGGAGCCTTCATCGGTTTAGAGAAGGTCGTCGAGAAGCGCATGCGTGCCAAGTCGCTCGGCTTCCAGGCAGAGATCAAAACCAAATCGCAGCGACAGAACGAATCGATAAATAAACTCGAGCCGGAAGACTTGATCCATTACGGGTTGATCCCGGAGTTTGTGGGCCGCCTGCCCGTGATCGGCACGCTTCAGGAGTTGGACAAGGCTGCGCTCCTTCAGATCTTGACGGAACCGAAGAACGCACTCGTCAAACAGTATCAACGCAAATTCGAGTTCGACAATATTGGACTCAAATTCACGGACGATGCTTTGAGCGCGATCGCCGAACAAGCTCAAAAGCGCAAAGTAGGTGCTCGCGGACTGATGATGATAATGGAAGAGATCCTGCTTGAGTCGATGTACATCTTACCCAGTGATAAGAAGGTCAAGGATCTGGTGATCACACGAGACCATGTCGACGGCAAGGCTCCGGTCTTTGATCTTATCGGACCGCGGATCGAAGAGGCGGCGTAGTAACGAGCCTTTATTCTGATCATAAGAACGCCCGGCTCGATCCGGGCGTTTGAGCGCGGGTATTACCGACTGCTTAGCTTCGCCTATCGAAGTGAAAACCTGTCACTTTCTCACACTTTCCTAATACGAATGGATGCGACAAATAAAACTAGAACGCGTCCGGCAATAGGCGTTTACTTACGCGAACCGTTTTTGTTGCTTTTCGTAGTTAATTTTGCGTAAATATATTCAGCCCCTGTCCCAAACGGACTCTAAAAATCGCGTCCCCCTGATATGCAAGAATTTACAGATCAAATGCCTTCGGACATTAGACGTTATCCGATGGTGCCTATTCGCGACGTCGTTATATTTCCGTCCACCAAAGTCGCGTTCAAGATCGGTCGACCATCGTCAGTCCGCGCTCTCGAAGAGGCGATGACCGGGGACCGCGATATTTTTCTAGCGACCCAGCACGACGCGACCATCGACGAACCAACATCCGGCCAGATCTTCATGATCGGAACCTTGGGTCGGATTCTCCAAGCCCAGCGCCAAGATAACGGCCAGATCAAGGTAGTAGTCGAAGGGCGCGAGCGCGGTGAATCCGTGCGAGTCGAACAGGACGCCGACGGGATGTTCTATGCCCATGTGAGGAAGATAACGTCGAGTGACGAATCGGGTTATCGCACTGACGGATTACTGCAAAAGATTCACACGCTCGTCGAACAGTTTCTGCGCGTTTCGCCCGACGCCTACACAGATGCACTTCACGCGTCGCTTCGCGGAATCTCAGCGGCGCAGATCGCCGACGCGATGTCGTCGCACCTGAGAATATCGGTTGAAGAGAAGCAGGGACTGCTGGAGACGATCTCGGTGTCCGAGCGTCTGCAAAAGCTGGTTGATATTCTCGAGACCGAGATCGAGAAACGACAGCTCGACCGGTCGATCCATTCGCGCACTAAGAAGCAGATGGACAAGCATCAGCGCGAGTATTACCTGAATGAACAGATCAAGGCGATACACAAGGAGCTTGGCCGAAAGGACGAAAAGGCAGAACTCGAGGATCTAAAGAAGAAGATCGAGGAAGCCGGGATGACCGACGAGGCGAAGGAGAAGGCCTTGCAGGAATTCTCGCGGCTCGAGGCGATGCCTCCCATGTCGGCGGAAACGACCGTCTCGCGGACGTACCTAGACTGGCTCATCAACGTTCCATGGAAGGAGAAGTCTGAGGAGTTGGATGATCTGGGCGAAGCGGAGAAGACGCTCAACGAAGATCATCACGGGCTCGATAAGATCAAGGAACGCATACTTGAATTCCTTGCAGTTCGGCAACTAGTCGAGAATCCGAAGGGAACGATACTCTGCTTTGTCGGTGCGCCCGGTGTCGGTAAGACGTCGCTTGGAAAATCGATCGCCCGGGCGACAGGGCGGAAATTCGTCCGACTCGCACTCGGCGGCGTACACGATGAAGCTGAAATTCGCGGCCATCGTCGGACATATATCGGAGCCTTACCCGGACAGATCGTGCAGTTGATGAAGCGAGCTGGGACGACCAATCCAGTGATCCTGCTGGATGAGGTCGACAAACTCGGTCGAGATTTCCGAGGCGACCCGTCATCTGCATTGCTTGAGGTCCTCGACCCAGAACAGAATCACACGTTCCGGGATCACTATCTCGATGTTGATTACGATCTCTCGCACGTTTTCTTTATTGCAACGGCGAACGTGCTTCATACGATCCCGCCGCCTCTGCAGGACCGCCTTGAGATCCTGAATCTTTCGGGATATACGGAACGGGAAAAGCTTGAGATCGCGAAACGCCACCTCATCAGCAAACAGTGCGAGCAGAACGGCATCGACCCGGAGAAAGTTAAATTCACCGACGACGGTATTCTTGAGACGATACGCCACTACACGCGTGAGGCCGGCGTTCGTAATCTTGAACGCGAGATCGGCTCGTGCCTTAGAAAGATCGCACGCAAGTACGTCCAATCGGAGGAGAAAGAAGAATTCCGCGTCGTGATCGACGCAGAGAAGGTCCGCGAGCTGCTCGGCACCATTCGATTCCGTAAGCAGGATATCGCTCGGAAGAGTGAGATCGGCTTAGTCAACGGATTGGCGTGGACCGAGGTCGGCGGTGACGTTCTTCAGGTTGAGGCGACACTCGTTCCGGGTAAAGGCGAAGTCACTTTGACCGGAAAACTCGGCGAAGTCATGCAGGAATCCGCTCGCGCAGCGCTGACTTGTGTCCGCTCTCGTGCGATCGAACTCGGTATCGATCCGAAAGATTTCCGTGAGAAGGACCTTCACATTCACGTCCCGGAAGGCGCGATCCCGAAGGATGGCCCGAGTGCCGGAATTACGATCGCAACAGCGATGGTCTCTGCATTGACGAAGAAACGTGCCCGGCATGATGTGGCGATGACGGGTGAGATAACCCTCCGCGGTAAGATCCTCCCGATTGGCGGAGTGAAGGAGAAACTGCTGGCCGCACACCGTTTCGGACTGAAAACGTTGATCCTCTCGAAGGAGAATGAAAAGGACTTGGCCGATGTGCCGGAAGAGGTCCGCGAAGATCTGACCATCCACACTGTCGATACCATCGATGAGGTGCTGCACTTCGCGATCGAGCCCGACAAACCGGACGAGGTCCTCGATACCCCCCAGCTTTGGAAGGCCGATGCTCCACCGGCGGAGATCATAACGTCCGTCGAATGAGTCAAGTAAGTTCAAAAATGCCTTCGTCGACAAGCGAAGGCATTTTTGCGCCCGGGGGTTACCCTGTCGGATGATTGCCGTATAATTGACCTGAATGAAGATAACGTCCGCCGAATTTGTTAAGAGCGCGTTTGAAAGCGCGCATTGGCCTACCGACCGAATCCAGGAGATCTCTTTCCTGGGCCGCTCGAACGTCGGCAAGTCGTCGTTGCTAAATTCACTATTGCAAAGGAAAGGCTTGGCTCGAACGTCCAATACGCCGGGACGCACCCAGAGCATCAATTTCTTTCTCGTAAATGACGCGTTCTATTTCGCCGACTTGCCGGGATACGGCTTCGCTAAAGTATCAAAGACAATGAGGGCAGATTGGGGCCGGATGGCAGAGAATTATCTTTCCGAGCGCGAGACTCTCGCGTTGTGCATCCAACTTGTTGATTCACGGCATGAACCGTCAAAGCTGGATCTACAGCTTCACGAGTGGCTCGTATTTCACGAGAAGAAACATGTCGTGGTTGCTACGAAATCAGATAAACTTTCGGCGAATGAGCTAAGCAAGCAGCTCCGCCTGATCAGGAAGGAAATGCCGGGTAGTAAGGTGATCGAATACTCGGCCAGGACGGGAAAAGGGCGTGATCAGGTATGGTCTGAGATCATCGCCGCCTTGGCTTAGCAGTGAAGGAGAAATTTCCGAAGTATTATTTGCTTTATTCGTTTTGTTATAGTAATAATCTACGTATCCCTTAAGATACTCGAGGATTCTTGAGACCGCTCAGGACGCATTTATACTACAGACTAATCCATACTAACTAGCTCCACCTAATCTCAAGCATTTGAAAGCTTAACTCTTCGAAACAATTAGAATTCTGGCGTCGAGTCGAATCCCTCTAATGTTTCAAATCAAACGGAAAGACAATGGCAACTACAAAGACAACACCACGCGGCAGGGCGAAGATGGCGAAAGCCGATGATCTAGGCCCCGAAGGCGAGGAAGTTATGAACGGAGATGAAGCCGAGACGAGCGGTGACGGCACCCCGAACAACGATGGTGGGCCGGACAATGACTCCAGGCCTAGCAACGACGCGAGGGCCGATTCGGATAGCAGGTCGAACAGCTCGCCCAATACGGGATCTGAGCTACTGAATATCTCCGATCTGAAAGACATGTCGATAAGCGAACTAACGAATATCGCTAAAGGCATGGGGATTGAAGGCGCGAGTGGATTGCGTAAGCAAGAGCTGATCTTTAAGGTCCTCGCCGCACAGACGGAGAAGAGTGGACTGATCTTTTCGGAAGGCGTTCTCGAGACACTTCCCGACGGATTCGGTTTCCTTCGTGCCCCGGAATACAATTATCTTCCCGGCCCCGATGACATCTATGTCAGCCCTTCGCAGATCCGAAAGTTCGATCTTCGAACAGGCGATACAGTTTCCGGACAGATCCGTCCGCCGAAAGAGGGCGAGCGTTACTTTGCTCTGATCAAGGTTGAGGCGATCAACTTCGAGGCGCCGGAACAGTCGCGAGAGAAGGTTTTCTTTGACAACCTGACGCCACTTTATCCGGATGAGCAGCTCAAGATGGAGGTCGGAACTGACAATATCGCGGCACGCGTGATGGATCTGGTAACACCGATCGGTAAAGGACAGCGTGCGGTCATCGTCGCACCGCCCCGAACGGGTAAGACGATGCTGTTGCAGACGATCGCAAATTCCGTGACGGAGAACCATC
Organism: Acidobacteriota bacterium; assembly: GCA_031425495.1. Lineage (GTDB taxonomy): Bacteria > Acidobacteriota > Blastocatellia > Pyrinomonadales > Pyrinomonadaceae > OLB17. Next base: position 25,557 of record JANPJL010000174.1, read on the forward strand.
CGGAAACGACGCTGATCGTTTTGTTAATCGATGAGCGGCCCGAGGAAGTTACGGACATGCAGCGGACGGTGAAGGGCGAGGTTATTAGCTCAACCTTTGACGAACCGCCCACACGTCACGTCCAGGTTGCCGACATGGTCATTGAGAAAGCGAAGCGTTTGGTCGAGCATAAGCGCGACGTTGTGATCCTGCTCGATTCGATCACGCGGTTGGCTCGTGCACACAACGCGGTGGTGCCGCCGTCCGGGAAGATCCTTTCTGGTGGTATCGATTCGAACGCGCTGCAGCGACCCAAGCGATTCTTTGGTGCGGCCCGGAATATCGAAGAAGGCGGAAGTCTGACAATCATCGCAACCGCTTTGATCGATACCGGATCCCGAATGGACGATGTCATTTTTGAAGAATTCAAGGGAACTGGTAACTCGGAGATCTATCTGGACCGCAGGTTGTCGGACAAGCGGCTTTATCCCGCGATCGATCTGCAGCGGTCGGGCACACGTAAGGAAGAATTGCTGATCGGCAAAGAAGACCTCAATCGCATTTGGGTGATGCGCCGCGTGCTGAATCCGCTGTCACCCGTCGAGCAGATGGAAGTCGTCCTCGAGCGTCTAAGTAAGACCAAGACGAACGCCGAGTTCCTAGCTTCGATGCAGACCTAGTCAGTTGTCAGTTTTCAGTGGTCAGTGGTCAGTGGCGGAGGTTGGTTTCAGAGCTATCTGACAACTGACCACCGACAACTGACCACTAGCTATTTATGCGTGTTGCGGTTATCTCAGCGGAGGCGGTTCCTTATTCCAAGACTGGCGGGTTGGGCGATGTCGCCGGAGCGCTTCCGAAGGCGCTCAAGGCCGTCGGTGTCGACTCGGTTCTGATCACGCCGTGCTACCTGCAGACGAAAGGCGATCTGCTCTGGAATCTTGCGATCGATGATCTGAACATCGATTGGCGCGGCGGAACCTTCCGAGCTAAAGCCTTCTACAGTGAGGCGAACGGATCGCCAACCTTCCTCATC
>JANPJL010000175.1:0-15257 GCA_031425495.1 Acidobacteriota bacterium
ATCCCTGCTTTCGCAAACGCTTCCGCGGCATCGTCGTTTCTAATTCCTAACTGGATCCAAACTGATTTCGGTCGCGCTGCAATAATCTCGTCGACGTGTTTTGGTATATCGGTGTCGCGGCGAAAGACATTCACCATGTCGATATCGCCCGAAACGTCGCGAAGGTCGCGATAAACTTTTTGACCGAGAATTTCAGTGACGTCGGGGTAATAGACCGGTACCGGTACGATCTCGAAACCAGCGTTCTGCATGTATTTCGAGACGTAGAAAGCCGGTTGCGACGAATGCGATTCGGGCTTAATACCTAGCACCGCGATGCGTTTTGTTTCGCGCAGAAGCTCGGCGATCTGAGAGTCGGTCGTGAGGATGTTGTTTTGCCAGGTCATATCAGTCAGATGGAACGCCGGCATCCTGCCGGCCGCGCCGCTTGCGGCGGAAAACAGTAATTACCGAATGGAGCCGTCCACGCTTTGTCAGGCAATTGCCTCACGCCGGCAGGATGCCGGCGTTTCATCGCGCCGACAACTGACAACTGCCCACTAAATGAGATTATAATACTTAACAGCCGATATGAACTTTGAGCTAAACGAAGAACAGCTTCAGATCAAATACAGCGTCCGTGAATTCGCCGAAAGCGAGATCGCACCGCACGCTCTTGAATGGGACGAGACTCAGCATTTTCCGGAAGAACTTCGACCAAAGCTTGCCGAACTCGGCCTGCTTGGCGTTTTGTTTCCCGAGGAGTACGGCGGATCGGGGATGGCGTATGTCGAGTACGCGACGATCATCGAAGAGCTCGGTCGCGTCTGCGGAGCAGTGGCACTTTCCGTCGCCGCGCACAACTCGCTTTGCTCAAATCACATTTACGTGTTCGGCAGCGAGGAGCAGAAACAGAAGTATCTCGTTCCGCTGGCACGCGGTGAATCCTTTGGGGCGTGGGGCCTGACAGAATCGCAGGCCGGTTCTGATTCGGCGGGAACCCGAACGAACGCGGTCCGCTCGAATGGTGGCTGGAAAGTAAACGGCTCAAAAAATTTCATCACTCACGCGATCGCATGCGAGACGCTGGTCGCCGTTGCAGTTACAGACAAGGCGAAGGGTAATCGCGGGATCTCGGCGTTTATTTTCGACAAGTCGATGGAAGGATTTCGATCGGACAAGAAGGAGAACAAACTTGGTATGCGGGCGTCAGAAACGGCGTCTGTTGTTTTTGAAGACTGCTACGTTCCCGAGGAGAACATGCTTGGGACCGAGGGCGAGGGATTTCTCCAATGCATGAAGGTGCTCGATGGCGGGCGTATCTCGATCGCCGCATTGTCCGTCGGGATCGCACAAGGAGCTTACGAAGCGGCCGTCAAATATGCGAAAGAGCGACACCAGTTCGGACGGCCGATCGCGGAATTTCAGGCTATACAATTCAAGCTCGCGGATATGGCGACGCAGATCGAAGCTGCCCGGCTGCTGACACTAAAGGCTGCCGCGCTGAAGGATGCCGGTAAGGCGACGACCCAGCAGTCCGCGATGGCGAAGTTGTTTGCATCCGAGATCGCCGTAAAGGTCGCCGAAGAATCCGTGCAGATCCACGGCGGCTACGGTTACACGAAAGATTATCCTGCCGAAAAATACTGGCGAGACTCAAAGCTTTGCACGATCGGCGAAGGCACGTCGGAAATCCAGCGGGTTGTTATTGCGAAGCAGTTGTTGAAGTCATAGGAACGCCGGCATCCTGCCGGCAACTGGACGCTCGCGTCGACAGAATTCGTATCGTCGAGACAATCACCGGTTTTGCGACCTTCTGTTCCCACGCCGGCACGATGCCGGCGTTCCACCGATGCCTACCCTTCGCTCGGCGTTGCATCCGTGAAACACCTGCGCTATTATCCTCCTCCGATCTAAATTCAAGTCTAAAGGAGTGAGATTCTTTTATGAGTTCAACCGCCGTCAGTTCAAACAATATCGCCGCCGCATTGATCGCCGAAATCGAGCAGGAGGCCGCCGTCACCCGCACCTGTCTGGAACGAATTTCTGCTGACAAGTTCGACTGGAAACCGCATGAAAAGTCGATGACGTTCGGCCGCCTGGCCAGCCACATCGCCGAAATGTTCGCTTGGACACCATCGACGATGGAACACTCCGAGCTCGACTTTTCAAAGATGGATTACAAGCCGTACGAGCTGACAACGACCGAGGCACTTGTCGAATATCTCGACAAGAACGTTGTCGAAGCCATCGCTGCGCTGAGAAGTTCGCCGGACGAACGGTTTATGGAGAACTGGACGATGCGCAATGGCGAGCAGGTCTATTTCACGATGCCGAAGGTCGCCGTGATGCGCTCATTCGTGATGAACCACATCGTCCACCACCGCGGCCAGTTGTCCGTTTACCTGCGGTTGAATGACATCTCGGTGCCGTCCATCTACGGCCCGTCGGCCGATGAAGGGCAGATGTAAGCAAGGCTTTCCGAAAGGAAGGACGAGGCTGTCTGAAAAGGCGGCCTCTTTTTTTTCGCATCCGTAGCGAGGAATTGATCGCGTAGCGATCGCACGCATTTAGCCGTGGGCTTTTAGCCCACGGTCCAAAGAGTAGCGATCCGCGTCGCGTAGCGACGCTCGACGGAGAACATTTTCGTTCGTCGCTGACGCGACGATTTTCGAAAACCTGCCCACCGTGGGCGATGGCCCACGGCTAAATTCGATTGTCGCTAACGCGACCGAAGATATTTGTATGCGGGCTGAAGAATCATCTTCATGCACTGGCGCAAGTGTCTTTTGAAAATAAGAAGCGACCTTGTCATACAGCCTCTGTTTGTTTTCATGTCCACTGATGCGAGAATGATGATTCGATTGTATGGCGATTGACCTTATCGATGGCATTTTGAAAGGCGAAACGCGCTCGATCGCGCGTGCGATCACCTCTGCCGAGAACGGCGATACGACCGCGGCCGAGCTGATGAAGGCCGTGTTCCCGAAAACCGGCAATGCTCTCGTCATCGGCATAACCGGAGCTCCGGGTGCGGGAAAATCTTCGCTGGTCGATAAGCTGGCCCTCTATTACAAACAGAAGGGCGACCGGATCGGTATTGTCTGTGTCGATCCGTCAAGCCCGTTTTCGGGTGGGGCGATACTCGGTGATCGCATCCGTATGGCGACGCTGGGTCTCGATAAGAACGTCTTCATCCGCTCGATGGCGACTCGCGGTAATCTGGGCGGACTTTCACGTTCGACCGTCGATGCGGTCGCGATACTCGATGCTGCGGGCTTCGATAAGGTCATCGTCGAAACGGTCGGTGTCGGTCAGGATGAGGTTGAGATCGTCAAGACGGCAGATGTCTCGGTAGTCGTCCTCGTTCCGGGTATGGGCGACGATATACAGGCGATTAAGGCCGGGATAATGGAGATCGGCGATGTTTTTGTGATCAACAAAGCTGATCGCGAAGGTGTTTTAAGGACTCAGAAAGAGCTCGAATCCCTGCTTACCCTTGCTCATCGTCCCGATTTCTGGGATCCGCCCATCGTCAGTACTGTAGCCACCGAAAATAAGGGCATCGAAGATCTCTCTACGGCCATCGAATCGTATCGGGTATTTCAGAGCGCAGGCGATGCTAATTTGACGCGACGGCAGGCCATTGCCCGGTGGCGGCTGACTGAAGTTTTACAGGAGCGGCTTCTCCGCGATGTACTGGACAAGTCCGGAGCGGAAGAGGAACTGGAACGCCTGGCGGGAGAAATTGCCGAAAAGAAAACAGATGTATATTCGGCGGTCGAAGAACTCGTCGGTAGCTCAGGCTCCTCGAAGACCAAGCCTCGATACATCAACCATCTCGGCATTGCGACCAGGAATATCGACGAAGCACTGGTTTTTTGGGCAGATGCTCTTGGGCTCGAGAACGCTCATACGGAGATCGTTGAGGATCAAAAGGTCCGGGTGGCGATGCTACCGATCGGCGAAAGCCGGATCGAGCTGCTGGAGCCGACGAGCGACGACTCCCCGATATCGAAGTTTCTCGAGAAACGTGGTGGTGGCGTCCACCACATCGCTGTCGAGGTAGAGAATATCGAAGCCGCGCTGGCAGTTTTGAAAGAGAAGGGCGTGCGATTGATCGATGAAACGCCGAGGATCGGAGCCGAGGGCTGCCTTGTCGCTTTTATCCACCCGAGTTCAGCAAACGGCGTCCTGCTCGAACTGGTCCAATCAAATTAGTCCCACGTTTCTAGGCAGTGCTGGGTATTTTTGGTATTATTGCCGTTCGCATTTTTCACAGTTCGAAGAGTTTATTTATAAGTGAGGTTCTGAAAATTGAGTAATTTAGTAAAAGGTCTGATATTGCTGCTGGTCGTGCTAGGGATCGGCGCCGGCTTGGTCATCTGGAAAAACAAGAGTGGTGGTGGACACGAGACCGCTTCTTTCAACAGCATCAGCAAAGAGGAAGTCGAAATGCTTCTTGCGGATGTCGCGAAGGTCAACCCGATGGTCTTAAAGCGGTTTGCCGAAGATCCGGAGATGAAGAAGCAGCAGCTTGAGAATCTCAAGCAGCTTCTTGCATTCGCCAGCCAGAGCCAGAAAGACGGGCTTACTAACGAGCCTAACAACCGGCAGGAGTTGAAGAATATCCGGTCTGAGGTCGTTGCAGTCAACTACGACCGCGAGATCAACAAGGACAAGGGTCCGATGCCTCCTTTCGGTTTTATTACCGAAGACCAGGTCAAAGCATTTTGGGGTACGGGTGAACAGGCTCCGCAGGACTTCTTCGCGTCGCTCAAGAACAAGATCGGTCTGGGAGCGCAGGACAATAATCTCGAGTTTCAGAAGTTCCTCGATACGAAAGTAGCTCTGTTGAAGGAAAGCAATCCTCAAATGAAAGATCGAGAGATCTCGGAAGAGGAAAAAACTCAGGCTAAAGATATTTTCGCGAAGATCGAGATCTACGAGAAGGAATACCAGGACAAAGTAGATGCGGATGAACTGCCGAAGGAGTTCCAGGACAAGGTCAATCTCCAGGTCAAGCTGCAGCAGGCGCAGTTTCTTGCTCGAATTTACTCCGAGAAGATGGCGGAAAAGATGAAGGTGACGGATGAAGACATCGCGGCCTACATCGCAGAGCATCCGGAACTCGACACCGGTGCCAAGAAGACAAAGGCTCAGGAGATCCTGACCCGTGCAAAAGCGGGCGAAGATTTCGCGGCCCTCGCAAACGAGTTTTCGGAAGATCCGGGTAACACAAATCCGCAAGACCAGAAGAAGAACGGCGGGCTTTACGCTGACACACCGAAGGGCAGAATGGTGCCCGCATTTGAGCAGGCAGCACTGGCGCTCGAGCCGGGACAGGTCGCACCCGAGTTGGTCGAAACAGATTTCGGTTATCACATCATAAAGCTCGAGAAGAAAGGCGAAGGTAAGGATCCTGCCGGACAGCCGACGGAAACGTACGATGCTCGGCACATCCTGATCTCGACCGGCTTTAAGGATCCGGAAAATCCGATGGGCCGTGAGATGCCGGTCAAACAGTACGTCCGTACAAAGCTCGAAGGCGAAAAAGAGAAAACGGTCCTCGCCGACCTTGTTGCCGCGAACAACATCCAGGTGCCTGAAGACTTCACCGTCCCCGAAGTTTCCGAAGAGCAGATCCAGGAGATGATGAAGAAGCAGCAACAGCAGCAGATGCCCATGGGCGGACCTGGTGAGGAAGGCGGGCCACCACCACCCTCAGCTCCGGGTGCGGGTCAGGGTAAGAACGCTCCGAAAGCTCCTCCGGCGAAAAAGTAAATCGGTGGAGATCGGAGACTATCGGATCGAAATAATTCCGGATACGGAGTTTAGATTGGACGGCGGGGCGATGTTTGGAGTCGTCCCGCGTGTTCTTTGGGAACGCGTTTGCCCGCCCGATGAACTCAACCGGATCCGCATGAACATGAACTGCGTGTTCATCGATACCGGAAAAGAAAAGATCTTGATCGAAACGGGGATCGGCGAAAAGTGGAGCGTGAAAGAGGCGGCGAAGTACGGTATCTTTCGCGAAAAGCCTCTTGCTCAGACACTCTTCGAGAATACCGGTTTTGAGCCCGCCGATATCACCATCGTCGTCAACACTCATCTTCACTTCGACCACGCGGGTGGGAATACGATTTCGGATTGCGGATCGCGGATTGCGGATTCCCCGGGCGACGGCGTCATAGACAATCAAAATCCGCAATCCGCAATCCCAGTTCCGCAATTCAAGAACGCTCGCTACTTCATCTCCAAAAGCGAATTCGATCACGCAGCAGATCCGCATGAGCGAGATCGTGCAAGTTATTTGCCGGAGAACTGGCAGCCGCTTGTCGAGTCGGGACAGCTCGAACTGAAGCCTGACGATTACGAGGTGGTTGACGGTTTGCAGATGCAAACTATCCCGGGACATTCCAAAACCATGCAGACATGGCGCCTCGACCGCGGCGGTCAGACCGTTTACGGATTTGCGGATCTGATACCGACGCGCCACCACTTATCGCTGCCGTGGATAATGGGCTACGATCTCTACCCGACGGAGACTCTGGAGTTCAAAAAGCGCATCCTGCCCGAGGCCGCCACCGGCGATTGGATCGCGCTCTTCTATCACGATCTTGAGGCGCCGCTTTTCCGCCTGTTCGAGGAGAACGGTAAAATTTGCCCGCAACCCCTTTCATCAATCTAATGGAAAAAGTAGCTATCGGAATAATCGGAGGCTCGGGTCTTTATCAAATGCCTGAGCTCCAAAATGTTAGAGAGCAGCAAGTGGAGACGCCGTTCGGCGCTCCGTCTGACGCATTTATAATCGGCGAGTTAGAAGGCGTAACCGTCGCGTTTCTTCCGCGTCATGCGCGGGGGCATAAGTTCCTACCGACTGAGGTTCCTTATCGCGCAAACATCTATGCGATGAAGATGCTAGGCGTCGAGTACATACTGTCGGTCTCCGCAGTTGGCAGCCTCCAGGAAAAATACGCACCGACCGACATGGTCATCCCCGATCAGTTCTTCGATCGAACGCGCGGGCGCGTAAAGGAATCGACATTCTTCGGCGAGGGCATCGTCGGCCACGTTACGTTTGCTCATCCGGTTTGCAATGAGCTCGGTGACATTCTCGAGGAAGCGTGTAAGTCCGTTGGCGTTACTACCCATCGCGGCGGGACGTATCTCTGTATGGAGGGTCCGGCTTTTTCAACGAAGGCCGAATCGAATGTCTATCGCCAATGGGGGATGGATATCATCGGAATGACGAACCTGCAGGAAGCAAAGCTCGCACGCGAAGCCGAGATCGCATATGCGACCTTGGCACTCGTCACCGATTACGATTGCTGGTACGAGGGCCACGACGACGTCACGGTCGACATGGTCATTGAATATCTCAACAAGAACGTCCGGAACGCGCAGCTTATTTTGAAGGATGCTGTGAACCGCGTCGCGGCGAAGGCTACGCCGAATCAATATCGCGACGCGATCAAGAATGCGATATTCACCGCGCCGGATCTGTGGCCGGATGCGACGTTTAATAAACTCGAGGCGATCATTGGCAAGTATCGCAGCTAAACTCCGCGTATTCCGTGTATTCTGTGGTTAAGAAAGGCGTTACCACGGAGTACACGGAATACACGGAACAAACCAAAACGGCGAAATGCTCATCTCTTATCTAGCTATGAATAAATATTTGCCCGTCATTTTGCTCGCACTTCTTTTTTCCCTGCCGGCCTACGCCCAACGAAATATCGATCCGGCGATCGATCGCGACCCGATTCTTGAATCGGACGCGAAGCATAATCTCGACGTTGCGTGGCAGGCTTATCGTCTTAAGAAGGCTTATAAGGGCGTTTTGATGCGATTCGAAGAGACTTTCGCCGCACATCCTGAGTTCTCAAAGATGGACGAGTTTCTCTTCCTCGCGGGAATGAGTAGCTATTACCTGTCCGAGAACAAGGGCAAGCAAAAGGTGAATCTGAAGTCTGACAAGGAAAAGGACAAGTTTGCTCCAGCGAAACTCCGCGAAGATGCGGTGGCGTACCTTTCAACGCTCATCGAGAAGAATCCGCAGAGCCAATACCGTGGCGATGCGGAGAAGACGCTTGCGCTAATGAAAGGCTCAACGGCGAGTAATTAGCAGCTAGTTGCTCCCAGCAGATCCGAGTGAACTTAAACCAAGTCACCATCTACACCGACAAGCCTGTCGAGACGGCCGAGTTTTTCCAGAAGCTCGGCCTCTCGCTTATAGTCGATTCCCTTCCGCGATATGCCCGGCTGGAATGTCCGGACGGTGAGTCGACGCTTTCGATCCAGGAAGTTGGTTCCGTAAACTCAAGTTTGCGGGACAGGATCGTACTTTATTTCGAGTGCGATGAGCTCGACCGTACCGTTGAGGATCTGAAGGCGAAAGGCCTCACATTCGACGAAGATCCGACCGACCGTCCGTGGCTCTGGCGACAGGCCTATCTAAAAGACCCAAACGGAAACAATATCTGCTTGTTTCATGCCGGCGAGAATCGCAAAAACCCACCCTGGCGTGTAAACTAGTCAGTCGTCGGTTGTCAGTCGTCAGTTGTCAGTCGTCAGTCGTCAGTCGTCGGTCGTCAGTTGTCAGTTGTCAGTCCTCAGATTTTTTACCTCTTGTGTGACAACTGACAACTGACAACTGACCACTATTCTTATGTCATTAACAGTTGTTGGTTCGGTCGCGTTTGACGCTCTTGAATCGCCGTTCGGAAAACGCGATCGGGTTCTTGGCGGAGCGGCTACTCATTTCTCGCTTTCGGCGAGTTTTTTTACAAAGGTAAACGCGGTCGGCGTGGTCGGCGGCGATTTTGGCGATGACGAGTGGGCGGTTTTCAAACGCCACGCGATAAATACGGGCGACATCGAGATCGTACCCGAGGGCAAGACGTTTTTCTGGAGCGGCCGTTACGATTACGATATGAACACGGCTCACACGCTCGATACACAGCTCAACGTGTTTGAAACGTTCGACCCGAAGCTGTCCGAGAACTCGAAGAACGCTCGGCTCGTCTTCCTCGCCAACATTTTGCCGGCACTCCAGAAACAAGTTCGCGAACAATGTCCCGACGCCGAGTTTGTCGCGATGGACACGATGAACTTCTGGATCTCGTCGATGAAAGACGAGCTTCTCGAGACGATCAAGGTTGTCGACTGCATCATCATCAATGACGCCGAGGCGCGGCAACTTACCGACGAACCGAACATTCACAAAGCCGCCAAGGCGATCATGGATCTAGGTTTGAAAGCGGTCGTTATCAAGCGCGGCGAGTACGGGGCAACGCTGTTTACGAAAGGTGGATATTTCTCGACCCCCGCATATCCGCTGGAGAGTGTTTTCGATCCGACGGGTGCCGGCGATACGTTCGCGGGCGGCTTCATGGGCTACCTTGCGAGTCAGCATGAGATAACCGACGATACAATGCGACGCGCGATGATCTATGGATCCGTAATGGCGTCGTTCAATGTCGAAAAGTTCGGCACCGAACGCGTTGACGCTCTCGATTACCCGGAGATCAACCAGCGGTTCCGTGATTTCAAACGCATGACGCACTTCGACGAGATCCCGTTTGAAAGAGCGAACGTCGCTTAGTAATTGATAATTGATAGTTGAAAATGGATAGTTCGTGTCACTGAGGTCCGCTCTCAACTATCAACTATCAATTATCAACTATCTTCCCCATGGCTAAGCCACTCGACAATACGTTTGTCAGATTATCGCAACACGAGCGCACTTCGCCGCTCGTGGGGTTGGCTGTCGCTGTCGGTGTAGTCGTTGCCGCGGGCTTGATAATCGCCATATCTTTTCGAGAATGGCCGTTCGTCGTCATCTTTGCCATCTCGATCGTGGGACTCGCGGCCTATGCGTTTCTCAGTACCAGATATGCGCGAAGACTGGAGGCGGCTACAGATGGATCTCGCATCGATTGGGAATCGGCACTGCCCGAAGTTCAACGTCAAAGTCTGAATATCGAGGTCATCGAACTTTCGCGGATCCTTGAAGCCAACACGGAGCAGCTTGGTGATCTGCAATCGGCGTACATCGTAGCCGAAGACCTGGCGCTTCGACAGATCCAGCAAGAAGAGCAAGTTCCTTTGCTCCGACATGTCAGCATCGGAAATGTTCCGTTCGACGCTGTGCTTGTAAAGCAGGACGTGATCATTTGTGCCGAAGTCGCATTTCTCGTCGGACCTGACCTGCGGCAGGAACGTATTGAGTCAATGATCCGGAAGATGGGTCTGGTCAAGAAGATACTCGAGCAGAAGGCGATCGCGATGCGGGTTCGCTTGATGGTGATCCTGGTTACGCAGCTCACCTCCGAAGATGAGGAGCGTTTGCGGAAGACTTTGAATACGAAGCGATTTTCCGAAACGCCGGTCAATGTCGAGATCCGCCTGCTCGATTTCGAGGCCCTGCAGAGAATTTATGTTACCGATTAGATCGTTGATGGTTGATGGTTGATCGTAGCTGGTTGACGGTTGATGGTTGTTCGTCGATGATTCACCACCTAAACTACGATCAACGAACCACGATCGACGATCAATGATCAACGATCAATGATCAACCATCAACGAACAAGCTTATGCTAGATAACAAAGTTGGATTGATATTCGGTGTCGCGAACAAGCGTTCTATCGCCTGGGCTTGCGCATCGGCGTGCGGTGCACAGGGTGCGAAGCAGGCGTTCACGTTTCAGTCGGAACGTCTCAAAGAAAGTGTCGAAGAGTTATCGGCCACGTTACCGGATTCGCTCGTGGTGCCGTGCGACGTTTCTGACCAAGCTCAGGTCGACGCGACATTCGAAGCTGTGAAAGAGAAGTACGGCAGGCTTGATTACGTGATCCATTCGATCGCCTTTGCCCCTCGCGAGGCGCTCGAGGGCGAATTCGTCACCACGACACGTGAAGCGTTCGCAACCGCGCTCCAGATCAGCGCGTTTTCGCTGACGCAGATCGCACTCGGTGCATCGCCGTTGATGACGGAAGGCGGCAGTATAGTAACCATGAGCTACTACGGTGCCGAGAAGGTTGTGATGAATTACAACGTGATGGGCGTCGCGAAGGCGGCCCTCGAAGCATCGACGCGATATCTCGCGGCCGATCTCGGGAAACAGAACATCCGCGTAAACGCGATCAGTGCGGGACCGCTCAATACTCTGTCTGCCCGCGGTGTGCGCGGGATGAGCTCACTGTTAGGTCATGTTGCCGAACGTTCGCCGCTCAAGCGAAACGTATCGGCCGCCGAGGTCGGAAACACCGCACTCTTCCTCGTCAGCGATCTTTCATCCGGCATAACGGGCGAGACGATATACGTAGACTGCGGATACAACATAATGGGAGTTTAGCGATTTGGGATTTCGGATTTCGGATTTTCAGTCCAATCCCAAATCCCAAATCCCAGATCCCAAATCCAAAATCGAGATGGCAAAGACTGACGCGAACAAACCGAAGATCAAGAAGAGCAAGAAACCGGCCGAACCGAAAACCGTCGCCGAGGCGAAGGTTATGGAAAAGGAGCCGGAATACTGGCAGCTGACAGACGACGAGGTGCTTCTCCGGTCGCCGGAGCCGGAGGACGAATACAAGACGTCGGACTCGTGGCGCGTGTTCAGGATCATGGGCGAGTTCGTCGGCGGTTTCGACGATCTTGCGACTATCACGCGCGGCGTGTCGATCTTCGGCTCGGCTCGCACCGCCGAGGGAACCGAGATGTATAATGCTGCCCGAGAGACTGCAAAGCTCTTGGCTGACGTAGGCTTTGAGGTGATCACGGGCGGTGGGCCCGGCATTATGGAAGCCGCAAACCGCGGAGCTTTTGAGGCGGGGAAAGTATCCGTCGGCTGCAACATCGAGCTGCCATTCGAGCAGGACCCAAATCCATATCAAACCAAATCGATGTCGTTCAAGTACTTCTTCGTCCGGAAGACGATGTTCATCAAGTACAGCAATGCTTACGTGATCTTTCCCGGCGGATTCGGAACGATGGACGAGCTATTCGAGGCACTGACGCTTATCCAGACACGCAAGATCCGCAACTTCCCGGTGGTTTTATTCGGCTCGCAATATTGGCGAGGGCTGCTGGCATGGCTGACATCCACCATGATCAACGAAGGTAATATCAATACCGAGGATCTGGGACTCATGCACCTGACCGACTCACCGAAAGATGCGGTCGAGTTCATCCTCAAGACATTCAACGCCGGTGCGCCGGCTGCAGCGGGTAGCGGGATCGAGAGCTAAACGCCGAAACGGCGAGTGCTAAACGGTAAACGGTGAGTGGTAAGTTCGTCGCTAATATAGCTCGCGAGTAATCGTCGGCATCCAAGCCGTTGACGTTAGAGCTGTTGTCAAAACTGGGGGGCTGGCTGTTTAAATTGCCACGACCTTGAGGTCGTGGATCCAGATACCTGCAGCGCGGCTTCAGCCAAAATAAATAAGGCAAGATCCGATAGGCTTCAGCCGAAAGGCTAAAGCCGAAAGGAAGCTTTTTATGAGATTAGGCTTGAAGCCCGAGACGAGAACGATGGCTGTCCACGACCTTAAGTTCGTGGCAATTTAAACAGCTGGCACCAAAGGTTTGATACACGTTCGTTGCGGCGAAGGGTTATGTTGTCCCGCCTACGGCGGTTGACTCGTGACCTCACGAATCCAATTCAAATAATCTTCCGATACCTTATCGGCGTTGATAGCAACGATCTCAGGCACATCGTAGCTGTGATTGGCTCGGATGAATTCACTCAACTCGTCGAACTTCTCTTCAAGCGTTTTTATAAGCAGCAGATGCTCAGGCTCTGTCTGCACCTTCCCTTCCCAGAAGTATACCGACGTCACCCTCGGCAGAATTTGAACACACGCCGCGAGTTTGGCTTCGACGATCGAGTTGGCAAGTGCTTCTCCTTCCGACCGGGAGGGAACTGTAGTGAGCAACAGTAGCATTCAGTAATAAGAAATTACTCGGTGGGTGATTTCCCTCTTCTTTGAAATGTCTCCTGAGTTCTGGGCCTTCGGCTTGAGCGCTTCCTTCATCGCACGTTGCACATCCATTAGCCTGCCGCTGAAGTCGATCACTGCCGTCCGCCGAGTCCAGTTGCCCTGCCCATCGTACCGATAGACATATACCGCTGACGTAATCGAAGAATCGGACTGAACAACGTAAAGATTCATGTTTCCCGAATCGTCATACGCGTAGCTCCAGATCTTTTTAACGCTCCCATCCACGTCGAAAACTAAACGTTTTACGAGTCGGCCTTTCGTGTCGTACTCGTGCGTAACTCGATGACCCCCGAGACACGGCCCGACGGAACCATTTGCTTTCTCACCGGTTCGCAGGAAGAACACAACTTCGCGGAGCTTACCGGCGGCATTGTAGCTAAATACAGTCTTCCCAGGTTCAGACATCGGGCCTTCGTATGCTTCCTCACCTAGTTTGCCTTCATTGTTGTAAGTGCGGAATGTTTTCAGCAGGAGGAAACCGCTCGCATTACGGTTGTAAATCTCGACGAGCTTTCCGGACGAATAGATATAAATGGTGTCGCCACGAAGCCTGCCCGTCTCGTCCAGTTCTACAATCTTTTTACGAACGCCTGCGTCGTCGAAAGTGCTTGTTCGTTTACCGAACGTCTGCCCATAGTCGCTGACCATGATCCGCTCGACTTCCATGCCACTGGGATTGTAAGTAACGGTATCGCGCGGCTCGAGTCTTCCGTCACCGTATCGATCAAAACTCTCTCTGAGCAATTTCACGGGACCAAAGAGATTCGCCGTCTCTCGATCGCTCTTAGCTTGCGCACCTGCGTCGATAGAAATCACCAGCAAGAACAAGATGAGTTTTGATTTGATACTCATAAACCGGGACCGGACTAATTCTCCTTCAATACCTCATCATACTCGCCGTCTTCGACCCACTTGATGATTTCCGATACGCGCCAGATCGGGAATGGATGCGAGAGACCGGCGTTGATGATGTCCGCCCAGAACTTGTCGAGCTTCTTCTGATCATAATTCTTTTGGAACTCGCGGCCCTGTTCGAGGAATTGGTCGTAGTCGATCTTCGAGGCGAACGTACCGCCGGCAAGTTTCATCATGGTGCGGCCAATGACATGCGGATCCTGGACAACAAGCAACGCAGCGCGATCGCACGATAGCTCGGCACGTCTCGCCCACGCGAGAAGTGCACTTCCGATGCCCGCGGAGATTATGAACTTGACGATCTCAGATCCGGGTATTAGTTTCGCCGCACCGTAGTTCGCCAATGCTTCAATCAATCTTGCTGCTGTCAGATACAACACGTGCTCAGCATGAATGTGTCCGACCTCGTGGGCGATGACGGCAAGCGTCTCCTCGTCGTTTAGCCGCTCGATCAACGCCGAATGAAGGACGATTATCGGTTTCTCGACACCACCGGTAAAAGCATTGACTATAGGACTCTGCTGCACATAGAGATCCGGCATGTCGACACCGAGTGTCGTACACGCGATCTGCAATTTTGCATGGAGATCGGGACACTGCTTCGGCGTCACCTTCACGGCACTCGCCATGAACATCACTCGGATCGCAGATTCGCCCGTCCACTCAAGCAGCTTCTTCAGAGATGTATCGACGCCCGGGATCGCCTTTAGCGCCGCGAGAGCCTTGCTGTCTGCAGGATGGATGTATTCGTGTTTGCTTAGATCAGCAAACTTTTTGTGATGTTCATTCGAGAGCGGGAGTTTACACTTCCCGCAGTTCGCCGCATTGTTCTTGTAATCGATTTTGACCGAGTTCTTCTGTCCGCAGTACCGGCAACGCACAAAGTGGCTCTTGGCGATCGCCTCGGATTCATCCTTCTTTTTTGCCATAAACTTAGTTTAGATTAGGGGGTGAATAATCTTCAAACGTCTGATCTCTTGATATAAACGATGGAGACGCTCGAAAAGTTTTGCGTGCGTTGCCGGACGGTCCGAAATAGTATGGCGGTCGCGTTGCAAGTGGGCGGAACGGCTGCTGGACACAGTTACCTCGAATTGATCTGCCGCCCAACGACTTTGAGCCTGCGTCAAAACTGCGGTGCTGGCTGTTTAAATTGCACCGACCTTAAGAGTCCGTTCAAACTCGATACTTGGCGGCGAAGCTGCCAACAGATCATAGATACTGTCTTAACAATCAAACGGTCAAGCCGGCGTCGGATCGAACGGACGGTTATTTTTGATAACGCCGAAGGCGATGTGAATCAGCTTCCGCATCGCCGCACCAACTACTTGCATTGGTGTCTTTCCATGCTCTTT
>JANPJL010000176.1:0-4409 GCA_031425495.1 Acidobacteriota bacterium
AATTATTCGTGTGAAAGCGCCGGCGACTATGCGTCTGGGACGAATCACACTCTCCCGACTAATGGCGCCGCCCGGGCGTACAGCGGCGTTTCCGTTGACAGTTTCATGAAGACGATCACTTATCAAACGGTCAGCCGCGACGGTCTTCGCAATCTTGCTCCGGTAATCGAGACGATGGCTGCCGCAGAGGGTCTTGATGCCCACAAGAATGCCGTGTCGATCAGACGCGAATACATGGAGGCCGAATGACATTCGATCTCGAGAAGCTCGTTCGCCCCAACATTCTTGGATTGAGATCCTACTCGTCGGCACGATCTGAATTCGCCGGCGCAGCCGATGTATTCCTCGACGCAAATGAAAACGCTTTGGGTTCGCCGGCGGGTGACGACCTCAACCGCTATCCGGATCCATTGCAAAGCGCCTTAAAAAAGCGCGTGGCTGAAATGAATCTCGTCACGCCATCGCAGATCTTCATCGGCAATGGCAGCGACGAAGCGATCGATCTGCTGTTCCGTATTTTTTGCGAACCCGGCCGCGACGAGTGCGTGATCTGCCCCCCGACTTACGGAATGTATCGCGTTTCGGGGGACATAAATGACGTGAGCGTAAACGAAGTTCGACTGATCGACGACTTTCAACTCGACGTCCCATCGATCCTCCGCTCTATCTCCCCTCGAACGAAACTGATCTTCGTCTGCTCGCCGAATAACCCGACCGGAAATTTGATGAAGCGTGACGACGTCATCCGTCTCGCACGGGATTTCGACGGCATCGTCGTCGTAGACGAGGCATACATCCATTTCGCGGATCAGCCGTCGATGATCGGTGAGATCGAGAAGCAGCGAAACATCGTCGTCCTCCAAACTTTCTCGAAAGCCTGGGGGATGGCGGGCCTGCGTGTCGGACTCGCGTTCGGAAGCGAACCGGTGATCGACCTCATGAATCGCGTTAAGCCGCCTTACAACGTGAGCAGCATGTCACAGCGTGCGGTGCTCGCAGCGTTAGAAGATAAGGCGAAGATAGATCAGTGGATCGCAGAGATTCTAGCGGAGCGCGAACGTCTTGCCGAACAACTTTCACCTTTCTCGTTCGTTGAAACGATTTACCGCTCCGACGCAAATTTCATCCTCGTGAAAACGACGGATGCGCCGGCGATCTACCGGCATTTGATCGACCATGAGATCGTCGTCCGCGATCGCAGTAGCGTCGAGCTTTGTGCGAACTGTTTGAGGATAACGGTGGGTACCGAACTGGAGAACGATCGTCTGATCAAGGCAATGGATAGTTATAGCAAGACACAATAATTTGTATGAGAAAAATCTTATTTATCGATCGCGACGGGACAATCATTCGAGAACCGCATGATTTTCAAGTGGATCTACTCGAGAAGCTTCGATTCCTGCCGGGTGCGATCACGAACCTCGCGAAGATCGCTAGCGAGACAGATTTCCTGTTCGTGATGGTGACGAATCAAGACGGATTGGGAACCGGCGGCTTTCCGGAAACGGCCTTCTATCCGGCACAGAATTTTGTCTTGCAGACTCTCTCCGACGAAGGTATTGCTTTCGCCGATGTGTTTGTCGACAGAACGTACGAGCACGAGAACGCGGACACGCGAAAACCCGGAACGGGGATGCTCGGCAAGTATCTAACTGGCGAGTACGACCTCGAAAATTCTTACGTCATCGGCGATCGGCCGACGGACGTTCAGCTCGCGAAGAATCTTGGAGCGAAGGCGATCTACATTCAGAATCCCAACTTCCCTCTGACAGGCGAAACCGATGTTTCGGTTGCTACGGTCGAGACCTGGAACGACATTTACGAGCTGCTGCGGAACCCTCACCGCAAGGCCTCGCATCGCCGCAGCACGAAAGAGACCGACATCCTTGTCGAGATAGATCTGGATGGGACCGGCACGTCGAGCATCTCGACCGGCATTCACTTCTTCGATCACATGCTCGAGCAGATCGCTCGTCACGGTTCGATCGATCTGAAGATAGAAGCGAAAGGCGATCTTCACATCGATGAGCACCACACGATCGAAGATGTGGCGATCACGCTCGGCGAAGCGTTTGCGGTAGCGCTAAATGACAAACGCGGGATCGAACGATACGGGTTCTGTCTGCCGATGGACGATTGCCTGGCACAGGTCGCTCTCGACTTCGGCGGGCGAAATTGGATCGTGTGGGATGCGGAGTTCAAGCGGGAAAAGATCGGGGAGATGCCGACGGAGATGTTCTTCCATTTCTTCAAATCATTTTCCGACAAGGCGCTGTGCAATCTGAACATCCAGGCCACGGGAACGATCGAACACCACAAGATCGAGGCAATCTTCAAGACGTTCGCAAAGGCGATAAAGATGGCGGTGCGCCGAGAGGGTCAAGAACTGCCGAGCACGAAAGGGGTGATGTGAAAGTAGCGATCGTAAAATACAACGCCGGTAACACTGCCTCCGTCGCAAACGCTCTGGAAAGGCTAGGTGTAGAGCCAGTGATCACCGATGACGCTGGGACGCTACGGTCCGCCGACAAGGTTATATTTCCCGGCGTCGGCGAAGCATCGACTGCGATGGCGTACTTGAAAGAGCGAGGACTGGATGCAGTGATTCGATCGCTACATCAGCCTGTGCTTGGGATTTGTCTCGGGATGCAACTGTTGTGCGAGTCGTCCGAAGAAAACGAAGCGGAGTGCCTCGGCGTTTTTCCCTATCGCGTCCGGAAGTTTAGATCGGAGCATGTCAAAGTTCCGCACGTCGGTTGGAACACCATCGACGTCGTGGACTCACCACTCTTCGGTGGGATGACCCGCGATCAACACGTCTACTTCGTTCACGGATATTACGTCGAGACCGGTGAGCAAACGACCGCGACTTGTACGTATGCCGAAGTCTTTAGTGCGGGCATCGATCACGGTAATTTCCACGGCGTTCAGTTTCACCCGGAGAAGTCGGGAGCTGTAGGCCAATTGATTCTGGAGAACTTCTTAAAATTATGATCGAGATAATTCCCGCGATAGATCTGATCGATGGCAAATGCGTGCGTCTAACGCGTGGAGATTTCGAGCGGAAGACCGTCTACTCGGATGAACCGCTTGATGTCGCGAAAAGTTTTGAAGCTGCCGGCGTCAAGCGGCTGCACATGGTAGATCTCGAAGGAGCGAAGTCGGGCTCGCCAAAGAACATCTCTGTGCTGGAGCGCGTTGCAAAACATACGTCCCTCGAGATCGATTTCGGCGGAGGGATTAAATCGGACGCGGACCTAGAAAGTGTGTTTAGTGCCGGAGCCTTGATGGCGAATATCGGAAGCAAAGCGACAACCGATCCTGATACGTTTCTCTCTTGGGTAGATAGATACGGAGGCGACCGCATACTTCTCGGTGCCGACACGAAGGAAGGCAAAGTCGCGATCAACGGCTGGCAGACTGTGACGGAGATCGAGATCACCGAATTTGTGTTGCGGAACGCACTACTCGGAGTGACGAGTATTTTCGTGACGGATATTTCTCGTGACGGTGCAATGGGCGGACCTGCAATTGAACTTTACAGGCAGATCATATCGATGGTGCCCGAACTCAAACTGATCGCAAGCGGCGGAGTCCGTTCGATGCGAGATGTAGAGGAGTTGGATCGCATCGGCTGCTCCGGCGTAATTATCGGCAAGGCGGTATACGAAGGTCGGATCACAATGAAGGAGCTTTCGACTTATGCTGGCTAAACGCATCATCCCGTGCCTCGACGTAAAGGACGGTCGCACGGTAAAAGGCACGAACTTTGTCAGCCTTCGCGACGCGGGCGACCCGGTTGAACTGGCGGCGAAGTACTCGGCTGACGGTGCGGATGAAATTGTATTCCTCGACATCTCCGCGACGAACGAGGGCCGCAAAACATTCGAGGCGCTTGTGACTGAGATCGCGAGAACGATCAATGTTCCGTTCACCGTCGGGGGCGGTATTACGACGGTGAAGGATATCGACACGTTGTTGTGTGCGGGTGCGGACAAGGTTTCGATCAACACTGCCGCGGTCAAAGATCCCGCTACGATTGCGGCCGCCGCGAAAAATTTCGGTTCGCAGTGCGTCGTCGTGGCGGTCGACGCCAAGCAGACATCGCATGGCTGGCGGGTGTTCCTGAACGGCGGGCGCGTGGAGACGGAGCTCGATGCTGGCGAATGGATCCGCCGTGCCGTCGATCTCGGCGCCGGTGAGATCCTGCTGACATCGATGGATGCGGATGGAACGAAGGACGGGTACGAGATCGAGCTCACGAGAACGATCTCAGCGGCTGTTAACGTGCCGGTGATCGCGTCCGGGGGCGCGGGTACGATGGATGATTTTGCAGATGTGTTCGTTCGCGGAAAAGCCGATGCGGCACTTGCCGCAAGCGTCTTCCATTACGGCGAGATCGAAGTCCC
>JANPJL010000177.1:0-2185 GCA_031425495.1 Acidobacteriota bacterium
GCTGGTGTCGCGTCGAGAAAGTGGTCCGATGTGATCTCTAGAAAATCTATCGAACGCTGATTGAGAAATATATCGGCTTTCAACGGCTCTCGGAAGCCAAGTCCGACACCGAGTCTGGGCAGGTCGTTCATTTCTAACTTCCTCCGCAGCCTCCACAACCGCCGCCGCACGAACCGCCACCGCACGAACTGCCACCTGAATCACCACTGCTGGACGAACTGGAGCTGCCGCAGCTCGAACCGCAGCTCGAACCTGCATACGAGTCTTGCTCCGATTTTCGAAAAGCGTCGTTGTAGTCACCGTACATCGTACCTGCCAACGCTGCAGTGCCGAATACACCGACCGAGACCATCAGCGGATCCACCGTGGCAAATCCCACGGATTGCTGTGAGGGAGTCTCGGTAAAAGAGAGCGGACCCGGATCGGAAATGCGGCTGAACGCAGCGCGAAGTCGCTCGAGATAGGTCTTCCCTAGAGCAGTCAAACGGGACGATCTTCCGACGATCAGGGCCGCAGTGCACCCGACTGTTCCGAGGATGATCGTATATACGATATTCCAGTTGCCATTCGCCGTCGCGGCGAGGATTTTGTAGAAACCGAGACCAGATATCACGGCTGCCACCATCCATTTCCAACGATCAAGTGCGGCGTTCGTTTCAGAACCTACCAAGAGCTGCCGACCTTCAAGTCCGAGCTGATATCCGTGTATTGCTCCGGACAAGCTTTCAGTCAGCGGTGCGGGTCCAGAAAACACACTGCTCACGGCGCGTTCGCCGCCGATCCAATCCAGTGTCGTTCGCTCGTTAGCGCTGAGTCTCGCCGCATCGCCGTCGGGAGCCCGCCGAATGATCGAGTTCTTACCATCGCTCTCGATGGCAATGCTGCCCTTCTTTCGAAGTGAAAAAATAAGTGCTCGGGCGAGTTCGTTCGCTCCTCCACGAAGATAGGCGATCTCAAACGGATCGATCTCCGGCGGGATCGCCGGCAGAGCCATCCGGTCCGATAGATCGAGTTTTGATTTAAAGTAGCCGAGTGTGGTGACGGAGAAGAAAATTACGAAGGCGTACATGATCAGGAAGATCGGACCTTCCATAGTTGCGAGCGGGTTATCAAGCAGAAATTCCATTTCAGAGTTGCTCCTCTAATCAACTCTTACGTCAGCCACGTTTCAACTGTTCGGTTTGTAACAAAGAGTTAAGGCAAGCTTACGATGTGCAAGGGATTAGGTTCCGAAAGTTCAAAACTACGGTGCTGGGATACGTTCGCCCTCCGCCTTCGCCCAGTCCAACAACAGTGTTCGCTCGGAATCGGAAAGAGCTGCGTCGCGGTGGATCCAAAGATACGACGGCAGCGGCATCCACTTCGCTTCAACCTGTTCGTATATCTCATCAAGCTTGTGCCTTTTCTGATCCTGCGTATAAGTGTTCCACTTACTAATATTCAGCTCAAGCCGGCCTTCTTCGATATGTCCCGCGAGGAACCAGTTGAACGGGGTGATATTCGAGTACCACGGATAGGCGGTCTGGTTCGAATGGCAATCGGCACACGAGCGTACCAGAACCTGACGGACATCGGGAGCAAGATCGGCATTAGCCAATAAATTTTCCGTTTCAACAACCGGCGGATTCGAGAAGTCAGGACGCACGAATTGGATCGCGCCAAATGCGACGACACCGACGATCGCGGCAATCTTCAATATCTTCCGTATCATCTTTTGTTATCCGCCCGTAAATACTAAAATACCGCGGTTCATATGTTAAGCCCGACCGTCATCGCAATACCGCTTTTCGCAGGAATGATCGCCCTTGAAGCATGGCTGGCGCGCCGGCGGCGGTACGAGTATTACGATTCGAAAGACGCTTGGACCAACATCCTTATCGGATTTGTGAGCGCGGCCTTTGGAGCGTTCTTCGGTTTGTTCATCTCGGTCATCTATACCTTTGCATACGAACTTGCGCCTTTTAAGTTTCCAGCCGAGGCATGGTGGTCCTGGGTGATCCTGTTCTTCGTCGATGATCTGGTCTATTACTGGTTTCACCGAATCAGCCACGAATCTCGACTGTTCTGGAATTTCCACGTGGTGCATCATTCGAGCGAGCAATACAACCTCAGCGTCGCCGTCCGGCAGAGTTGGTTCTCGGGCACGCTCCACTGGCTGTTCTATGCACCGATCATGCTTCTCGGA
>JANPJL010000178.1:0-28598 GCA_031425495.1 Acidobacteriota bacterium
ATCGTCAACCGTATCCGCCATTGTGTTTTGCGGGTTACGCTGCCGATGCCGGTAATCATCGATTATCAAATTCCTCGCGAGCCGCATCAGCCAGTTTGCCAGGTCGCCTTGTTTGGCGTCGTACTGGTCGAGCGTACGGTAGATGCGGATGAAGACTTCCTGCGTCAGATCTTCAGCAGCATCCGGGTTCGATGTAAAGCGATATGCGAGATTGAAGATCCGTCTCGAAAAAGCCTGGACGATCTCTTCCCACGCAACGCCATCGCCCGCCCGCGCTCTACGCACAAGTTCCGCACCGTTCGTCTGTACTGCTGCCTTTAGAGCTTCCAAATGCCTGCTTCTCCGCGAGAAAATGCCGTCACAGCCCGCCTTGTCAAAGCTGTTCTACGATAGCAAATGTTTGAAAGTTCCCACAAAGACAAGTATCCCCGAGATCCTTCTTCAAGGGGCCTCGGGGACGATGAAGGTCGATTGCAATGGTCTCGCCGGCATTACGGCACAAACGCATTCGGAACTGGGCGATCGCCGTTCGCTCCGAACTGCTGGATCATCGTGCCCGCCGTCGACCGCTGGACAAACCAGGTCGAGGTTGATGGGCGAAAGACGGTCGTGTCGAACTTGCCGTCGCCGTCATGGTCGCCAGGAGCCGGAATGTCGGCACTTATGCCGAACGGAACCGAGTACAAGCACCCGTGTAATCGGCCGGAACAATACGGTCGCTCGAAGCTTCAAACTGGAATGCGGGAACCAAACCATCGCTGCTTCATTGATACGACCATTCACCGACCGGCGCCTCCTGCATGTCGGACGCATTTACGGGACGTATGCATTTGGAGTCGGGATGTCTCCTGCGGTGCCGAAATTCAGTATCAGCGTTCCGGCTGTCGAGCGTTGCACAAACCACGTGTTCGCGGACGGTCGGAATACGCCGGCGTCAAACCTGTTATCGCCGTCGTAATCTCCCGGCACGGGCACGTCGCCGGGGGTTCCGAAGGGGAACGAGAAGAACGAGTTGTCTTCGCTTCTCTGGATAAACCACTCGCCCGATGACGGTCGGAAGAAGGCAATGTCCGCTTTATTGTCCGCCGTATAATGGCCCTGCACCGGTCGGTCGGATGAAAGACCGAACGTAAGTGCGAACACGCTCAGGTCCGAGCTTCGGCGAACCCACCACTGTCCAAGGGCAGGTCGGTAAATCGCGATGTCTGCTTTGTTGTCCCCGTCGTAATCGGCGACGACCGGCTTATCGCCGCTTGAGCCGAAACCAATGATATCTGTGCCGCCCGCCGATTTTTGAATAAACCAGGTATTCGTCGAAGGACGAAAGACGGTCGGGTCGGCTTTGTTGTCACCGTCAAAATCGGAGGGCGCGGGAATGTCTCCATTTGTGCCGAACGGGAAAGCGAAGAATGTAAAATCCTCGCTGCGGAGAATAAACCACGAGCCGGTCGCCGGGCGGAAAAAGGCGATGTCGGTTTTTTGATCGCCCGTGAAATCGGCGGGAGTGATCATATCGGTTGACACGCCGAACGTCAGCGCGAAGTTGGACGAATCTGACGAGCTCAGAATCCACCACTGCCCAAGCCCCGGGCGGAAAATTGAGACGTCGGTTTTGTCGTCGCCGTCGTAATCGAACGGCGCGCGAAAACCGGGAGCGGCAGTGAGAATGATGTCGGCGTTGTTGATGTCAAAAAAGATATTTCCCACCGCTTCGACCTTGATCCTCGCGCGTCCGAACGCCGGCAGCAAGATCGCTTCCGTTCCGTCGTTCGGCGTCGAAGCGTGAAGCGTGGTCGGGAAGGTCTGTCCGCCGTCGGTTGAAAGCGAAATCTTGACGTTTGCCGCGCCGATCGGCGCGGCGGTTGTGCCCGAGACGTTCCACGTTACGGTTTGCATAGAGCCTCCGGGGTAGGTCACTGGAGTGTTTTGTGAGGTTACGCCGAACGGCGTGGTCGTGTTGATAAAAGTTACGTTAGTCGACGCTACCGCGTTGCCGCCCACGCCGTCGCGTACAGATATCCGGTAGCTTATCGTGCGGGCGACCGATGGAAGATCTTCGCCCGTTGCGCAGGTCATGCCGGTCGCGCAGATCGAGCCGGTGGCGGAAGTTCCCGTGTAAGTCACGGGCGGTTCGTTGGCGTTGTTCAATATATAAGGCAACGATGGGAAAGTTCTGGTCGGGCTGTTTGACGGCGGATACGGGCGCATCAAGATCCGGCTCGCTCCTAAATTCGTATCATCGTCATCAGTCGTTCCGGGATAGTTGGAAGTCAATCCGCCGCTTGGCGTGTCGTGTTCCCATGAATATGTGAGCGGGTCGCCGTTGCCGTCCGAGGCGGTGGCGGTCAAGGCGTAAGGGGTATTAAACGGAATCGAAAAGCTCGCAGGGGCGGAGACGATCGGCGCAATATTGTTGCCACTCACAGTGCCGCAGGTTCCGCCAGCGCCGGCGAGAAACGCGACCACTTCGTCTTGGCTTTGTACGAGAAAATTGTCTATCGAATTTCGCTGCAGGTTTGCCGTGCTCGAGCAATTTCCCGCGTAGCCCATGATAGTCACGCCGCTGCCAGGCTCTTTGCGCGTGTCGAGCGAACCCGAGGCGCAATTTGCGTCGGCATTAAACGTGTGATTTGTGCCGATCTGGTGTCCGATCTCGTGCGCCACGCGATCCACATCAAAAGGGTCGCCTTGCGGATTCGGCTGACCGGACCCGCCGCGCGCCTTTATGCCTCCGCTGCAGATCGAAGCGAACTGTGCCAAACCGCTGTTGCTCGTCGTAAAAAGATGTCCGACGTCATAATTTGCCGCGCCGAGATCCCTGTCGATCTCCGTTTGATTTAGGTTGAGCTGCGCGGTGTTGATCTCATTCGTGTAGGGGCAGGCTCCCGGAGTGGAACAGAGAAAATTCGGTCCCGAAACAAGCTGCAGACCGACGGCAAAATCTCTCCGATAGATGCCGTGCAGCCGGTTGGCGGTCGCCGTGATCGCGGCGAAACCGGCGGTTTGACTGCCGAAAACCGCCGTGTATTCGACGGTGCCTTTGATCGCCAGCCGGTATGTCTTAAGGTTCGTGCCTGGTCGAAATTGCGGCTTGGCGAGAAACGAATACGTCGCCGGATAATCGTCTTTTATCAGCTGCTCGTCGAAAAGGCAGTGAAAATCGGCGGTCCCCGGCACGTCGCGTTTGAAATAGGTGATGTAATTGTCGATATCGTTGCGTTGATATGGGTCGATCTGATAAGTTCCGCGAGTCGAAAAGACCGTCGCGTGAAATCCGTTCAACGTGATTCCGAGCCGGGCCGTCGCCGTCGGATCGTCGATGCCGTAAGCCTGAAAAGTTTTCCAATCGGGGAATTGGGCGGCGATCGGCGGCGCTAAAACGGGCGATTCCAAGATGCGAAAACGCTCTAGCCTTCCGTCCGGAGTCGGCAGTTCGATAATGTTTTCGCGGCTGCTGGCATCTTCGGTAAATTCCAAAGGCGAATTGGCGAAGATGTCTTTCACGAGCCTCCGGTTCAGCCCGTAAACAAAATATTTCTCGGGTACGATCAAACGACCTCCGCGCGAAATTATCCGGTCTTCGGACTTTTCGACCCACAAATCCGCATCTCGTTTCCCGGCTTCGGCAGACGTGCCAAAGGCGCCTAAGAGGACGGTTAGAAAGATCGAGCAGAAGAGCATTGACGGTCGGACGCGTTTCATAGTTACCTCTTTGACTTAATATCGTGCGCATATCCCTCCAATACGCACTTTTCGCCGCAACTTCATGCGACAATTCTCGTCTTCTAGCCAACCAGAGCGGGGATTTGGCGAAAAGACCGCCACCGTTTTTGGCCCGACGAACCTTGGGTTTTACCGTGATGACCTTAAGCACAACCAAAGAAATCACCGGCCTCCTCCAGCCGCAATGCCGCCATTGCTGTCCTGATAGTTGAATCCTGTCGATTGCGCTGCCGCGTTAACTACGACTGCAAGGATAATGATGAGTATCGCGAATAAATGTCCGCGTTTTCGGTCGTTGCATGGACGGTCCTCCGAATAAGTGACTCAAACCGCAATCTCGAGAGGTTTGTTCGTCAGGTATAGTCCGGAACCTGCTAAAATGTCCTCAAAAACCGTCTCAAATTTTCTAAATCCTGTAAGACGAGCCGATGGCTGAACGAACTTACATATTCGAAAACTTTCAGATCGACCCCGCTAGACGCCTGGTCACACGAATCCCTGAAGGCGAGCCGTTGACCCTGACACATAAGGCGTTTCAGGTTCTGTTGATGTTGGTCGAGAATAAGGGCACGGTTGTATCGAAGAACGACTTGATGGCCACCGTGTGGCCCGACAGTTTTGTCGAGGAGGCAAATCTCACGCAGACGATCTCTGTCTTGCGGAAGACTCTTGGCGAGAACCCGAATCAGCATCGGTTTATCGTCACCGAAACGGGGAAAGGGTATCGTTTTGTCGCGCCGGTTTCGGAATCAGGAGAAGAGGCTGGTGATGTGGAGAAAAGTTCGGGCCCTAGAGCTTCTTTCGTGCGGGCTTCAGCATTGGTCGTGATCTTGGCGGCGATCTTTTTGATCGCGAGCGGTTTTTATTTTTGGCCGCGGGACGACGCTCAAGCCTCTCAAACAGAAGGTCGAAAACAGGTCAAGTCGATCGCGGTTTTGCCGTTCAAGAACATCGAGCCCGACCGTGACAATGAGCTTCTCGGCATCGGGATGGCGGACGCCGTTATTACGAAGTTGAGTCATGTAAAAAGCATCGTCGTACGGCAGACGAAAAGCGTGATCCGCTATGCCGACACGACGCCCGAGGCGATAAAAGTCGGGCGTGACATAAACGTCGACGCTGTGCTCGAGGGAAATATTCAGCAGGCGGACGGGCGCATTCGCGTCGCTGTGCGTTTATATCACGTCAGCGACGGTGCTTTGCTTTGGGCGGAAAATTTTGATGAGCGCGACACCGACATTTTCGCGCTGCAGGATTCCATATCGGAAAAGGTCGTAAACTCGCTAGCCCTTCAGCTCAATTCCGACGAGCGCGATAAATTGCGTCGCCGTTACACCGAAAACATCGAGGCCTACAAGCTCTACAACCGCGGGCGTTTTTTCTGGAACAACCGTAACGGAAACGACTTGCGTAAGAGCATCGAAGTGTTTGAGCAGGCGCTCGCATTGGATGAAAATTACGCCCTTGCCTACTCGGGTTTAGCCGACAGTTATGTTGTGCTCCAGTTTTTC
This sequence comes from Acidobacteriota bacterium, assembly GCA_031425495.1. GTDB lineage: Bacteria > Acidobacteriota > Blastocatellia > Pyrinomonadales > Pyrinomonadaceae > OLB17. Next base: position 5,235 of record JANPJL010000178.1, read on the forward strand.
AGCCATACGCAGAAAAATGATTTTTTTCCCAAAGCCAAAGCCGCCGCGGAAAAAGCACTAAGCCTGGACCCGGATCTCGCCGAGCCGCACGCGGCACTCGCGATGAACAAGCAGTTGTATGATTGGGATTGGGAAGGAGCGGAAGCCGAATTCAAGTTGGCGATCGCCGCGAATCCGAATTACGCCACCGCACATCAATGGTATGGCGAATTTTTGTCGTCGATGGGCAGATTCGATGAAAGTATTGCCGAACTTGAAAAAGCGGTCGAGCTCGACCCGTTGTCGCTCTCGACCAATACGGCGCTAGCTCAACCTTACTTAGCGTCGGGAAGATACGCTGAGGCAATCGAAAAACTGAAACCCGCCTTGGAATTGGACCAGAATTTTTCGTTGCCTATTCTGTATATGGGCAGAGCGTACGCCGGTCTCGGAAATCATAAGGAAGCGCTGGCTCAATATCAGAAAAGTACCAATAAGTCGGGCAGCGGAGGCCCCTATTTTACGACGGCTTTGATCAATTCGTATGCTCGGGACGGGCAGAAACAAGAAGCCGAAAAACAACTAGACGGACTTATAGAACTCGCCGCAAAAATGCCGGTTTCAAATTATGTCCTCGCAAGAGGGTTTGCACCGTTGGGCTACAAGGAAGAAGCTTTGGAAAGACTCGAGAGGGCCTTAGAGGAACGCGACGGCTTATTGATTATCTTGAAAACCGATCAAAATTTTGAAGACATGCGTGGTGAGCCGCGATTTAAGACGATCCTCAGAAAAATGAACCTCAGCAACTGACGAGCCTCCGGCGGCAGCACGAATGGGACTGGGAATCGGGACTCGCTCATTGAGGCCCCGCCGGGAAATCTCATACGGCTGAATTCGGCTATCAGATCTGCGACGGAGCTTGAGGCCAGCCAAACAATTAGGCGAGCGAGTTAATCGCCTCCGCCTGTCGATGGGAGCGCTCGCGTTTCAGGAGCGAATAAAGTATCGTCTTGTCTTTATTCGCCTCTCGAAAGACTGTGAGGCATGCACGAATTTATCGATGCGACCCCGGTCAGCGCGGGACGCGACAATTATTACTTGGGAAAATACGTAAAGTTCATCCTTCTCTTTCTGTTTGCCGCGTTCATCGTTTGGTTTTTCGGGCGCAATCTCGATTGGCAAGAGGTCAGCAGCAGTCTTCGTAGAGCGAATCCATGGTTTCTCATCTACGCCGTCCTGATCATCTGTTTTGGTTATCTGTTGCGAGCCATCCGCTGGCGCGTTCTGCTTGAACCGATCACTCCTTCGAGCCTAAAAGAACTCTTTGCGACGACGACGGTTGGATTCGCCGCGATATTTCTTATCGGGCGAGCCGGCGAGATCGTCCGGCCTATGTGGCTGCCGATGAGAGATCGCCGTGTGCGTCCGTCAGCAGCGCTGGTCACACTTGGCCTGGAGCGGATCTTCGACCTCGCGGCACTGGCCTGCTTTTTCGCCGTAAACCTTTTGTGGTTCACGCCGCCCGCCGGACGGGAACAAGATTTTCAGTACGTCGCCACGGTCGGGTATTCACTGCTTGGCTCTGTCGTCCTGGGTTTCGCCGCGTTGTTCGTTTACCAAAGGATCTCCGATCGAGTGATCGCTTGGGTCGGGCGGGTAACCGATCGATCATTCATTCCTAAGCGCGTCCGCCGGATCTTCCTCAGCATTCTAGAAAAACTTTCCGGAGCTCTTGCGATACTTAGGGATTGGCGCGAGATGGCGCTCGTCTCCTTCTGGTCGTTCATGTTGTGGCTCGCGATATCGATACCGACATGGCTTGTGCTGCTCGCCTTCGACATGCCGTTCACGTTTAGCGATTCGATTGTGATAATGGGTGTCGCCGCCGTGAGCTCCGTGATCCCCACTCCGGGCGGCGCGGCTGGTGCTTTTCACACCGCCACCGCGGCAAGCATTTTATTTCTTCGGCCCGATACACGGTACGAGGACGCGGCCGCAGTTTCGATCGCGATGCACCTCGTCTATTTCGCTCCAGCCCTGGTATTTGGTTTGTATTATTTTCTGCACGGCGATATAAGTATTGAACGGTTTCGCAGCCTTCTTTCCAGCGAACACGCGGTCGATGAGATCGAATCTGAAGCACCAAGTCGGTAATCAGTTGTCAGTAGTCAGTAGTCAGTAGTCAGTAGTCGGTAGCAAGAATCTTTGAACTGACAACTGCCGACCGACAACCGACGACTGACAACTGACAACTGACAACTGACAACTGACAACTGACAACTGACAACCGACAACCGACAACTAATTATGCGTTGCCCGTTCTGCGGTCATATCGAAGACAAGGTTGTGGACTCGCGTGAGGCAAAGGACGGCGACTCTATACGCCGTCGCCGCGAGTGCCTCGGATGCGGGCGCCGTTTTACATCGTATGAGCGGATCGATGAGATCCCCTACATGGTCGTAAAAAAAGATGGTAAGCGTGAAAGCTTTGATCGCAACAAAGTTCTCGCGGGCCTCATGCGGGCATGCGAGAAGCGCCCGATATCGGTGACGCAGCTTGAAGCCATCGTCGACGAGATAGAAAAGGAACTGCAGGATTCGAGCGACAGGGAAATACCGACAACCGACGTCGGAAAGATAATAATGGGGCGTCTGAAATCGCTCGACAAAGTAGCATACGTTCGGTTCGCCTCGGTCTATCTCGAATTCGAAGATGTATCGGCCTTTATGACGGAGTTGAAAGACCTCGTCCGGGCGCGGACGCCGGTCAAGAAACACAAAAAACCCAAAAAGATACCCCGCTAAGCTCCACCAAAATAAAAAAGCTACTCCTAGAGCGCTGCAAATAGCTATACTTGTATTCGGCTGCAGGCGTCGCTATCCCAGATTTATGCCACGAAAAGAAGAAAGGTTGTCCTACCATACCGAAGTAGCCTTAGAATTCTCGTCCGGTACGCGCGTCGCTCGTATTAGCGACATCAGTACAGGCGGATGCTACATCGACAGCATCGCGCAGATTCCGATCGGTGACCCCCTAACGCTTCAAATCCGATCAACCGACGGGTCGACGATCACAATCACCGGAAAGGTCGCCTACATCCTTGACGGCTTCGGCTTCGGTGTCGAATTCGTTGACGTGACTGTCGAGCAGAGACTTTTTCTGGCACGCCTGATGGATACCACCACCGATTAATATCGTAGTAATAGACCTCCTTGCTCACGTCGGCCAATACGCTTAACATAAACGTATGGTTGAGATTGAAGAATTCCCGGTAGCACTCGCTGAATCCGATGTGATCGAGCCGATGATGCAGATCCCTTCGGAGCTACCGGCCCTGCCGCTGCGTGACATCGTTATATACCCGTTCATGATCGTTCCTTTGTTCGTGTCGCGTGATAAATCAATAAAAGCGGTCGAAGAAGCACTGAAAGAGAACCGGATGATCGTCCTCGTCTCGCAAAAAGACGTTAACAAGGAAGATCCACAGCAGAACGATCTTTACGAGGTGGGTACGGTCGCGATCATCATGCGGATGCTCAAGCTGCCTGATGGTAGGATCCGTATTTTGATCCAGGGACTATCACGAACTCGGGTCGATTCGGTGACCGCGAGCGGCGACTACGTCGAGGTAAACATCACGCCGATTTCTGAGCCGCTTGCTCCCGACAACTCGCTCGAGGTTGAGGCTCTGGTGCGCAACGTGCGCGGTTCGATGGAGCGGGCCGCGTCACTCGGAAAAAATATCTCGCCCGAAGTTCTTGCCATCATCGCGAATCTAGACGACGCGGGGCGGCTGGCCGACCTGTCTGCGTCGAATCTCGAATTAAAGGTCGAAGACGCGCAGAGCGTTTTGAATATTTTCGAACCGGTTCCGCGACTCCGTCGCGTCAACGACCTGCTCAGTAAAGAGATCGATGTGCTGACCGTTCAGCAAGAGATCAATACTCAGGCACGCGCGGACATCGACCGTTCGCAGAGAGAATATTTTCTTCGGCAGCAATTGAAGGCGATCCAAGGCGAGCTTGGCGAGGGTAACGAACTGTTCGAAGAGGTCGAAGCTTACCGGAATAAAATTCTTAAAATAAAAATGCCGGAGAACGCCGAAGAGGAATCTCTCCGGCAGTTGAAGAAGCTCGAGCGCATGCATCCGGACACGGCCGAGACCGCGACCTTACGTAACTGGCTCGACATAATGACGGACCTCCCGTGGGCGAAGCAGTCGAAAGATAACCTGAATCTCAAAAAAGCCGAGCGCATTCTCAATGAGGATCATTACGGTCTCGATCGCGTGAAAGAGCGGATCGTGGAGGCTCTTGCAGTCCGCAAGCTGATGGAAAAGCCGAAGGGCTCGATACTCTGCCTGGTCGGCCCGCCCGGAGTAGGTAAAACGTCTCTCGGCCGTTCGGTAGCACGGGCGCTGAATCGAAAGTTTGTTCGCCTCTCGCTCGGAGGTTTGCACGACGAGGCCGAGATCCGCGGTCACCGCCGAACGTATGTTGGAGCGATGCCGGGCCGCATTATCCAGGCGATCCAGCAAGCGGCGACAAACAACCCGCTGATCATGCTCGATGAGATCGATAAGGTGGGTGCGGATTTTCGCGGCGACCCGTCGAGTGCATTACTGGAAGTGCTCGATCCGGAACAGAACTCTACGTTTCGTGATAACTATCTCGGTGTGACGTTCGACTTGTCGAATGTGATGTTCATGACAACGGCTAATGTGCTCGATACGATCCAGCCGGCTCTCCGCGATCGCATGGAGATCATTACGCTTGCCGGCTACACCGAGGAGGAAAAGCACGAGATCGCCCGACGGCACCTAATTCCGAAACAGATCGAGGAAAACGGTCTCGAGAAAGATGACGTCAGGTTCGACCGCCGAGCTATCGCTAAAATCGTTGGAGAATATACACGCGAGGCCGGTCTGCGGCAGCTCGAACGCGAGATCGGCAAAATCTGCCGCAAAGTTGCCCGCAGAAAGGCGGAGGCGGAAGATGCGTTCGAAGCGGTTCGCGTCACACCGGACAACGTCAAGGACTTCTTACGCCAGCCGAAGATCTTCAATGAAGGAGCTCTAAAGAAAGACGCGATAGGAACCGTGACGGGTCTGGCTTGGACCGCCGTCGGCGGGGAGATCCTCTTCATCGAAGCGTTAAAGACGAAAGGGAAGGGTAAGCTGATGCTCACCGGACAGCTCGGCGACGTCATGATCGAATCCGCACAGGCGGCATTCTCATACGCGAAAGCCCGGTCTAAGGAACTGGGTATCGACGAAGACGTCCTCGACAATTTCGATATCCACATCCACCTCCCGGAGGGAGCAATTCCAAAAGACGGGCCTTCGGCGGGTATTACCATGGCGACGGCACTGGTCTCAGTTCTCGCTCAAAGGGCCGTACGCAAGGATGTTGCAATGACGGGAGAGATCACATTGAGGGGCAACGTACTGCCCGTCGGTGGAGTCAAAGAAAAACTGCTCGCGGCGCGGCGTGCCAAGATAAAAACGGTCATTTTGCCTGCGCCAAATCGCCGCGATCTAGAAGACCTTTCGCAGGAAGTGCGTGAAGATTTGAACTTTGTATTCGTGGAGCATGTCCGGGAGGTTTTTGAGGCGGCTTTGCTACAGGCGAAACCGACAGCAAAAGCAGCAAAACGTTGACATTTTTGCCCTGTGTGCTACCTTTAATGCTGGCGCAAGTATCCGCGAACCCTGTTCTAAAGGAACTTATTTTTATATACGGCGTTTGAACTATATGACGCCGCGCTTATTTGGGCCACCTTTATATTCGCCCTAACCCGATCAGGAGTATAGACGAAGCTTAATGAAAACTGCCATATACAAAGGTTTTAGTATTTCCGCACTTATAATTTTTGCCCTCGGCTCTTTTATCTCAGGCCAGACACCGGAGATCGAAAAAGCACAGGCGCAGGTTAATAAAGTTCTAGAAGATTCCGGCCGCCATTTTCGCGATGGTCTCATGGCTCTTAAGGCGAATCAGCGATCAGAGTCGGGAGTAAAGTTCGATAAGTCGGTAGAAGTTTTTCTTTATTCCACGCTAAACATCCAGAAGGATCAGAAGCTCCAGTCCTGCTACTCGCAGTTGATCGAGACGATCTACCTTATGGAGTTTCCATCGGAATCCAAGACGCCTCAGCTTCGTATGCTGTCTGCGTCGTGCGGATGGCGTTGGAACGATGAGGATCTGAAGCTTGCCGATGCGGTTGCCGCGATGGTCAAGCCGTCACTCAAGAGGGATGATTCGGCGATCCTGACTGCAGCTGCCGGAAAGCCGAGCGTTGCCGGGACTGATTCCGCGGTTGGATTCAATTCGCAGGAGTTCGAGGCATCGCCGCTCGACGAACTTTCCAAGCTTGAGCTCACTACAGATGAGCAGCTGATCGACAGTCCGATCGCACAGGCACAGTACCAGTACATTCAGTACGCCGTCGCGAACAAATCACTCGGCTTTTCGTTCCAGGTACACCCCATGATCCAGCAGTACATCAACTACTACCGTGGACGCGGTCGTGGAACGATGGAAGTTGGGCTATATCGATCGGGCATGTTTATGGCGATGGCTCGTCGGATTTTCCGCGAAGAGGGAATTCCCGAAAACGTCGCATGGCTGGGACAGGTCGAAAGCGCATGGAAGCCGACCGCTATGTCGTGGGCAGCAGCATCGGGGCTCTGGCAGTTTATTCCCGGAACCGGTGCCCGTTATGGCTTACGAAGAACGGCCCATATTGACGAGCGAAACAGTTTTGACGAAGCGACGCGTGCATCAGCACGTTACCTCAAGTTCCTTTTCAATCGTTACGGAAACTGGGAACTCGCGATGGCGGGTTATAACTGCGGCGAAGGAAACGTCGATAAGGCGATCGCCCGTTCCGGACAGCGAAACTTTTGGGCAGCTTACCCGTTTCTTCCTAGGGAGACCCGGAACTACGTTCCGAATATTTTGGCGACGATACTTATCGCAAATAACCCGGCCCAGTATGGTTTCGGACATGTTCGACCGGCTCCGGCCCTTCGATATGACCGTATCCGTGTTCCCGGATCAACGAATATAAGTATTCTTGCCCAGGCGTCGGATACGAGCGTCCAGTACATTCGGTATCTGAACCCGCATCTGCGGAGCAATATGACACCGCCCGAGCCGTACATAATAAATGTGCCCGCGGGCAAAGCGAACGATGTTGTTGCCGTCTTCAAGCGGATCCCCGCGTCGAAGATCAACAACACGAATCTCGCGAACTCGGTCACGGGTGAGACCTGGCAGACGGTTTCTAATCGAACCGGTGTCGCCGTAGGCGAACTAATGGCTGCGAACCCGGGAATGAGAGAGCCGAAAGGAAAGGTCTTTGTTCCGGTGAGCGGCAACAGGGTCAATACTATTGCGTACGCCCGGCCCACCAATCAGGGAAGTGCTGCGGGCAGATCTGCTCAGGTCGTGAAGGCACAGGCCGGCGATACCGTAGCGAAACTTGCGACGCGTCACAAGGTGGATCCAGTCGAGGTTGCTAAATACAACGGACTGCTTCCAAACTCAGTTCTTGGTGCCGGCCGCGAGATCAAGCTGCCGCAGGCAGCAATGAAGGAATAGATCGAGCACAAGCACACGATAAAAGCCGGAGCGAAATGCTCCGGCTTTTTTGCGCAGTGGAGTCAGGAATCAAAAGTGTCTGCGGCAACCAGCTTTGGAAATCGAAGGCCTGTTTCCTGCTCGATATTCCGGATGCGCGTTTTCCGGTATGTTCCGAAGTTTATTTCCTCGATCGGTCCGTGTGCGGCGATCTCGTCGGTCTGCCGTAGTACGAAACCGGCCGCCTGGAGTTCGCCGTCCTCGATCCAAAAGATAACCTTCCAAAACGACTCGGGCACGCGCATGCCTGTGTGCAGCTCCTCGGGCGGGACAGCTTCTGCACGGAGCTCATTGAAGAATCGGTCAGTGCTGCGAAAGATAGGGCCGGCGAAATACGAGACCTTTTTACCGAGGCCGGTCTCTTCCGAAACGATGTCCTCCAGATCTCCCCATTCCACGTTATTGAAATTCGCGATCATCGGCGTCGCGTTAGGGATCGTGAACGAATGTTCGTCCGCTAATTTCATTTTTGCCGGATCGGCTCCCCAGACCGCATCCTCACGTTTGAACAGATGACCTCGCTGCATCGCGGTGCTGAAGATCTCGTCGTCAGGCTGCAGGTCTTCATCCATCCGCGGATCGAAGCTCCATTTCGGCCTCGGCGGCAGAGCTCCGTTACCTTGAACGCGCCAAAGTTTCCGGCCGTCGATGTTGCCCGCGGCAAGGACCGGTGTCCGGCGCTCGCTGTTGATCATAATGCTGTAGTTGGCATATTTAAGTTCCGTCTTTGCCGAATTCTTTAGCGTTGCCAATTCGCTCTTGACCTCACTCGTCATTCCGGGAAGCGGTACGCGGAAATTTGTTCCGAGGAATGTCGGCTTGTAACCCGGGGCTCCCTCGAACTTTGCTTTTGCCCGACGGATTATCTCCTCAACCCCACCCGCCTCCGCTACCGGAACACCCGGCAAGAGGATCGGGGAGGTTCGGATGCTGAGTGGGCCGTTGAGAGGATTTTGTGCAACGGCGCTGATCTTCTCGAGAGCCAGAGCGGCGGCCCGATCGTTAGCGGCGGCTTCTTCAAGGGATCTGTATATTCGGCTCACGCGCGTGCCTTCGTTTGTCAGATACCGAATGGAGTTACGCGAATCGCCGACCGCGGCGGGCGTCCCGTCGAGACGCAGTACAACTCGCTTGCCGTTTACGATCTGCGTCTCTGGAACGCCTCCTCGGTGCAAGGCAACGACGTACCAACGATCGCTACACACAGGTGATCCGGATGAGCCTTTCAACGTATCGGTTCCATAGAACAATGAGGTCTCCTTCTTAGTCGGATCTATCGTGTCCGGCACCACCTCGAGAACATAGTTGTCGCGTAGCGCGATCTTTTTCGAACCACCACCCGGGTGCTGGATAATGTTCGCCGCCTCTCGCTGCATTGGATCGAGTTTGCCGGTCTGCTTGAAGAGGGGGAGATAGCCATATTGCGAGAGAGGTACGCCGGAAGACGTTTTAGGCGTTACCGCCACGATTGCATAGTCGAGTAGCTCATCGTTGTAGAACAGTAGATCGGGCCTCAAGCGAAACGCATTCGCCTGAAGCGGATTACCGTCAAGCCCGTCCTCATCATCAAAAATTACCGATGCAGCGGCCGCGTGATCGAGCGTCTTCAGTACATGCCAATTGGTGATCAGAATGCCGGGAGCCACCATAAAACCAGTCGCCTCACCCTCCTCGGTCGCCGGGCTGTCGGTGATCCGGATCTTTCCTACCGCGCGTGCGGCGAGCAGTCCGATCTGAAGGAATCGAATTGGACGCAGATCGTTATCCCGCTGGATCACCTCCGGGACCAGGCCTCCGACCAGTTCGAGCGGATCGGGCGGTAACATTTCCGGTGAGACAGTGTCGATCGGCGAGGGCTCCGGAGGACCTATCGCAACGGTCTCTGTCGGAGGTGCAAATATCGCCGCGGACTGCTGCACTTTCATGAGGCGTTCCGCCCCAGGGACAAATACGCGCCGGTGTCGTTCGGCTACGACCTGTTTTTCCTGCAAGGACTTTTTCGGATTTTTCCTTACACGTGTGATCGCCTTTTTATAATTGTCGAATCGTCCGGCAGCTTGTTGCAGTTCTTTAAGGTCAATGGCCATGGGGGCTCCTAAAAAGTTTTGTTTCTATCCTGATTGATGGTCTGTACGAACCAGTCAGTGACGGGACTCCCAGAATCGGCAGTTTGATAACACGACGCCACTTCTCTATTATTTTTGCCGTTAGGATCTGGATCGCAAAAGATTCCGAAATATCCGTTCGCGAGCAATTGATCGCCCAGATAAAACTCTGTATAGCGGCCGGCGATTTCGGCGTCGGCGAAAAACTACCAAGCACGCGCGAGATCGCCCGGTGCTGCGGTGTGCATGCTAACACGGTCGGCACCGTGTATCGAACCCTCGTCGAGCAGCAGCAACTTGAATTCAGGAATGGAAGCGGATTCTATGTTGCGGATATGACCGGGAGGTTATGAAGCGGATGACAGAGGATCGAGACTCGAAGTCCATCGGCACTGTTATGCTCATTGAGCCCAACGATACCCTTCGCGATATTCTCATTGATGAACTATCCGCTGCATCGATTCCAGTGGCTGCTATCGACGTCGAAGCGCTCACGTAAGATCGACTCCCCACCTGTGATTCGTTAACGGCCGAACGCCTGAATGGCCGGACGGGCGTTCGCACCTTCCGCATTGTTTCGGAGCGGTCGCTCACCGAGTTAAAAACGGAACTGCATCGAGGCTTTCCGTCCTGAATCGCTACAAGCAGATGTCTTAACATTCAGGCTTGTCCGCTGAAGCGTCCTTTTTTACAAGGCGGGCACGCCGCTTGCCCACTGATCATCGAGTGGAAGGAGCTTCAAACATGATAGACCAACAGCGAGAATCTAATCCCGATGTTAACTCTTACAACCCTGATGTCGATCCGGGCGAAACTGCGGATCAGGGCGACGATGACATCCCAGTGCCGCCGGACACGACTCCGCCAGCTGAGATCAAGGAACCGCCGGGAAGTGATGGTCCGCCGGTTGGCGATGTTGACGACAGCCCAAAACAAATCGCGGGTTAAGTAGCGAGTCCTATTTAGAGAGGAACGAGCAGTCAAGCTTGAACTGCTCGCGCATTCGCGTTGCTTCGTTCTCCGGCTCCTTTGTGAGAAGAGCACAAAGTGTAAAGTTGCCGTGAAGCCGATTGGTCGAGTTGTCGGTGTAGTTCCAGTCGTCAATTTCTGACCTTTTGAACTTGTAGTTCTGCCCAAGGAGCACACTCTTTGTAGAAACAAGGTTTACAAAACAGTAAGAACGAACGAGGGAAGTTTCGAGCCAGGGAAGGTTTTATGTTTGGTAGTTACATACTGTTTACGAAAGTAACGGGAAGTGCTCTGCAGTTTACATCCGAGGCGATGCGATTCTACCCATCGCTGCTGAGATTGAGCATGTTTCTCCAGCGTTTCGTGCAATGATCCCACCCCGCTCGGTTGCGTGGCGGTGGAACGAACTATTATCTTTGAGAAGAATTATGAAAAGTCTTAATCTGGTTATCCTGTCTTTAACCATTTTTCTTGCGGCGTGCGAAGATCCTGCTGCAAACAAGACCCGGGCGTTGACCTCAAACGCCTCTACACCCGCAACTAACTCGCAAACGGCTTCGACTGCAACCAACGGCGAGAACCTTGTGTTGACGCCGGCGAACTCAAAGGTTTTGTTCACGGGGTCCAAGGTGACCGGCAGACACGACGGTGGATTTAATAAATTCTCGGGCTCGATCACACTGGTCAACGGTAACGCCGCGGAAAGTAACGTGAAGGTCGACATCGAGACTACATCCGTTTTTTCGGATGATGACGGTCTAACGAAACACCTGCAGGCCGCGGACTTCTTCGATGTCGAGAAGTTTCCGAAAGCGTCCTTTGCGTCTACTAAGATCGCGCCTGACACCTCGAAAGGAGCTACCGCCTTCATCGTAACGGGCGATCTGGAACTTCGCGGCGTGCGTAAGTCGATAACGTTTCCGTCAGTCATAACGGTCGCTCCGGCAGATGTTTCGGTCGAGTCGGAATTTTCGATCAGTCGAAAGGACTTCGGTATTCTTTATCCTGGAAAAGCGGACGATCTAATTCGCGACGACGTGGTTATAAAGCTCGAATTGAAGGCGCCGAGAGCGGCAGTTCCAAATACGAAGCCCTAGTCCTGAGAATACTTCGTCGTCGGTTCGCGCCTGTCGAGGTATGGCGATAGAAAATGAAAGCTTACGAAGTCCAACAATTCGGTATTGAAAAACTCGCGCTGGTTGAGCGCGACGAGCCGAGACCCGGTTCTGGCGAGCTACTTGTGAAGTTCCACGCCGCATCGCTCAACTATCGCGACTTGATGGTAGTCACCGGGACATATAACCCTCGGATGAAGATGCCGGCGATCCCGCTCTCTGATGGTGCGGGTGAAGTAACGGAAGTCGGCGACGGCGTTTCGCGATGGAAGATCGGTGATCGTGTCATGCCGATCTTCGCACAGCGTTGGCTGGATGGTGACACGACCGAAGCAAAGCGGCGGACGTCTCTTGGTGCGGGAGCGCAATGGGACGGCGTCCTTCGCGAGTTCGGTTCATTTCATGAGGATGGTCTCGTGCGGATCCCGGATCATCTTTCGTACGACGCAGCGGCGACACTCCCGTGTGCGGCTTTGACAGCTTGGCACGCACTGGCAGTTTCCGGAAATCTTAAGGCAGGACAGTCGGTGCTAACGCTTGGTACCGGTGGCGTGTCAATCTTTGCATTGCAACTGGCAAAAATGTTCGGTGCCCGCGTGATCGCCACGACCGGCAGCGACGAGAAAATAGAACGGTTAGAGGCGCTTGGTGCGGACGACGTGATCAATTACAAGAACCGGGAAGACTGGGGTGCAGCCGTCCTCGAACTCACCGCAAAGAACGGCGTCGACCATGTCATCGAGGTCGGCGGATCAGGTACGCTCGCACATTCATTGAACGCGGTGAGGCTGGGAGGCCACGTTGCGATGATCGGTGCATTATCGGGGCCCGGCGATTTCAATCCCATCACCGTGTTTATGAAAGCCGTGAAGCTCCAGGGAATTTTCACCGGCTCACGAACGATGTTCGAGGATATGCTGACGGCGATCACGGTTAACAATCTGGAGCCGGTCGTCGATCGAGTCTTCGAGTTCGATCAAGCACGCGAAGCGCTGTCCTATATGCAGAGCGGTGCGCATTTTGGAAAGGTCGTGATTCGGATCTGAGCCGTTCGTGATACAGACGAGATGCAGGAATATTTGAGGCCAACGGAATTTCTCGATAGCGATAACGCGGATGTTCGGGAGTTCGCCGAACGGAATACTGCCGACGCAGGATCCGTACGCGATAAGGCGGTGGCTCTATACTACGCCGTCCGCGACGGGTTTCAATATGATCCATACGTTCTCGATCTCCGGCGCGACTCGCTCAGAGCGAGCACGTTGCTCACGAAGACACGCGGATACTGTGTTGAGAAAGCTGTCCTGCTCGCTGCGTCGGCGCGGTCGGTCGGCATTCCATCGCGGTTGAGTTTTTACATCGTTCGAAATCATATTGCGACCGAACGGTTGAGTAAGGCACTCGAGAAAGACTATCTGGTTTTTCACGGAGCCGCGGAGATGCATATTGAGGGGAGATGGCTGAAGACAACGCCGGCATTCAATAAACGTTTATGTGATTTTCTCGGCGTTGAACCGATCGAGTTTGACGGAACGGCAGACGCGATCTTTCAGGAGTTCGACCGCAAAGGAAATGTCTTTATGGAATATCTGCACGATTACGGTGCGTTTGACGATATGCCATATCAGATGTTTCTCGATGAGTTGGACAAGCACTATCCACATCTCACAAAAAATCCGAGGTTTGTGACCGAAGAGTTGATTTACGATTTTCGCAAATGAAACGCGTGATACTTACGCGTTAGTAGGAGGAGAAAATATGGCAGAACGAACGGCGAAAGCCGAATGGAATGGCAGTTTGAAAGAAGGAGCGGGAAAGATCGCTCTTGGTAGCGGTTTGTTTGAAGGGGCGTTCTCATTCGCAACACGGATGGAAGAGGAGCCGGGAACAAACCCCGAGGAACTTCTCGGTGCGTCACTGGCCGGATGTTATGCGATGGCGCTAAACGCGACCCTCGAGAAGGAAGGGAAACCGGCCAAGACCGTGCGGTCCGAGGCGAAGGTCTTCTTAGGCAAAGATGAAGCAGGCTTTAAGATCAACCGCATCGACCTCGAAGTTGAGGCCGAGATCGATCAGATCGAGGATGCGGAGTTTCAGACGATCGCAGAGAACGTTAAGAAAGCTTGTCCGATCAGGAAGGCCCTCGCGTCTGTACCGATCAATCTGTCGGCGAAGCTGATTTAACCCTAAAAAGGCGCGCCGGGTACATCGTCAGGATGTTTCTTACGATCTGATTTTGATTCGCGATTTTGCGGTGTGATAACGGTTCGCTATAATTTGGTTGTTATTCATAGGAGATTTATATGTCGGCATTTGCTAAAGATGTGACGGATACCAACTTTGAAAAGGACGTGCTCGGTTCTGAAAAGCCGGTCCTTGTCGATTTCTGGGCAGAATGGTGCGGGCCCTGTCGTATGATCGCTCCCTCGGTTGAGGCGGTGGCGGAAGAATATGGCGAGAAGGCCGGATTCTTTAAGATGAACGTGGATGAGAATATGAACGTCCCGCAGCGGTACGGAATCCGTGGGATCCCGACGCTTATCCTTTTCAAGGGTGGACAGGAACAGGAGCGAATCGTCGGTGCGGTCTCGCGCGATGCGATTTCGAAAGTCGTCGGAAAGTACGTCTAAGCTTTCTCAGGCTTAACGGTCGGACGCCTCGCCGGATGAAAATCCGGCGCGGCGTTTTGATTTGTAGGCGGCAACTTTTCGTTGTATTTTACCTGCGTAAGCGCGATTCCGGTTCGACATCACTGCAAAGCAATGCAACGCACGCGGCTGGATCGCTCAACGAATGAGAAGGCCTTGGAGGCAAAACGAAATGAACTTCAAGCAGTTTTATCTTGGATGTCTTTCCCACGCGTCGTACTACATCGGATCTGAAGGTGAGGCGGCCGTGGTGGATCCACAGCGTGATATTCAGCAATATCTCGACGAAGCGAATGCGAATGGGCAGGAGATAAAGTACATAATCGAAACACACTCGCACGCCGATTTCGTCAGTGGACACATTGAGCTTGCCGCAATGACCGGAGGCCGAATAGTTTATGGATCGCGGGCCGAGACCGCCTTCCCGACCCTAAAGGTGTCTGATGGCGACGAGCTTAAGATCGGTAAGATCAATATCAGGTTCCTCGAAACGCCGGGGCACACACCTGAAGGCATAACGGTCGTCGCGACCGACAGCTCCGATCCCGGTGCACCGTTGAAAATGTTCACAGGCGACACGCTTTTTTGCGGCGATGTGGGGCGACCCGATCTTATCGGATCCAAAGGCTTCACGTCGGAGCAGATGGGCGGAATGCTTTACGACAGTCTTCACAAGAAGATCCTGCACTATCCCGACGAGACTGAGATCTATCCGGCCCACGGAGCAGGATCCTTGTGCGGGAAATCGCTATCGAGTGAAACGTGGTCGACCCTCGGGGAGCAGAAGAAGAGTAATTACGCGCTGCGGGCCACGGACAAGGAAGAATTCGTAAAGCTGGTCGCGAGCGATCAGATGCAAGTGCCAGCCTACTTCCCGAAAAGCGCCGAGCGTAATTTGGCCGGGCCCGTGAGTTTAGCAGATCTCCCGCGGCCGCGTGAGCTCAGTTCTGAAGAGGCGGCCAACTTTGACGGCGTCGTACTCGATGTCAGATCGGCCAACGACTTCGGAGCCGGACATATTCCGAACGCTATCAACATCGGACTGTCCGGAAAATTCGCAACATGGGCCGGAACCTTTATTACCGTGGGAACTCAATTGGCGATCGCCGCCGAAACTCAAGAACAGGTTGATGAGGCGTTCACGCGGCTGGCTCGGGTCGGGATCGACACGACTGTCGGGTATGTTTTGATGGCCGGGTATGAAGGCAAAAGACTTGAGGTCGAACAGATGTCTTCCGCAAAGGTTGACGAGATTACGCGGACAGAATCTGCGACGCAACTCGTCGATGTCAGGCAGCCGGGCGAATTCGCCGCCGGCCACGCTGACGGTGCTATCAATCTTCCGCTCACCGCGTTCACCGGCAGCATCGACAAGCTCGATCCAGCATTGCCAACCTTTGTCATCTGCCAGTCGGGATACCGCTCGAGTCTAGCTACCAGCATTCTGGAGAACGCCGGATTCGCGAAGATTTACAACGTCGAGGGTGGAACGTCGGCATGGATCGCAGCAGATCTTCAAATAGAGAAACAGCCGATCTCCTCTTCCGTGTAGTTACTGGTAATTTACGGCGGACGAAGAAAAGACCTGAACGGGCGATCCGTTCAGGCCTTACTTCCGATCATGCTTTTTTAAAAGCTATTGTAATTAGCAACGGGATAGTCTCCATTCTGGCCGAAGGGTACGGCGATCGCACCACTAGTTGAACCCTGGAACCAAAAAGCACTTGCACCCGCTGTCAAGCTTGGCCTCCAGATGGCAAAGTCGGTTTTACCGTCACCGTCGTAGTCGCCTTGGACTGTAAAGTCAGTAGCGCTTGCCCCAAATATCGCTGTCGGAGCGCCATTTATCACGCCCGTCGAGCTCGGCCGAACAAACCAGTGCCATTGGCCCCCGATTCCGCGTGTCACTGCCAGGTCAGTCTTACCATCACCGTCGTAATCGCCAGGTACGATCCTGTCAGTCGGCTGTCCGAAGACGATCGAGTCGAAGCCGGCTGTTGTCTGCAGCATCCAAAAACGAGCCTGACCGCCCCCATTATTTCGCTGGATGACAAAATCATTTTTGCTATCGCCGTCGTAATCGCCCGGAGCAGGAAAATCGCCGTTGAGTCCCCAGTTCACGTAAGCGACATTACCCGACGGGTTATTAAGGCTGCCACGATAGAACCAGGTGCTTTGAGTTCCTGCGGTGACTCCGTCCCGATACACAGCAAGATCCGCTTTACCGTCGCCATCATAATCGGCGGCAACGGTCGGATCGTCGCCGGTCTGGCCGAAACTCTCCACACGGGCTGTGTTGGTCGCGCTCTGAAGAATGTAGAACGCCGCAACCGTCGGTGCGCCCGGACGCCAAACCGCGATGTCGGACTTGTTGTCTCCGTCATAGTCGACCGGCACGAAAGTGTCGATAGCCAAGCCCCATTGAAACGCACTGGTAGTGCCCGGGCCGTTGTAGTTAATGAACCAGGTGATCTGCCCGGTTGGACCACCGCCGGTGTTTCGAACCACGGCGAAATCTGTCTTGCCGTTACCGTCGAAGTCGACATGATTCTGAACATTCGCGGGCGGGGTCACAGCACCGGTGATGTTGATATCGTCTATCCCGACCCACTCGTCGTTTCCGTTAGCGTTCGTCGTGATCACCCGGATCTCAACAAGCGCCGCATTGTTTGCTGCCGCCGGCAGTGTGACGTTCACCGGCGTTACCTGCGTGGCGCTTCCCCCAGTCGTGACGTCAGCGAAAAAGCCGCCCGGGACTGAAGCGTAGTTTCCTGTACCGCCGACGCGGTATTGGACGTCGATTTGCATGATAGCATCATCGGCGGAGCCGTCGATGTCGCGGAGGTTAGCTTGGAAATTGATGTTGCTCTGGCCGGTCGTATTCAGGTGAATGACGATATGCGGCGCGTCTGCCGTTCCGGAACCGTTCAATGCAACAACCGGATTCGGGATCTCAAACTCTGTTACTCCACCAGTTGTAAACGTGTCGGGAGCGGTTTGGTTCGCGTTTACATCAAGGGGCGTAAGCGAGCCGTC
Source organism: Acidobacteriota bacterium (assembly GCA_031425495.1). Lineage (GTDB taxonomy): Bacteria > Acidobacteriota > Blastocatellia > Pyrinomonadales > Pyrinomonadaceae > OLB17. The sequence goes on from JANPJL010000178.1 coordinate 22,731, forward strand.
AACCAATATCGTCCTTGGATCCGTCCCGGTGACCAACGTTAGGTCGTCACCGCGATACCCCATAATTCCCGGAACGCCCGACCAGCTGTCGCTGACGGTTATGAGTCCGATGTTGGCCCAGTTCTGTAAAAAGGGCAGCGTTTGCGGCGTATTGGTCGCCGAAACGTGTGAAATGTTTGTTAAAAAGATCGTTGCTGTTGCTAGCAGAGCAGTGAGGCACGCAAGCGTTTTAAAGTATTTCATTTTATCTCCTGATTGGTTTCGCCGTTCGCCAAAGGTGGGGAGGCACGATCAACGCGCGAGTTTGGCTACGGAATCGAAAGAGAAACTAACGTAGCAGTACGTATTTGTTCTACCTTTGAGTACTTTGAGATTAGCATAAATGGCCAAAACGTCGAACCTAAATCGACGTAACAGCCGGTATTCCGGGCAAATCTCGCACGGCCGGCGATATTTTGGTAAAATTCGCTCATATCCTGGAAGAAAATGTGCGGGGTTAAATGTATGAAGTCGGGAACTCTTTGTCTGCTGTTTCTTTTGGCCTCGAGTTTTGCTAACGCCGTTTCGGCCCAGAGTAAACCTCCGACGAAGAACGAGGAGGATGAAGTCGTTCGTGTCGATACGGAGTTGGTCGAGGTTCCGGTAGTTGTTACAGACAAAGCTGGCAAACCGCTTCTGAATTTGAAGCAAAACAACTTTACTGTTTACGAGGACGGCAAGACACAAGAGCTGACTGACTTTGCCGCAACGAACGCACCGTTCGAAGTCGCGCTGCTCTTGGATACGTCGGGATCAGCGCGTTCGGATCTTCAGCTTATCCAGCGAGCCGCACAGAGTTTCATCGATTCGTTGCGGCCCGGCGATCGCGTAGCAATAGTCGCGTTTAGATCGACGGTCGACTCTGGACGCTCCGCTGCCGTGCCCGATGTTCTCACGCGCCTGACCGGAGACCGCGCGGCTTTACGGTCCGCTCTGGAACGCGTCGCGACGAGCAACGGCACGCCATACTATGACGGTATCGTTAAGATCGTCGAAGGCGTTTTTGATTCCGCGCCACAGGACGACTTCCGCGGCCGGCGAGCACTGGTCGCGCTCACGGACGGAGTCGATTCGACGAGCGTGACCGGGTTTGACGAAGCGCGCGAAGGTCTCGAGGGTGCAGGTATTACGAGTTACTTTATCCAGATCGACACCCAGCCGTTTTTCGAAGAGGGACTGCTTGGTCCGTGCGAAGGAGCAACGCGCTTTTCACAGGCGCAGATCCGACGTTATTACCGCAGCTTCGGTGCGAGGTCTAAAGTCGAGCAGACGACCGATTTCTGTCAGCTTGGTGATTTTGAGCGTCTTGCGATCAGCAAGAAACTTTATGAGATCGCAAACGTTGAATTGAACGCAATTGCGAAGAAATCCGGCGGGAAGGTGTTTCCAGCTGGAGATCTTACGGACGCTCGCAACGTTTTCAGAAGCGTAGCGGCGGAGATCGGAACGAAGTACAGCCTCGGGTACTATTCGTCGAATGGTAAGCGCGATGGCAGTTACCGCAAGATCCGGGTCGAGCTACGCGGCTTACCTGCAGGAGCTGCGGTCCGGGCGAGAGAAGGTTATACCGCGCCGGGAAACTAGTGTGACGGCTGAACGCGAATGTGATGTAGCGTGCGGTAAGATCATGAATGCACGCTTTCTACATTCGCGTTTGTGCCCGTAAAGAGATGAAATTTAAACGGATTTGTTTATTGGTTCTGGATTCGGCGGGTATCGGCGAAATGCCGGACGCAGCTGCGTGGGGCGATGCCGGTGCCGACACGCTCGGCAACATTCTGAAAAGCCGCAAGGTGAATCTGCCGAACTTGCAGAAGCTTGGGCTCGGCAATATTCGTCCGCTTGCCGGTCTTGACGCTGTCGAAACCCCGACCGGTTCCTTCGGAAAGTGTGCCCTCCGTTCGAATGGCAAAGATACGACCACGGGACACTGGGAGATGGCCGGGATAGTCTTGGAGAAAGCATTTCCGACATATCCAAAAGGATTTCCGGAGGCGGTCATCGATGCGTTTGTCCGACGTACAAACATTCCCGGGATACTCGGAAACGTGCCGGCGTCGGGCACTGAAATAATCAAGGAGCTTGGGGAAGAACATGTGCGGACGGGACGGCCTATCGTCTACACATCGGCAGATTCGGTCTTTCAGATCGCGGCTCACGAGAAAGTGATCCCGATTGAGCGCCTTTACGAGATATGTCAGATAGCCAGACAGTTGCTCGATGGCGAGCATCGGGTTGGGCGCGTCATCGCTCGCCCCTTCCTCGGAAGTGGATCGGACGATTTCAAACGGACCGAGAATCGACACGATTACGCCGTGCCGCCCCCGGGAGAAAATCTGCTGCCGCTGTTAAAGTCGACCGGACTTGACGTAGTTTGCATCGGGAAGATCGCATCCATCTACGACGGAGTCGGCGTCACGGCCGATTTGACGGCGAAAAATAACGAGCAGACGGTCGATCAAACCATACACGCGTTCAACACAGACTCGACGGGGCTTATATTTTCGAATCTTGTCGATTTCGATATGCTCTACGGACATCGACGTGATACCGAAGGATACGCGGCGGCGCTTGAGCGCTTTGATGATCGCCTTCCGGAAATATTCGCCGCCATGAAACCGGATGATCTCTTGATCATGACGGCCGACCATGGAAACGATCCGACAAAAGGTGGTAGCGATCACACACGGGAGTACGCTCCGCTACTCGTTTATGGAGCGTCTGCAAAGGCGGGTGTTAATCTGGGTACGCGCGAGAGTCTTGCCGACATCGGGCAAACAATTGCTGAGAATTTCGGCGTTGAGTTGCCTGCTGGGTCAAGCTTTTTTAAAGATGTGAGTTGATATTGGTTTCGTTAGGTGCCAATAGAATAAGACCGCGAAGGACAAAGTAAAGATCTGCCGATCTTACCTTTTCCCACGCGGTCCTCTTGTAAAGCATGGGCCGCCTGATGGCGACACTCAAAATTTGTTACCAGCGGTTTCCGCCGCCACCGCCACCGCCGTCATAGCCGCGATCACGGCCTCCGCCGCCACCACCGCCGTAGCCTCCGCCTCCGCCGCCACCACCGTAGCCTCCGCCTCCGCCGCCACCACCGCGGCGCTCCTGGGGTTTGGCTTCGTTGACTTTCAGCTCGCGGCCGTCAACTTCCTTGCCATTGAGCTCGGCGATCGCACGTTCGCCGTCTTCTTTGTTTGCCATCTCGACGAAGCCAAAACCGCGTGATCGGCCGGTTTCACGATCTTCGATCACATTGCTTGATTCAACCGCGCCGATCTCACCAAAAATATCACTCAGATCCTGATTCGTTGTATTGAAGGGAAGATTTCCCACGTAAAGTTTCATTGACATGTCTACAAATTATTGCCCAATCGGGACTTTCCAAAAGAAGTTCGAAGCCGTACATCGATAGCGAAGGCCGGCGTCGGATACTCAAAAGCTTTTCAGAGCCACTTCTATCATTTCCAACACGTGCCTGCTCTCAACCTTATCCAAAACCGTTTAAGACGAGTGCATCAAAAAGTTGATGCGAGAGAAGGATTAACAAAAATCATGATGCACAATTCACAAAAAAATGGCAAGGCTACTTTGGCCACGCTGCGAGCCACGCTTTCATCTGCTTTATCTCCGTTTCCTGGGCGGTAATGATGTCTGTCGCGAGTTCTTTCAGCTCGCCCTTACGCCCGTCGTATTGCCAGAATGTTTTCGCCATCTCGATCGCGCCTTCATGGTGGGGAATCATCTGCCGGATAAACTCGAGATCGAACTCATTCCCCGACAATGACCCGAGTTTTTTCATATCCATTCCGCCCATCCCCCGCGCCATCCCCGGGTACCCCATATTCACTGCCGGCTGCTTTCCTTCAAACCATGACTCACGCCACTCGCTCATCTTCGCGATCTCGCGTTCCTGGTCATTGATGATGTTGGCCGCAAGCTCTTTTATCTCCGGACGCCCCGCCCGGGATTCGGCCAATGTCGACATCTCAACCGCACCACGGTGATGGGCGATCATGGTGTCGAGAAACTGAAGTTCCTTTGGAGCGGATGCCGCACCTTGCGAAGTCTGCATCCCGGAGTGATTCATGCTTCCGTGATCCATGGTGTTGTGATCTACACCGGGTGCCGCATTCCCCGTGGCCGGAGAAGGATGACCCGCATGATCGCGCTTTGCATCAGGTCCGCTACATCCGCCACCAACGATCAATGCAAGAACAATTGCGTATATTTTCATATCCATCAGGCTATAGAATTTCTGTGAGTTCGGCAAAATATGACTCCCTTGTTCCCGCGGGACAATTCTGTTATAAAATTCGCGTTCGCTTGTCTGAATACTTAGGAGAAAAAATTATGATGCGAAAGATCGCGGGCACGATCCTTGGTCTGATTTCTGCGTTCGTTGCAATCTTTCTCGCGCAGATGGCTATGACCCTTGTCGCAACTCCGCCGACAACGGAGATGATGCGCGATCAGGACGCGATGCGAAATTTTGTCGCCAATCTCCCGGCGACGGCGTACCTCGTCCTGGCAGTCGGATACGCGATCGGTTCTTTTATCGGCGGTTTCGTTGCGACAAAGGTTGCTGGCGTGGCTGACGGTTTTCTCCCGGCCTTGGTAATAGGTGTGGTGTTAACGGTAATAGGCGTATTCAATTTTTTCTTTGCCGTACCCGGCAGCCCGATCTGGGCGATCCTCCTCTGTCTTGCTATGTACATTCCGTTCGCGCTTATCGGCAACCGTGTCGCCGGTGGGAGCCCAACGGCGGAGCCAGTCGCAGCGGAAGGATGACGCTAAAAGCGATAGAACTTCCATGACGGCTTTTGATCGCGTGCGAGTTTTTGATTTGTCAGGATAGCTCGCACCATCTCTACCGGGATCGGCCCTTCCTTTAGGATCGAGTCGTGAAAGTCGCGATTCGACATTTTTTTGCCTCCAACAAATTCTCGGTGCAGGTTGTAAAACTGTAGACCGCCCATCATGTACGCGATCTGGTATAGCGGCCCGTAGTCGCCGGCAAACGATCTTCGCACCTCGGCCGATGCGTTATCGCGTTCGTGGCCGACCCGCTCGACAAGAAAATCGACAGACTCCTGCGGCGTCATCTTTTCGAGATGGAAGCTGAGGCTAAAGATGATGCGTGCCGAACGATGCATCCTCCAGAACAGCGCACCGACGCGGTCCTCGGGAGTTTTGTTAAAGCCGCGGTCCCACAGAAGGAATTCCCAATACAACGCCCAGCCTTCAGTCCAGAACGGCGTGCGAAACGCCTCGCGATACGGACGGTGACGCAGATTCATGTACCGCTGCAGATGATGTCCCGGGATCAGCTCGTGATGTGTGACCGCGTGTGTGAAGTGCGGATTGTTCCCGCGCATCGACATCATCTTCTGCTCGTGTGTCATCGTCGACGTTGGATACGACACGAGTATCGTTTCGCCGCCGAGAAAGAACGGACTTTGCAGTTGACGTTCAGGCGACATCATTTCCATCCGCCACGACTCGCGTGCGAGCTTCGGCACCGTGACCAGATCGTTCTTCTCGACGTACTCGATCGCCTCCACCGCCTGGGCACGGATCAACTCAGGCTGCTTGCCCGGATCCACGTATTTTTGTTTCACCGCCTCCAGGGCTTTCTTCCAGTCGTCGCCGAAACCCATGTCGCGCGACGCTTTCTTCATCTCCGCCTCAGACCATGCAAATTCCTTGTTCGCGATCTCGATCAGTTCTTCTGGCGTGTACGGGATCATCTCCGACTCGAGCTCTTCGAGCAAAGCTTCGCGACCGATCGGATCGCCGATGATCGTCACCTTATCATCGGGGCGGATGCCG
>JANPJL010000179.1:0-8162 GCA_031425495.1 Acidobacteriota bacterium
GCCGATGCCGCGATCGATCCGATAAAAACATACGCCGAGTTTCTGATGACCGACGGTATCGCGACGAGCGAGCAGCTCGAGGCGTTGCGGAAAGAGGTCGACGACGAAGTAAACAAAGCGTCGGACATCGCGATCGAAACTCCGCAGCCGGCACCCGAAAGCGCTCTCAGAAATGTGTTCTCACCGGACATCGATCCGACAGATCGTCAGATATTCGACACCGAGGACGGAGCAGAGCTTTCCGGCAATGCTAGTACTATGGTCGATCTAATTAATCGATGCATGCACGAAGAGATGGAACGCGATCCGCGTATCGTTGTCTTCGGCGAGGACGTCGCGGACTGTTCACGCGAGGAATATTTAGAAACCCTCAAAGGCAAAGGCGGCGTTTTCAAAGTGACCGCAAATCTACAACGCAGCTTTGGTTCGGCCCGTGTATTCAATTCACCGCTGGCCGAGGCGAACATCGTCGGTCGTGCCGTTGGGATGGCGCTTCGAAATCTCAAGCCGGTTGTCGAGATCCAGTTCTTCGATTACATCTTTCCGGCGATGATGCAGATCCGCAACGAGGTCGCCGTGACCCGCTGGCGTTCGGACGGCGATTCGAAATGCCCGATGGTGATGCGTGTTCCGGTTGGAGGTTATCTGAAAGGCGGTGCGGTCTATCACTCGCAATCGGGTACGACGCTTTTCGCACACACACCCGGTTTGATGATCGCGTATCCGTCGACGGCGCTCGATGCGAACGGACTGCTGCGTACTGCCATTCGCTGCGACGATCCGGTCCTTTTCCTCGAACATAAGCATCTCTATAGGCAGATCTACAACAAGTCACAATATCCGTCGAAGGATTTTCTGATCCCGTTCGGCAAGGCGAAAAAGGTTCGCGAAGGCAAAGATGTCTCGATCATCACATACGGAGCACTGGTCGAACGATCGAACCAGGCCGCAAAACGTCTCGAACAACAGGGGGTGTCGGTCGAGATAATCGATCTCCGCACACTCGTTCCCTACGACTGGGAAGCGGTCGCCGAATCCGTCAAGAAAACCTCGCGCGTGATCGTCGCACACGAAGACCCGATCTCCTACGGCTACGGCGCCGAGATCGCCGCACGCATCTCGGACGAGCTCTTCGAATACCTCGATGCTCCGGTCCGCCGCGTCGGCGCAACCGATACATTCGTCGCGTACGCTCCGCAGGTCGAGGATTTCATTTTGCCGCAGTCGGAGGACGTTGAGGGTGCTGTGAAGGAATTGATGAAGTACTAGGGAATGAAACGATCTAGGCTGGACGTTAGTCAGAAGTACTATCTCGGAGAAGTCTTTCAAAATAGCGGATGGCGCAGGCTGACCTTGTTCTACGAAGTCAGAAACTGGAGTGGCGGATCCACGTCCACACCTGTAGCCGAGATTGACGTCGTAGAACACCCTTCCAGAGATAGGTGCAATCCTCATACGGAAATCAAGATTGCCGTTCGGAATGAGATCCGGTTTAGGTATGGCGGGATAGACATCGATGGAAACAAAACCCAGTTACGACATCCAACTGACGTTGTTGAGAAAAATACGATCAAAGACGTTCTCACGAAACTGAAGGACGCTGGGATTGTGACTGAACCTCTCTGTGTTTATGTATGCATGCGACATATCGAGGAGTTCTGGGTAGAGGGAGATTTCTGGTATGACGGTTAGCACATTCTTGTCGCCAAAGGCGACACACACTAAAGCCTAGGGCGGAATGAGCGAAGCGAATGGAACCCTAGGTATACCCACCAATCCGATCCGTCGCTGAAGGCGACGCACAACAACATGTAGCTCGCCTTCAGCGAGCATTTTCTTTTGCGAACCTACCTAGGGATTCGCTCGTTTCACTCGCTCTCCCTAGGCTTTATTGTTTGTCGCCTTCGGCGACTTTCTTTGTGGTGACCAACTAGGTCTGCGCGATCTGCGTAGGTTGCGGACGAACTGGTCCCGGAGAACGTGTAGTGACAATTTTTGATAAAGAGGCAGGACTAAAACGCGACCGCACTCGTCAGAACCGGGAGCGGTAGCGACCGGGTGTCGCGTCGATTAACTAGAACGTGGACGATTGACGGGCTACCCGGTCGCTACCGCTCCCGGTTCTGACGAGTGCGTCCACCGGGCTAGAATTGTTCTGGTGTATCCTTACCTCCAAAGATATGAACAAGCTCTATAACCTGTTCGCGATCGTTGCGCTCGCGTGTGCGGCCGTATCGGCGCAGACGCCCACACCTATCCGCCAATATCGGCAGGCAAACGAACACCGTCTCCTCAACGAATTCGTCGAGCTGCTAAAAATTCCAAACGTCGCATCCGACACGCCGAACATTCGCAGGAATGCCGATTATCTCGTTGCTGAAATGCAGAAGCGCGGATTGAAGCCGCGTCTGCTTGAGGCAGCTGACAAGAAGGTTCCGCCGGTCGTGTATGGGGAGTGGATGACGCCCGGTGCGACGAAGACCGTGATCTTCTATGCACACTACGACGGTCAGCCTACGGACCCGGCAGCGTGGACGGGTAGCAAGCCGTGGGTTCCGGTTTTACGATCGGCCGCGCTCGAAAAGGGCGGGACTGATATTCCAATGCCGACGGGGACGACGAAGATCGATCCGGAATGGCGTATCTATGCACGCTCGGCGTCGGACGATAAGGCGGGTGTGTTTGCGATCCTGACAGCGTTCGACGCGCTCGTCGCTAAGGACATCAAGCCGACCGTGAACATCAAATTCTTTTTCGAGGGCGAAGAAGAAGACGGCTCGCCAAATCTCCGCGAGATACTTACAAAAAACAAAGAGCTTCTCAAGGCCGATGCGTTCATCGTTTGCGATGGGCCGGTGCATCAATCGGGTCGTAAGCAGGTTGTGTTCGGCGTTCGCGGCGTGACGGGCGTCGACATTACGCTTTATGGTGCGAGTCGCTCGCTACACAGCGGGCATTACGGCAACTGGTCGCCGAACCCGGCTTTTACTTTGGCGAAACTTCTTGCTTCTATGAAAGACGACAAGGGTAACATCGTCGTGAAAGGTTGGGCTGATGATATCGAACCCCTCGGATCGATAGAACTTCAGGCGATAAAAGATGCACCGCAATACGACGAAGAAATTAAGAAGCAGCTCGGAATCTCGTACACGGAGGGCGGCGGTAAGAGTCTGCTTGAGCTGATCAACCAGCCGTCGCTGAACATCGACGGTTTCAAAAGCGGGGACGTCGGGGCGCTAGCAAGGAACGTGATCCCATCGACAGCGAACGTGGTCATGGACCTTCGTCTCGTGAAAGGTAACGATCACATTCGTCAGGTCGCGAAGTTAAAACGCCATATCGAGTCGCAAGGTTTCTACCTGATCGATCGCGATCCCACTGTCGACGAGCGGCTCAAACATCCGTTCATCGTGAAGTTCATTCACAAGTCCGGCGGTTACAATGCGCAGCGAACACGGATGGATCTGCCAATCTCGCTCGCTGTGATCGACGCACTTCAGGCAGCTTCCTCAGAACCTATAGTTCGAATGCCGACGCTCGGTGGCAGCCTTCCGCTGTCGATCATCAGCGAAGCTCTCGACCAGCCGACCATCACCGTCCCGATCGCAAACTACGACAACAACCAGCACGCCGAGAACGAGAACATCCGGATTCAGAATCTCTGGGACGGGATCGAGATCTTCGCGAGTTTGATGACCATGCGATATTGATTGTGAATGAGCGGCTCAGTATGCGTCATAACCGGGAGCGGTATGCAATCTGCTAACTGCGAGGAAGCTCGGGAAGCAAAGGCTGCGAGATTTGGACAGGTTAAAGTTACCGAGATGTTGCTTGGCCCTGATGGGTGACGAGGTGATAGATTCCCGTGCCGAGCCGTTCGGAAAATCCTTCATCGACGAGTTGGTGATTCGCTCGGCCTGACTCCCAGCGTTGGAATCCGAAAGCACGAGACAGGTCGCCCACCAATGTCATACCGCACATTTCGAGATAGCATCGGGCGAGTTCGCGGACTGCTTCTTCGCGAGAGACTTTTTTCGCTACCTCTTTTGGAAAGCGAGCCTCGGCCAACGTCCAGATATATGTGAACTTCGGACTGTACAAAACTTCCTGCGGCACCACCTTCATCGTCCGCTGTAGCTTGTCGAGTGCTTTGGTGAATCGGGGGCGCGTTGTGATCGCCGCCGCGGCCCTCAGATCGGCCGATCCCATTTCCCATTCTTTCCGCAGAACTTTCAGGATCTTGTTGGCACTGCCCGAGAGGTCCTTTTCTTCTCTGTTCTTCGGAACGCCCCAGATGGCATTGAAGACGGGGACCATCCTCGGTGCGAGAAACATCGAGTGACCTTTTACGAGCTTTGCATAGTAAACCTTTCCACGGGCGATAACCTCGTCTTTCAGTACCCACGCGGCACTTGCCTCTGGGTCTTTCTGCACGTTGCGTGGCATGTGAGCGTCGCGTCGGCCGCAAACGGCGATGTAGAACGAAGGTAGATTTTTGCGCGCGTCTGTCAGCCCGAGACAGAACCCAAGATCTTCGACCATCGCTTCAGCCTGCTCCACCGTCTCGATCTTCAGCGATTCTTCGCGTCGCCATTTCCGGTCGCGATATTGTTCGATCTCTTCGGTAAGCTCGGGCATGAATCAAAAGTAGAAAGTAAAAAGGAGAAAGTAAAGAGAAGAAGGGGGAAGACGGAAGTGAGAAGACTGTAGTGAGAAGTCGGAAGTCAGAAGTCAGAAGAACCGGAAGTGACGCCATGTGCGTCCGTCTTCCGGTTCTTGCTTCTGAATTCTGACTTCCGACTTCTGACTTCTTACTGCGGCAGACGCTGACCCGATCTGTTAGGCGACGATGCTTGCACAGTGATCATCGATCCCTTCATCAACTGCAGATCGTCGCGACCCTGGACAACCACCGATCCCGCTCCGGCCCCGCCACCGATGATCGCACCGATCGCGGCTCCCTTTCCTCCACCGGCGATCGCACCGATGATCGCTCCAAGACCGGCTCCGATACCACCGCGTTTTGCCGTTTCTTTTGTTTGGCTATCGCCCTTTGCCGTGCCCTCGGAGTCGATCCTCACGTCATCCCCATACTGATCCTTTATCGATTGTAACGACCCGGCGAAATCATATCGCTTGCCATCACGCAGCGTGATCGATTCGAAATTAAATGTCACGTTTGAGCGACCCGATATCTGGCCGGATCGTCCGACACCGGTCAGGTACCCTTCGACAGTCGCACCGCGAAACTGGTCCGGCGACTGTACGGTCATCCTGAACCTGTCATTGTTCTGACTAGCCTTAGTGTCGATCGACGATTCCAGCACACCGGTGATGATCTCTCCGTTCGGAACAATGAATTGACCCGTGCGGGGGGCCGAGATCGACGGATTCGGACTGTTCGAACCAGAACGGTCGTTCGGATCGTTGCTGGAATAATTGCCGTTGTCGGGATCGTTGCTCGTGATGAGTCCGGCGTTCGAATCTGTCTTGTTGTAGAAACTTTCTGCGAAGACCGTCTCGCTGAGGTACTCGGTCGTGATCCTTCGCGTTACCTTCATCGTCCGACCGTTATCCATCGGCACGAACGTCACTGCGTAATCGGTTTCACCGCCAAGGCTCGTGATCGTCAGTTCCTCTCCCCTAAGCGTCGCACGCAATCGAATGGTGCGGCCATTAACCTGTTCTGTCTTCTCAGTTCCGTCGGCGGTGAACGTCACTGCGTTCGCCTTCGACGAAGAAAGCGTCACTTCGTTTCCGCGAAGGTCGATGGAGATCCGCTCCGGTGCTTCCAGTTTGGATTCGAGATCTTGTCGCTGCGAAGCCCCGACGCCGCTGTTCGTTACAATGTCCGCCGTGTTCTCGCTGCGGCTCGTATCAAGGGTATAAGCCCCGGACAGACCCGTTGTGATGACCGGCGTTCGCGCAGGTATGTTGTTCCTGTTATTGCCCCGGGGGTTGGTCGGGTAGTTTGAGGTGCCTGGTGCCGTTGTCGGATAGTTTGAATTGTCCGGTGTGGATGACGGGTAATTCGAACCTCGAGTGTTCCAATCCGGGGTTACGCCATAGTTCGACGCGAGACTGTTGATCGTTGTGCGGACGCTCTGCCAATTTGTATCGATCCGTCGATTCTGCGGATTTTGGGTGAGAAATGCATCGACTTCCTTCGCGGCGTCGATTATCCCGCGCATGTCGTCGCGGTTCTCACGACGATTGTTCAAGTTCTCTTCAAAATCGTCGAGCTTACTCTGCAGATTCCGAATGGTGTCGTGGACAGTCTCAACATCCGGTGTACGGGAGGACGTGCTACGAAGGTGATTATCGAGCCCATACTGGAAATCGTCGACCTGGGCGTTGAGCGTGCGCACGAGGTCGCGGACCTGGCGCTCGTTACGGCGCTGTGCGTCAGCTACTCCGACCGTTCCAACTACTATCAACGCGATCGCGGACACGGCTGTTAACAAATTACTTAAGCGTTTCATAACTTTCTCCGAATTACCGAACTGTGAAAGAGAACTACCCGGTTTTTGGAAGCATTTCTTATTCCAAAAGTTGTTCGCAGTCATCGGCTGGGATGGGCGGAATCGCTGTATGTTAAAATTCACGCTACAAGGAACCGGGAGATTTGATGGCAGCAAACGAATACAAGGCGACGGTGCAATACGCTGGTGACGAGTTCTTTATCGGAACATCGCCCAGCGGAAACTCTCAAGTCATTGACACAAAAGGCGAAAGGCACTCCGCTCAATCGCCGCTGGAAATGCTGCTCGTCTCGGTCGCGGCCTGTACTGCAGCGGATGTGATCTCGATCCTGCTCAAGAAGCGGCAGGACGTGACCGACTACAACGTCGAGATCACCGGCGAACGAGCCGAAGAACACCCGCGCAAGTTCCTGAAGTTCCATATTCACCATATCGTGCGCGGGCGTAGCTTATCGGAAAAAGCGGTGGCGGATGCGATCGAGCTATCCGACACGAAATACTGCTCTGTAGCCGCGACTGTCCGTCCAACGGCGGAGATCAAGACGAGTTACGAGTTAATAGAAACATCGGGATCTTAGTGATGGTTCACGCAAGATTCTCCGCAAGACTTTGCGATCGGGAATGCGGCGATAGTCCGTACGGGCAGCGTTAGTGCCGATTTCCCTACTCATTACCATGAAACTTTTACGACCCTCGCTGTATCTGCTCCTGCTCTTTGTACCCTCCGTCGCCGGCCAGATTCCGACGACCACTCAAATCGCGATTCTCAAAGCTGAAGACGCGCGTCGTTACGACAAGTCGCTCGAAGAGTTGCTGAAGAATCCTAGTGAGATAGTGCGCTCCCGTGCGGCCCTCGCCGCGGGTCGAATCGGGAACGACGCTGCGATCCCGGCCCTCGCCACTTTACTTAGGAGCAACAGCTCGATGAAAGTCCGGGAGACGGCCGCGTTTGCTCTCGGTGAGATAGAGTCGATCAAGGCGGCCGGTATCATCCTCCAATTGATCGGCGAGACCGCGAGGGTACGGATGCCCGGTGTCGTCGAAGGCGATAATCGCGGCCGGCTTGCGGAAGCCGCCGGTAAGATAGCCGCGGCCAATGCAAAGGACCCAAAGGCTAAGGACCTGGGACAGGCGATAGTTTTCACCCTCGAGGCCGAGCATCTCAAGGGTGCGGAGCGAGACAACGAGACCATCCGGCTTTCCCTAACAGCAATTTTACGAGCACGTCCCACCGGTTCCGAAGAAACGGTGCGGAAGTTTCTCGCCTACACCGATCCGGCTGTCGTTTCCGATGCACTCAACACACTTGCAAGGCTGCGAGCTAAGAACGCGAACCGCGACGCGCGCGATCTACTCCGGACGCATGTCCATGCCATTGTTCGCGCCAACGCGGCGCGCGTGCTGGGTGCAGCCGAAGACAAAGATGCCGTCGATGAGCTCATAACAGCGGCGACGTCCGATGCCGACCCGCGGGTACGAATTGCAGCGATCCGATCGCTCGCTCTGCTGAAAGATATGAAGGCGGCTGAACCGCTTCTCAAAAGAGGCGAGTTGGTTTTCGCCGCATATAAGAGTGCGAGGAAACCGGATTTCATTCCCGAGCAGCAGAACGAATTTATAGAGATCGCGACCACGCTCGGCCGTCTCTTGACAAACACGCGAAACGAACGAGCGGTTGAC
>JANPJL010000180.1:0-9838 GCA_031425495.1 Acidobacteriota bacterium
ATAAGCGACTACACCGGCACCACAACGATCTCGGGTGGCAAGCTGCAAATAGGCTTCGGCTTCGGCGGCTCCGGCGGCAATATTCCGAACAACCCGGTTAGCATGGCTTTCGGCACAACGCTGGAATTCCGACGCTCCCAGAACTTCACTTTCGGCGGCCAAATAACCGGCGGTGCCACCCTGGTTAAGGAGGGAGACGCCGCAATGACGCTTTCTTCTAACGGCAACCGTCTTGGCAACTTAACAGTAGATAGGGGAGCTTTTTCGACTACCGGAACCGATAATCTTTTCTCCAGCGCAAATATAAACAGCGGAACGTTTCTTCCCAGCGATAATGATCGTATTTCTCAACTCAATGTATCTGGCGGCACTGTTGGACCGGGCGGCAGGCCTTCGTGCGGTGAATTAAATCTCTCTGGTGGCACTCTTGCGACGAGCTGTAATGCTGGATCGCCGTTCAGACTAACGGCAACCGGCGGTATCATCTCTCCGGGCGGTCAAGGGCCGGGGACGGTAATACCGAATAACGCGACGCTTAATTCGGACACTACACTGCATATCGAGATCGATCCCGCCGGCACGGACCAGTTAGTAGCCTTTGCATATTTCGCGCTTCCCGTTAACAACATCAATCTTGGCGGTGCTAAATTAACGGGCGCTCTGACCAATGGATACAACCCGGCAGTGGGACAGCAGTTCGTCATTGTAACTAAGGGCGGATTTGTAGAAGGGGCCGGTACTATTTCCGGCCAGTTTGCGCAGGGCAGCCAAGTGACTTTTAGCGGCCGACGCTTTTCTATCGCCTATTCCGGCAGCAATGTTACGCTGACCGCGCTTAGCCGTACGACCCCGTTTGATTTCGATGGTGATTCCAAGACTGACATAGGAATATATCGACCGCAGAACGGTGAGTGGTGGTACCAGCGCAGTTCCGACAATCAAGTTGCGGCTTTGCAATTCGGCAATTCGGCTGACCGCATCATGCCGACCGATTACACTGGCGACGGCAAAACCGATGTTGCGATTTGGCGACCCTCGACAGGCGAATGGTTCATCCTTAGAAGCCAAGACAACACTTTCTACGCGTTTCCGTTCGGCACGCCGGGGGACGTTCCGGCGCCTGCCGATTATGACGCCGACGGTAAGGCCGATCCGACTGTCTTTCGTCCGTGTACGGGAACCTGGTATATCAACAAATCGTCAACCGGTGGAACGGACATTTTCAATTTCGGTCAAGACGGCGATGTTCCGACAGTCCAGGATTTTGACGGCGATGGCAAAGCCGACATCGCGATCTTCCGTCCGTCGAATGGTCAGTGGTGGTTGAATCGTTCAACCGCCGGAGCCTTGACCACTACCTTCGGAAGCGGGACAGACAAACCTGTCCCCGGCAAATATACCGGCGACAATAAAGCGGACATTGCATTCTGGCGGCCATCCACAGGTGAATGGTTTATTCTCAGAAGCGAAAACTCGACTTATTTCAGCGTGCCTTTCGGAGCAAGCGGCGATACACCTACGCCGGGCGATTATGACGGCGACAGCAAATTCGACACAGCCGTTTTCCGTCCGTCAGATCAGAATTGGTATATCAACCGTTCGACGTCCGGGCTGCTGATCCAGAAATTCGGACAAGTGGGTGACAAGCCGGTGGCATCGGCATTTGTTCCGTAGGCGTCAGCAATTAACAGATCGAATAAATCGCTATGAACTACTGGTTGGTGAAACAAGAACCGGATTCTTACTCCTTCGCTGATTTCCAGAAAGAAGGAAAAACGGACTGGACCGGGGTGCGAAATTACACTGCTCGTAACAACCTGAAAGATATGAAAGTAGGCGACAAGGTTCTTTACTATCATTCGGGCGACGAGCGTTCGGTTGTCGGTCTGGCAAAGGTCAGCAAAGCCGCGTTCGCGGATGAGACGGCCGACGAGGGATCGTGGGTCGCGGTTGAGCTTGAAGCGGGGAAGGCGGTCAAGAATCCGGTTACGCTTGCCGCGATCAAGGCCAACAAGAAGCTCGCGGATATGAAGCTCGTAAAGCTCTCACGCCTTTCGGTGTCGCCGGTGACGAAAGACGAATTCGACGAGATCCTCGAGATGTCGAAATAGGAACGCCGGCATCCTGCCGGCGTGTGGCCTAATCCAAGGGGTTTTGCGGACTGGCCATCCGTTTCCGCTAACATGGCGAAGCCGGCTGGATGCTGGCGTTCCTTTATGCTCAAACAAGCAGTCGAATATTATCACGAGCTTCTGAAAGACGAAGGCCTCGCGTCCGAGTCTTTTCGTATCCTTCACGAAGGGCTCGAGCATAACAAGTTGGTCTTCGGCGGACGGCCGCTGTCGCCGTATCTCCGCCCCCATTTCGTCACTGAAACCGATTGGCAGCGCACGACACAGATCTGCGAAACGATATGGAGCGCGTTGCAGAAAGTAAAGGATGCCGCGGTCGAAGATGATGCGCTGCTCGACGAGCTTGGCATGACTGCAATCGAAAAGGAGTTGATCAAGATCGATCCGGGCTACAAGCAGGTCTCGCCGACTGCACGGCTCGATTCGTTTCTGACAGAGGACGCGTACAGCTTTGTCGAGTTGAACGGAGAAAGTCCGGCGGGCATCGCGTACGCTGACTCAGCGTCCGAGATCTTTCAATCGCTGCCGGTGATGAAGAAGTTCACCGAAAGATACAACATCCGCACACTTGATGGGCGTCCGAAAATGCTCAAGGTGTTGCTCGATTGCTATACCGAATTCATCGGTCGCAAGCCCGAAAGAAATCCGGTCATTGCGATCGTCGATCTCAAAGACCTTCCGACCCAGAAAGAGTTCGAGCTGTTCCGCGAGTATTTCGAGGCGCAGGGATATACATCCGTGATTTGCTCGCCGTCCGAACTCGAGTTCGATGGTGAAAAGCTTTTCATTGGCGGTATCGCGATCGACATCGTCTACAAGCGACTGCTGGTCAACGAGTATCTGCCGATCATGGACGAACAGCCCGCGCTGCTCGATGCATACCGGGCAGGTGCGATCTGTATGGTCAACAGCTTTCGAGGAAAGCTGGTTCACAAGAAAGCGATATTCGCCGTGCTTACCAACGAGCGATACGCACATCTCTTCGACGAGAAAGAGCTAGAGGCTATTGCCAAGCATGTGCCGTGGACCAGACGGTTTAGAGAGGAGAGGACGCAAGTAAGGAGTGAAGGTGATGTAGGCTTTTTCAGAACTACCACCCCGTCAGCCGAAGCGGCTGCCACCCCTCCTAAACAAGGAGGGGAGCTAAATCCTGCCAACCCTCCTAAACAAGGAGGGGAGCTTTCTGAGATCGACCTCGTCTCGTGGACACGCGCGAATTCGGCCAAGCTCGTCCTAAAGCCGAACGACGATTACGGCGGTCACGGAATTTATATCGGGTGGAACTCGAGTGTTGAGGAGTGGGATGCCGCGATCACGCTGGCCCTCGCGGATGGCGACTACCTCGTGCAGGAGCGAGTAAAGACAGCGAGGGAAACGTTCCCGATGATTTTTGACGATCTCGGGAAATGGGGAATGGTCGAGCAGCTCGTCGATCTCGACCCGCTTCTATTCAACGGTATTGTTGGTTCTGCTTTCACACGACTCTCGAGCAGCGAGCTTGCGAATGTATCGAGCGGGGGCGGCATGGTCCCGACATTTCTGATCGAAGAAAAATAGTATGTTGAAATCAGCATCTCTCGTATCCATATTTTTGATCGTGCTCGGCGCCTTTGTATCGCCGCAGCGGTCGCCGGGACAAGCCAGTGCCTCAAAGCTCTTCGCATTCAAGGAACAGCCCCGGCTCGTCTCCGAGACAGACCGATCGTCCATCGCATCGGTACGCGAAGCCGAGATCGTTTTTACGGATCAATCTAGTGCCTCCCTAGTGGGACGAACCCGGCTGACGATCACGCTCTTCGATGGCGTCGAATATCAAGCGACCGTCAGCGAAGTCGAACGGCGCGGACTGGACGACATAACCTGGCGGGGCAAAATCGCTTCGACCCTTGCAGAAGGCGATGTAATTATCACACTCCGGAAAGGCGTGTTTGCCGGATCGATCTTCAGCCCGACTCGGGTTTACGAGATCGTTCCGCGCGGTGCGAAGCACATTCTCGTCGAGTTGGATCAGGAGAAGTATCCGGAGTGCGGCGGCGGTAGCAACGACTCGGGGGGCGACACCACAACCTCGCCGAGAATTGAAAACCTAGGTGGTGAGGACTCCGGCGACCGGATCGATGTAATGGTCGTTTACACAACGGCGACTAAGAACTTTCTCGGCGGTGATGCCCAGGCCCAGGCACTAGCTCAGCAGGCGATCGATGCGACCAACACTGCGTATGTGAATAGCAGGATCAGGCAGCGCGTGCGGATGGTCCACACGCAGGAGTTCGTCTATACGGAAAGCGGCAATTCGAGCACCGATCTCAGCAACCTTCGAAGCAGCTCTGTGATCCAGGCTCTTCGCGATACGCATAAGGCGGATCTGGTCGCCGAGGTCAGCGAGGTAACGAGTGTCTGCGGTACCGGGTACTTGATGGCGGCGCTCGGTGGAGTTGCGAACAACGGCTTTACAGTAACCGCTCGCAGTTGCGCTGTAGGAAATCTCAGCTTTGCACATGAGCTCGGTCACAACATGGGCAGCCATCACAATCCTGAGGATGGAGGTCCTACGATCTTTCCCTACGGATATGGTCATTACGTGAACGGGAGTTATCGGACGGTGATGTCCTACTCCACTCCCTGCACTTCCGGATGCACACGTCGCCCATACTTTTCGAACCCATCAGTGACCTTCAACAATGCCCCGACCGGCATCGAAAGCACGCGGGACAACGCCCGGCTGATAAATGCTACGGCGGATTGGGTAGCTAATTATCGCTACAGCGGGTCGAGCATTACGATGTCGAGCTTCAACGGCGGCGATTGGCTTCCGCGTCTGGTCCCGAGGAATCTGACGTGGACATCGGACAACATCACCGGGAACGTTCGGATCGATATTTCTCGTGACGAAGGCACGACGTGGGAAACCCTTGTCGCATCGACCCCCAACGACGGCTCCGAGCCCGTCCCCGCGGGCAACCGTTCGACCCGTCGAACGCGGCTTCGTATCGTGAGTTTGAACAATCCGATCGTGAGCGATTCGAGTGTGAAAAATGTGAGCATTCGATGATCGGATCTATCTCCGTTCCGTTCCGTTTTGTTCCGTGTCTTCATGTTCCGTGTATTCCGTGTATTCCGTGGTCCCGCTTTTAACCACGGAATACACGGAACGCACGGAACATGAAGACACGGAAAGAATCAAAGAAAGAAAGAAAGAAAGAAAGTAAATCCCAGAAACTCCTAAGAATGAAAAGTGAATCAAAATCCCGACTCCGCGAGCTGACCGACGAATACCTGCGTCTCGAGGAAAAACTCATTCTCGGTGGCGGACCGGAAAAGATCGCTAAGATCCATAAGCAAGGAAAGCTGACAGCCCGCGAACGTATCGAGTTGTTACTGGATCCCGACACCTACTCGCAGGAGATCGGCTTGCTCGTCGCATACGACGAATACAACGGCCAGGCGCCGGCGGCGGCGGTCGTAACCGTTGTCGGGAAGATACATGGACGCGAGTGCGTCGTCGTCGCGAACGACGCGACGATCAAGGCGGGTGCGTGGTATCCCGAAACTATAAAAAAGATCCTCCGAGCCCAGGAGATCGCGATGCGGAACCGCGTCCCGATCATCTATCTAGTCGACTCAGCCGGCGTAAACCTTCCGTATCAAGGCGGCGTCTTCCCCGGCCAATACGGTGCGGCCCGCATCTTCTACTACAATTCGATAATGCGGCGCTACCTGAAGGTCCCCCAGATAGCCGCCGTCATGGGAATGTGCGTCGCAGGCGGAGCATACCTCCCGGCCCTGTCCGATGTGATCCTGATGGTCGAGGGAACTTCCTTCATGGGATTAGGCGGAGCCAACCTCGTAAAAGGCGCGACCGGCCAAACCATCGACAACGAAACCCTCGGCGGCGCAATGACCCACAATGCCATCTCCGGCGTCGCGCATTTCAGAACCAAAGATGAGAAAGAATGTATCGAAAAGATTCGCCAGTTAGTAAGTGAATTGCCAAGCCCGGAGAGATCTCGAGTGTCGGTCATGCTTGGCTCCCCTACTTCCGAAGGAGGGGTGGCAGCGGCTTCCGCTGACGGGGTGGTTCTTTCTACCGCTACATCGAAGAAGCGCGAGTCAGATTCTGCGCATCTGCTGTACGATCTCCTTCCTGAAGATCACAAAGCGCCGTATGACATGAGAAAAGTCCTCGCTACTTTCCTCGACGGAGACATCGACGAATTCCAAGCCGACTACGCCAAAGAAATGATCTGCGGCACAGCTCGCATCGGCGGCATCCTCGTCGGCGTGATCGCAAATTCGCGCGGCATGACACGACCGGCCGCCAGTCCGTCGGATCAACCGAAGCCTCCCCGCTTCGGCGGCATCGTCTACACAGAGTCCGCCGAGAAGACCGCATACTTCATCGAAAACTGCGATCGTCATTCGACACCGCTGTTGTTCGTACAGGATGTATCCGGTTTCATGGTCGGAGCCGAAGCTGAACATTCAGGCATCATCCGCGCCGGTGCGAGATTTGTCGAGGCAATGGCCACCGCCGCCGTACCAAAGATCGTCCTTACCATCAACCACGCATCCGGTGCCGGCTACTACGCGATGGCCGGACAAGGATTCGATCCCGACTTCATCTTCTCGCTCCCAACCGGCCGCATGGGCGTAATGGAAGGCGACTCCGCCGTCCAGGCAATGTTCGGAACGCAGCTCGAGAAACTTAAGAAAGAAGGGAAGTCACCCGACGATTCGTTAGTTGGCGAAATGGATAAGGTCCGCGAAACCTACGACAAAGAACTAGACGCCAAACACGCCGCCGCCCGCGGACTACTTGATGCTGTCGTCACGCCGGAGAATTTGCGGGAGGCGTTGATACTTAGTCTGCAGACTTGTTTGAATACGAGTACGCCGCATATCGGGGCGTTCGTCTTGCCAGCCGAAAAAACGTAAGAGTCTTGATCTTCTTCTGAAAGACAAAACTTCCTGCGCTATATGTGTTTTATTATTAGAATCAGGCAGGAGCATTCGTGTGATTTCGTGTGAATTAGTGGTTTCAGACTTCTGGCCGGCGATCTGAAACCACCAACTCACACGAAATCACATGAAACAAATGCAGAATTAACGAAGCGCGGTAATGATGCATGCGGTCGAAAGCTGTTGGGGATCGTAGATGAAATTCACACTTGAACAAACTATCGAAGTTTTAGACTCGACCCCGTCCGTGCTCCAGTCGTTGCTCGGTTCGCTTTCGGGTGAGTGGACGTCGGAAGATGGTCCGGCTGTGCCGCGTGAGCCGGGAACTGGATGGCAACCGTTCGATGTCGTCGGGCATTTGATCCACGGCGAGGTGACGGATTGGATCCCGCGGGCTCGTATCATTCTGGACCAAGGTGCCGAGAGGACCTTCGTGCCATTCGACCGCTTTGCACAGTTTGAGATATCGAAAGGGAAGTCGCTTGAAGAATTGCTCGACGAGTTCGAACGGATGCGGCGCGACAATGTTGCGACGCTGCGCGGTTGGCAGCTTACTGAAGGTCACCTCGATCTCGAAGGTGTTCACCCGGAACTCGGACCCGTTACGCTTCGACAGCTTCTCGCGACGTGGGTGGTCCACGATCTCAATCACATACGCCAGATCGTTATTGGTATGGCCCTGAAGTACACCGACGAAGTCGGCCCTTGGCGCGAGTATCTGTCGATCCTAAAACAATGAAATTTACAGTCGACGAATTCCTGGCGAAGCTTCCGCTTCCGGCGGATGAGAAATGGAAAGACGGCGTTTGGGATGTCGCACCGTTCGAGAAGGATGGTGTCAGGCTTGTGTTGTTTGCGCCTCGCGGAGTCGATCACCAAACCTTCCATGAAGAGGATGAGTTTTATTTTATTGTCGGTGGATCGGGGAAGCTTGTGATCGGCTCGGATGTTTTTGTTTGTACGGCTGGGGATGTGTTCTTTGTAGCGGCAAAGGTGGAGCATCATTTTGAAGGATTCACTGAGGACTTTGTTACTTGGGCTGTGTTTTTCTGACTTGCGCGGCGGAGACCATTCAATAATTCTGCAGGTGACTTTCTTGTTCCTCTTGTTCCGTGGTCACTCTTAATTTCGCGACTAAGGAGTAACCACTTAACAAGAGGAACAAGAGGATCAAGAGGAATAAGAGGAAAAAGAAAAGCCACTCTAGCGCCGCGTTACCCCTAGGCGGGCGGCGCCCAAAGAGAAGTCTGGTGGGTCCTCGAAGGTTACTTCTTTACCAACTCGGCGTAGTCATCAACCGCAGCCTGAATTACCCGGTATGATTCCTCGCGTCCGTATGAGTAAGGTATTTCGCAGACGTTTGGTTGTCCTGGTAGGCTTTTGTATGTCAGAAAATAATGTTCGAATCGCGCGAGGATTCCTTTCGGAAGCTGAGCGATGTCGGTGTACTGCTCGAAAACTTTGTCACCCTTCAGGACGGCGATGATCTTATCGTCGGCTTCGTGATCATCGATCAGGCAGAACCCTCCGATCGGCGTTGCCTTTAGAATGATATCGCCACGCGGGATGTGATGCTCGCTTAGGACGAGGATGTCGAGCGGATCTCCGTCACCGTCATTCACCAATACGTTTGTCTGGCTACGGGCCAGATCTGCGACGCGACGCGCACAATACGTCCTGGGGATAAAACCATAGTTGGCGGGGACGACGTTCGAGTATTGCTGCGGCCGGTCGATCTTCAAGTAACCCGTCTCTTTGTCGACCTCGTACTTCACGGTATCGCTCGGAACGATCTCGACAAACACCGTAACTTCGGCCGGCACATTGTCGCCGCTTTCGATGCCATGCCAGGGGTGAGCTTTGTGGGTTCGGAACATGCGCCTATTATTTAGGCCGGCAAGAGAAATGTCTAATTCGATAATTCGGGAGAAGCATGGGGCAGCGATGATCATCCGGTTCAACCAGCCGGAGACCCGGAGTCCGCTGTCGATCGACGTTCTCGAATCGCTGTCTGCGATCGTTGGCGAGGTGGAGGGCGATTCGGAAATTGACTCGCTTGTTTTCACCGGAGTCGATGGCATATTCGCGTCAGGTGCAAATCTGAAGGAGATCGCAAAGGTCAAAGACGAGAGCGAGGCGAGGGAGTTTTCGCGTCGCGGACAAACACTGATGGGCCGGATCGAGGTATTGAGTTGCACGACGGTCGCCGCGATAAATGGTCTGTGCTTTGGCGGTGCCCTCGATCTCGCTTTGGTCTGCAGGCGTCGTATCGCATCGCACGGAGCACTGTTCGCACACCCGGGCGTCGATCTTGGAATCATGACCGGCTGGGGCGGAACACAACGATTGCCTCGCCTCGTGGGCGAAGCAAACGCGCTCGAAATGTTTTTTACTGCGCGACGCGTCGACGCTCGCGAGGCATTATCTATCGGACTGATCGACGCGATCGATGCAGATCCGCTCGCACTTGCCTTGCGATGATTGCGGGTGAGCATTCAATACCGATGAGATCAAAAAACGATTTCCTGATCTACGCCGTGATCGGCATCGTCGCGTTCTGCGCGTTTGCAAATACGCTCGGGCATGGATTCGTTTACGACGACACGCGACAGATCCTTGGCAATCCGCTGATTCAACGTTCGGAACTGTATGGCAAGGCACTGACGTCAGACGTCTGGGCATTCAAAGGCGGAAACAATATCGCTGCCAGCAATTATTTTCGTCCGACATTCGTCGCCTGGCTGATC
>JANPJL010000181.1:0-18335 GCA_031425495.1 Acidobacteriota bacterium
TTGAAGAAGCGGAGGTCGCCCTCCGAAGATCCGCGACTTTTGCAGCTCCTGATCCAGCGGAGCGTCCGATCTGCGCGGGGTGACGCCGGTTGGAACGACCGTCGGCGTCCGGACCATCGACGGGCGAGCAACGCGGATCTCTTGCGAGACCTTGCCATTCAGATCGCCATACGTCGGAAGGATCGGCGGACTCTGACCGTCATCGGGAACCTTTGACAGCATGGCCTGCGCAACCGTGCGCGGCGGCGTTCCCAAGTTGCGCTTGCCTCTGCCGAATTCGCTTGCCGGCACCGTGATCACACCTCCGGGGGGTACCTGGCTGAGTGGTGGTTCGTTGATGCGATCTCTACCGCCTCGAATCGGTGTTACTACCGGACCACCCGGACCGGGTGCCGGTGTTGGCGTCGGATTGACGGCGACCGGACCACCGGGACCATTGTTTCCGTTATGCCGCCTGCGTCGGTAGTGTGAGTTGTAGTCGTAGTGTCCGTACCGGTACGGAAGCGGGTACCAGCAGACGTTGTTGTTTATGACCTGGACGACGACCAGCGCAGGTTGCCACCAGCTTCGACGATTCCGGTAGTATCCGTAAGGCGTCCAATACCATGTTCCGTTGTCCCAGACCCATCGGCCGTGGTGATACGTCGCCCACCCCCAGGGCTCATCGTTTACCCAGGTCCATCCATAGGGAGGCACCCAACGCCAGTGGCCGTATCGGTACGGCGACCAGTCGGCATACTGGCTGATAGAATTTCGGTACGGGCGCCAAACGTATCCGTACTTCTGCGTGTGCACCCAATCACCGTGATCGTTCAGATCCTCGGCTCCGTAAATGTCCCGATCGTAGTACCGATCATAGTGAGCATCTCGCAGACGCCTCGCGATGATCGCGTCGCGTTCGATCGACCACTCGTCAAACTCGTCGACAAACCGGGAAGCAGAGGCCGTCTCCCATTCGCCCGTCTGGTTCCCCGCGACAAAGATCTTTGCACGGCGACCGTTCTTGATCGTAAATCCGGCATCGGACGTATAGACACGAGCCTCCCCGCCTTCGGTGGCGGAAACAAATACCTCCAGACTGTCGGGCACGCCAGATTCGACGCGATACACGCCGGCTTTCTGAACCGAGATCGTTGTTTTCGGAGCGTCGATCTCAAAGTATGAACGACCCGAGTTGAAATCGTTCGTCCGCAGACTTACGGTTCCAAGCGGAACGCTTATCCCTATGCCCTCGTCTTTCAAGCTCAGGATGTTTACCTGTGCGTTCTGCCCAACGCGGAGATGCGTGTAACTGTTGAACTGGATCTCAAACCGGCCGTCAGCGTCAGTGGCGATCTCATCGCCCTCGACGATCGGAAGGTTCATGACTACGACCTCCCAATCCTGACTGTTAGCGCGTTTTATCTGTACGTCACCTTGAACAAAGCTGATCCGTGCGACGCGATCGGTTACCTCGGGGATGTAATCGTCGGTCTCGCCTGCGAGCACAGCAATGCTCGAGAAGAGCACTGTCAGCACTAGAATCGCCCATCGAACCTTTGTCGTGGAATGCATAAAAGCTTTCCCTCCTAAATTGTTTTGCCTGAACCTGTGTGGGTAAGTTGTAATCGAACTGCGTAAAGACCAAACTTCGGCTTATTCGCCTCGGCTCACGGCAAGAATCATACCGCCGGTCCGGAGAAAGGTTGTGTAAAGAAAACACGGGGATTATAAAGATTTGAGCGCCCGGCATCCCACGAAATCGTGCGCGAGACTGGAAGGTCGAGCACGAAATCGTGCAACGACTCGGTCTAGAAGTTGAGTTTGTGCTTTAGTACGTGGGGCCTTGAGGCGACGAAGAGTTCGCCCTGCTGGTTGAATGCGAGGCCAAATGCTTGATAACTCGGTAGCGTCTTTAACACCTGTCCGCCGGGATCGAGCACCTTGATCGAACTGGTGTCGGAAATGAAGAGCCGGCCGTTCGGGTCGAACGCCAACGCATGCGGTGTATTCGCACCGCTTGGAAAACGGTCGAGGAATTTCCCGTCTGCCGAGAATTTACAGATGTCGTCGTTGTGGGAGTCGAGTGCATAGATCATACCCGCTCCGTCGACAGCCACTTTCTCAAAACCGAAAGTCGAGTTTGCCCTCTCTGCGGCGTCCTTGTATTCCGCCAGAACCTTTAGCGATGTATCGAGGACGAGAATGGATTTTCTTGCGACCGCGACGATCTTGCCGTCCCACGTCAGCGCGATCCCGTGGGAATAAATTTTCTCCGACCTTGCTTTAAGAGCTCCGCTCTCGCCGTCGTGTTTGAATATACCTTTGTCATTGGCAAGGTATACATTCCCTTCTCGATCCGCTGTCAGATCGTACAAGTTGCTGCCGGTCTCCGGAGCCCACTGACTCAAGAATTTCCCTTCCGCGTCAAAGACCTGAATACGATGCGGGGAATAGTCGGAGCTGTAGATGCGTCCTTTGCCATCAACCGCAACATGCCGGTTGTCCTTGAAACGCGCAGCTCCGTTTCCTTCACCACCGAATTTCAAAACCTCGATCATGTCAGGCGTCGGCGTCGGCGTCGGCGTCGGCTTTGCTCCCGGCGCCGGTGAACCCGTCAATGGAGCGATCTTCGTGTCGACGACGGTCCACGCGAAATAGAAGATCGCGCCCGTAACACCGGCGATGATCAGAACGGTGACCAGTATCGTAACGAGTATCGAGCCGCCGATTGTATAACCGATCGTCTTTACTTTTTCCAGCACCGCGGCATTTGCCGCGCGCGTGCTTCGCACCTTCATTCCGGAGATATCAACACTCTCGCCGCGCTCCATGCGCTCGACGGCATCTTTTGCTTCCCTGAGTCCGACACCGAATGTCTCGCGAAACACCTTGATGGCGTCGATCTTTCTGCCATCGTGGATCAACTGGTCGATCTCTGCGATCTTCACGGCCTTACCAGTCAGCGAAGATAGGTCACCGAACGGGGTGCTGCTACCTGAGGCGTAAAAAAGTTCGGGTGGAGCGATCACCGTGCTTCCGCAGTAGCGACATCGCTGGGTGGTCGTGCCGGCAAACTCGAGAGGCGCCGAGCAGGTAGCGCAATTAAAGCTCTTCGTCATACTTGGGGTCGGGCAGAGTCTTGCAACCGAAAGTTTGTAGATTATAAACTCTTCCCTGGGAAATCTCTCCAACGGAGGATCGTATCAATGAAGAAGTTTGCACTCATGTCAGTCCTGGTATTTATCTGCGTAGGCAATTCATTTGGACAGAAGGCAGGAGGAGCCGCAGCGTCCGGAAAACCGGATCCCGCATCAGACGTTCGCAAGGCTTTCGACAGATTGACCGAGGGCATTCGCCAGGTCGATGTCGCCAAGCTGATGGGCGTCTACGAAAATAGCGAACGAACCTTGTTCTTCAACAACAACGGGTCGGTCACGATAGGCTGGGCCCAGATGAAAGAGAATCGCGAATCCAGTTTTGCAAAGATCAAGAACGTAACGCTTGAAACGACTGGAGTCCGTGTCGAGATTCTGAGTCCGACATCGGCCTACGTATCATTCAAATGGAAGCAGACTCAGGAATTCGAAGGGAAGCTTGAGAGCGCGACTGGGCGAACGACGATCGTATTCAAGAGAATCGGAAAGGACTGGAAGGCCGTTCATCTCCACACATCGCCAGACAACGTCCCGCCGAACAGGCCACTGCTCGACTCGGAGCGCGAAAAGCCATCGACAAAATAATAATGCGGGCCGCGATGGCCCGCATTAGTTTTGTATTGGAAATGTCGGTCAGACGCTCGCACCAGGATAGCTCGACCCAAGCTTTGCGTCGTTTCCCTGGGCAAGATTGCTTACCAACTCGTAATGAAAGTAATCAAACTTCGCTGCGACCTGTGGCTGGACACGCTTTTCGTACATTTCGCGTGAACGATCGATCGCCTCGCGGAGGCGGTCATACAGATCGCCCCCGTCGCGGCCATCATTAACCTTTTCCTCGTTGTAAAGCTTGATCTCGGAAACAAGCAGTCGAGCAAAACGCCGAGCATCGTTATGAAGACGGCGTTCGTCATCTGCAACCTCGATCGGAAGATCCACGTTCCGGTCTCTCAGCCTGCTCTTCGGCGATTGCGCTGCGCCGACTTCTACCACAGCCTCGGTAGCGACGTCGTATGAGCCTCCGTTCGTTCCGTTCTTGGTCTCGGCAGCATAGGCGTATTCCTCGACCGGTTCCTCATTCGGAGCCGTCTCGATCGGAGCCGATGCGTCGTACGAATCGCCCGATGCGAATGCAAAATCATTGACCGGTGCGGTGTAACTGTCTTCAACCGGAGTAGATTCTTCGGCTATCGATGCTTCGCGAACTTCCACTTCCTGATACTGCGGCTGCTCGGCCACTTCAGACGCGCTATCGAAAGGAGTAACTTCGCCAAAGCTTGGAACTTCGGCATCGACGTCCTCGAATGCTGATTCCTCAACCTCGACTTCGGTTTCCTCGGGCGCGACCTCGCCACTATATTCTTCAAAGTCCTCGACCGGTGCAACGTGCTCGGATGAGATCTGCTCGGCTTGTGCTTCGGCCTCTTCTGCCTCGGCGGGAACTGGTGCGTACGCGGGAGCTTCCTGGGAGGCAGGTTGTGCACCGGATGCAGAGGCACGAAGTTCGACCGTTAATCCGGCAACCCGGACCAAACTTTCGATAGCCTCAAGGCTAACCCTGTCACCGCCGTTGTCCTGAGCTGCAAACAGCACGGCAACGCCGCGACCGCGGGCGATCAGCGGCACCGCGAACATTCTCTCGGGACGGTCGAAGCCGAGTGCGTCCAGATAAACTGAATCTTCAGTGTGCGAGTCGCTGGATCCGTCTTCGGTACGCAGGGATGATACAGCACCGGCGAGCAACGTGTCCGCGGCAATCGGGAAGCATAGCGACCGGACAGACTCGTCATCTGAGTGTCCGCTGCGGTCAAACTTGCGCCAGCAGACAAAGCCGTCGTTTTTAACAATGAAAAAAGCGCCGCTCGGTGTGAAATGCGATACCTGATCGACCAGTGCTCTCAATATCGACGCCTGCGTCGATT
Source organism: Acidobacteriota bacterium (assembly GCA_031425495.1). GTDB lineage: Bacteria > Acidobacteriota > Blastocatellia > Pyrinomonadales > Pyrinomonadaceae > OLB17. The sequence goes on from JANPJL010000181.1 coordinate 5,060, forward strand.
GACTGCAGATATCGTCGATCGCATCTCGGAGAAGATCGTAATTCGCCGTGGGAGTCGATCGTTCGAGTTTTTCTGCCTCGCCGAATGCGTTTGCCGTCAGTTGGGCCCCGTCGTCGCGAGCCAAACGAAGGTGTTCGACCACGGCTTCGGTAAACGCTTTATCAAACGTAAAGTCGGTTTCGAAACGGGCAGAAAGGCTCCTAAAAGCTTCGTCCGTTTGGGCCTTATGCTTTTCTAACTCGGCTTCAAAATTCGTTTGAAAGTCGGCAACATCTTGCTGCATGCCGGCAAAGATGCCTTTGAGGTAACTCTCGAATTCAGCTCTCAGACTAACTTCGAGTTCTTCGCTATTCACAATTGTTTCTCCTCCAAATCTTGGAACTACGACTGCACAGGGGGTGGAAAGGGATGGCGTTTCGGTGTAGAAGTTTGTTGCGGGTGAGCAATGACAATTTACGAAAAATCGCCACCGTCTGAATTATGACGAACGGCGGCGATTTATGTCAAGAAAATTGTTGTCAGCTAAGGGCATAGCCGCGCCCAAAAAATCAGACGGCGATAACTTCGATCTCAGGATCGATCTCTTCCTTTATCATGTTCTCGATCGCCATCAGTGTTCCGGTTAGCGAGCTCGGACAACTGCCGCAAGCACCTTCATACCGGATCTTGAGGACCGGAGGAGCAAGCTCAACCACTTCCAGCCATCCGCCGTCGCCTGCTAGATACGGCCTGATACGTTCGTCAAGCAGAGCTTCTATCTCGCGAAGTTTAGGATCGTCCTCGGCCGCTGCTGCTGCGATGGCGCCGCCGACCGCAACCGCCGCGGCTTTGCTATTTCCGTTCGAAGCGGCAACGCTTTCCGCCGCACGTATCGGCACGGCGAGATCGGGTAGTATGTCGTCCCACTCCGTATCGTCTGTCTTCTCAACCGTCACCATCTTGTCCATATAAAAAACGGACACGACGCTCCCGATATCGAACAACGACTCAGCGAGCTGATTACCTGCGGCGTCTTCGCGGGTCTTGAAGGAGTGTGACGTCCCGTGCGATACCGGTTCTTTCAGAATGAACTTCACGGCGTTCGGGTTTGGTGTCTCTTGTATATCTGCGATCTTCGGCATTGATGTCTACGTCCCAACTATATGCAGGGCTGGTTTAAACCTTACATTTTTATCAACATTATAGCTATTGTTAGAGGAAATTTCAGTAGAGCAGGGATGCCATTTAAAATAATTGTGGGCAAAGTTTGAGGTAGGATCCACCCGATCTCAGCTTTGCCCACTTTGAAACTTTGGCTTTCAAGGCCTCCTATTTGGACCTGCGAAAGTGTCTCCGGATTCTCCGATCTATTCCGTTATGTGAATATCCTCGGTTTTATTAACCCTACCCGACAGGAAAAGTCCTCCAAAGACGAGGGTTATTATCAGGAAGACAATAACGCCTACCAGCCACAAGGTGTTGTCGGGACTGCTTCGGTACATCCAAAAACAAAGACCGGTCAAGACCAGCGAGATAACAGCGAACAAACTATTCATACCCTTCACCTCCGATTATCGAAAAAAAGGCTTAAACCTACGAGAAATTCTCCGGATTACTGCCGACCGCGGGAGCGCATTGTCTTTGCCATAAAATCCACTGCAGGTTTTCAAATGCTTGTCTGGAAATGCCCTTATAGTAACTCCATCTTTGTCGCAAAGGCAAGCAATTATCGGTTCCGCGTATTTAACTACGAGACAAGGTCTTTCTAAGTTCGATCAAAGCAACTTCGCAACGATCACGCGGGGAATGCCCTGCAGGTCGGGAAGAAAAACCGGTGGGTGCCACAAGCTTGGATCGAACATAATTCTCACCTGTTCAAACTGGTCAAAGCCGATCTCGACAAGCAGGTGACCAGACGGCGACAAGTGACCGGGAGCCCCGTTAACGATTCGCCTAATGATCGAGAGTCCATTCGAACCATCGGTAAGGGCCAGGTGCGGTTCGAAATCACGAACTTCCGGCTCAAGCCCATCGATATCCATTGCGGATACATACGGTGGATTCGACAAGATCAAATTGAACTTCTGATCCGCCAAACCCTCGAACACATCAGATAGCCGAAGTTCCAGCCTATTTGCGACCGAATGTCGTTCCGCGTTCCGGTGGGTTACCCCAAGAGCCGCATCCGAAACGTCGAGCCCTATCGCAGTCGCACTCGTTGCTCCATGGAGGAGCGAGATAGCGATGCAGCCGGACCCGATCCCGACTTCGCACAGCACCGCGTTTTCGATCTCTCCGATCAGATTGATCGCGCGTTCGACGAGTATTTCGGTTTCGGGACGAGGTATTAGAACATCCGGCGTGACCTCGAACTCTAATCCGTAGAATTCCTGGACTCCGGAAATATACTGTATGGGTTCACGTGTCGCCCGTCGCCGAACGAACGATTCGAAAGCGAAAGTTTCCGGCTGGGTCAGCACTTGCTCCGGATGAGCATACAGAAAGGTCTTATCTTTATTTGCTGCTATAGCGAGTAGAGTAACGGCTTCGCGCCGCGGCTCGGCGATACCAGCCGCAGCGAGGATCTGTTCTGCAGATCGCAATAGCTCGGAAATGGATGGCATCGCGATTACCGGGCCCCATCACCTCGCCATACCGCCGGAAGCGTCAGCAGGATTATTTTCAGATCGAGCCACAGCGACCAATTCTCGATATAGAAAAGATCGATCCGCACCATCTCTTCGAAAGTTAATTGGCTCCGTCCGGACACCTGCCAGAGCCCGGTGATGCCCGGCTTCATGTCGAGGCGCTTCCGATGCCAGATGTCGTAGTCTTCGACCTCGTACGGTATCGGGGGTCGCGGGCCGACGATGCTCATGTCGCCTTTCAAGACATTGAAGAGCTGCGGCAGCTCATCCAGACTCGATCGTCGAAGCCACCGGCCGGTCGGCGTCACGCGGGCGTCGTCCTTCACCTTCCCGAAAACGGGTTGGACTTCATCACCGACATTCGCCTCATCAGCGCCCTCGATGTTCTTGCGATACGCATCGCGATGAACCGTTTCGTCCGCGCCGGCATACATCGTCCGAAACTTGTTGCAAAGGAAAATACGTCCGTCCATGCCGACACGTTCCTGACGGAACATCACCGACCCGCGAGAACCGAACTTCACGAGCAGGGACACGATGATCAGCAGCGGCGACAACACAATGATCGCGAGAAGCGAGATCATCACATCGGAGGCGCGTTTGACGAAACGTTCAAGCTCGGACAGCGGCTCGCGAAACAGGCGGACCATCGGGAGTATGCCGATCTGCTCGACACTCGTCTTTTGCGGGAGGAGATCGAACAAGCTCGGTGCGTATCGAAACTCGACCCGCTGCCGTCGTCCGACTTGCATCATCGCTTCGAACAGGCGATCACTCGAGATCGTGGTGTCGGTGATGATCACTTCCTGGATCTCGAGTTGTTTAATGACGTCAGCTAGATTGTCGAACGTTCCGACGACGGGAGCTCCGAGGTCCCGACCGCCAACGGCTGGACCGCCCTCGGTTTCAACGACGCCTATCACCCGATAGCCCAAGTCGCGGCGTGTCTGTAATTCACGAAGCGTCTGTGCGGCCTCGGCATTCGTTCCGACAATAAGTGTCGGGATAAGGTTGATCCCAGACCGCCGAATACGGGCTTGGGCAAATCGCAAACCAAGGTGAAATACGGAAAAGGCGGCGAGGGCAAATGCGAAGTCGAGAAAGAACACACCGCGCGAATATGAGAATTCCCGAAAGGCAAAACCTCCCCGAAAAAGAAACGCCCATCCAGTGATCAGCAGCGAGCTTACGGCGACAGCCTTAAAAATCTTGATCGCTTCGCGTGTGTATGAGAATGCACCCTGGTATTGATACGCCCGTTCGTAGAGAAGCATGCCGAGGCGAACCGGGACGGCGAAGTAGAGGATCCCCGCGTACGGGACGAAATCCTGCGACCACGCCCAAGCCGTGTTTGACAATATTTCGGATCCCTCACGCAGCCTGAAAGCGACGAGGAAGCAACCGATGGTAATAAGACAGTCAGCGACGACGACCGCGCCTTTTACCAATGGCATCACCCACAGCGGTACGCGGTTCTCGGCTCGGAGCGCTGTCGTGTTGGAATTGATAGCTGTCTCTGCTCGCATGTCTACTTCTTTTTAAGCGAATGACGGGTTACTTGCAAACTTGGGCTCGATTCAATGACGGCTGACAACAGTTTGCCGATGGGGTATCCTGCCTCTCGACGCGATGAAAGTTCTGATCACCTCCCCAAGTTTGAACGAGCAAGAAAACGTAAGCGGCATCTCGACCATGATATCCGGGATTATCGATCACGCATCATGCGAGTTCACCCATTTCCTTGCGGGGCGTAAGGACGCCGAAGGTTTAGATCTGAGCTGGGCGATCGGTCAGTTACAGTTACCGCTCCGATTCCGTCGCGCGATAGCGAATGCAAATCCCGACATCATCCATATCAATACCGCGTTCGAGCCGCGTTCGATAGTACGCGACCTCATTCTTGCGAAAGCGGCCGGACGAAAAAGACCGATACTAGTTCATGTACACGGAGGAAGATTTGTTCTCAATGAGTTTTCGAACTCTACGCTCGCGTCGCTTGCTCGAAAACTTTTGCGCACGGCTTCACGAGTCATTGTGCTAAGCGACGCCGAAGCGGCCGGCGTGGCGAAACTCGTACCGGATCTGAAACCGACGATTCTTCCCAACGCGGTTGCAGCCGACAGCTTCCCATTGGTGAAGCGCGAATGGCAGACAAAGAATATTATTTATCTCGGCAGATTTCACGAAGCGAAAGGTTTGAACGATATTGTCGAAAGTTGTCAGGCGCTCGGCGCCGAGGATTACAAATTTGAGTTCAGTTGTTATGGCGCGGGCCCGGATCAAGAGCGCTTCGTTTCCACAATGACTCAAATGTTGGGCGAGAATTTTCATTTCGGCGGGGTTGTGTCCGGAGATGAAAAGGTCCGCGCGTTCAGCTCGGCAGATATATTTCTTATGCCCTCAAGATTCGAGGGCCTTCCTCTCTCGCTGCTTGAAGCGATGGCCGCAGGATGCATTCCGATCGTATCGAATCGCGGTGCAATGCCGTCGGTGGTGGAGGATGGTCGCAACGGGTTTCTGGTGGAACCCGGCGATGTGGCGGAGATCGTAGGCAAGTTGAAGTTTTTGTTATCCGAAAACGAAGCCGGCTGGAACGCCATTCGCGAGAATGCCCGCCGCACCATCACCGACGGTTACGATCTTGCACAATATTCCAGAAGACTCGAGGGAGTTTACGGCGAACTTCTCGCACCGTCCAGGCGACATGGTCGCGATACGCATTAATGAGGGAAATCGAAAAACTTTCACGCGACCGCGTCCGTGTGGTCAGCCTCGATACCGATGTGGTCGACCATGCCTCCGCGGTCGAGCGGGTCGTCCAGTTGGTACGAACCGCCGGCGGCTACGTCTGTTTCTCGACCGTTCATATGGTGATGGAGGCGAAGGATTCGGCAGACTTCGCCGGCCGCGTGAACGCAGCGGACATGATCGTCCCCGATGGAATGCCGATCGTATGGATGCAGAAAATGCAACGCCGAGATTCTGCAACCCGAGTTAGAGCGAACGATCTGATGATGCTTCTTTGCGACTACGCGGAGAAGAATGATCTCAAGGTCGGATTCTATGGCGGCCAGCAAAGTGTGATTGACGCGATCCGGAAACGTGCGGGACGCGACTACCCAAGTTTGCGCGTGGTGTACGCATATTCACCGCCATTTCGGCCACTGACCCCGGATGAGGATGACGCAGTCGTTCTTGAGATCAACACGAAAGCGCCCGACATTCTGTTCATGGGCCTCGGCTGCCCGAAGCAGGAGAATTGGATGGCCGAGCACAAGAGTAAATTGAAAGCAGTCATGCTTGGCGTCGGCGCGTCGTTTGATTTTTTTGCGGGGAACGTAAAGGAGAGTCCGGCGTGGATGGGACGTCTGGGATTGGAATGGCTCTACCGTCTATTCCAGGAGCCTCGGCGTCTTTGGCGGCGCTATCTGATCCTCAACCCGCGCTTCATATGGAATGCGCTGCGACAGATGCTTTCGTCAACACGCACCGGACACTGAATCGCCCTCGACCCCTATTTCAGGACTGCGTATCTCAACCAACAGCCCTGAAAGGTTTTTCGATTTTACCGTACGAACGAATTCGCGACGGGTTGATCGCCGGTCGCGCCGAATTGTTGTATCAGTATTCCGGCCGTTGTTCGCTGCGAGTACCAGACCGTATTCGATGGACGGAAGACGGTCGTGTCGAACTTACCGTCGCCGTCGTAATCGCCTGGTGCTGGGATGTCCCCCGTCGTGCCGAATGGAGCAGAATAGTAACTAGAATCTTCGCTTCTCAGGATGTACCACTCGCCGGTAGATGGACGCCAGAACGCGACATCCGACTTGCCGTCACCGGTGTAATCCCCTTGCACAGCCTTGTCGGTAGAGGCGCCAAATTGATAGACGATAACGCCGGTCGTCGAACGATTCAGCCACCACTGTCCATTCGACGGACGATAGATCGCAATGTCCGCTTTTCCATCGCCGTCATAATCAGCAGCGACGGGTTGATCGCCGGTCGTACCGAACTGCTGGATCGTCGTACCGTTGTCACCCGATCGCTGGATGAACCACGTCGAACTCGACGGGCGGAATATAGCTGTGTCAGCTTTTCCATCGCTGTCGAAATCGGCGGGAGCGGGAATATCATTCGGGGTTCCGAAGGGCACCGAGTAGAACGAACTGTCTTCGCTTCTCAATACATACCATTCGCCGGTCGAGGGTCGCCAGAAAGCGATATCCGTCTTTCCGTCTCCGGTGTAATCGGCGGGGACGATCACATCCGTAGACGCACCGAACTGGGCTGCAACGGTTGCACCCGTCGAACTGCCGTTGATCCACCATTCGCCGACCGAGGGACGGAATATTCCGAGATCGGTCTTACCGTCGCCATCGAAATCGAATGGCGATCCGTTACGCGGAACACTGGACAGGAGAGATCGGACAGTAACTCGCATTGCACTAAAAGGAGGGCCGTTATAAAGCTTGCTATATGCAAATACCGCCAACCCGGTTCGTGCGGCTACCCACGGTCTATCCTCCGGCAGCGGGGAATCCCCGACTGGAAACCCCTGGGCGTCAATCACAGTACCCTCTCGCGCAACTCTTGCTGCGAAGATATCGCCGCGCGGCTGCTGTGGAGATTGATCGTTTCGCTGGTCTACCCATGTGACCACATACCGGCTGCCGTCCCATGCCACCGCCGGCAAATACTGATTGCCTAGCGCACCCGAGATCAAGAAGCCAGAGTTGTCGTCAAGCAACGTCCCCTCGGCAGTGATGCGTCTGCCTTTTATGTCGTTGAGATTAAGGTCATTGTTCTGCCAAACGATCAAGGCCTCATTGCCTGCTACTGCGAGATGCGGCGTGTCGTCGTAATTGCCGAACGAGCCGGGATCGCCTCCCGCAACTTGAAAACTCTCGGCCGGAAATGAGCCGTCGGGATTCACAAACCTACCCCGGATCGAGGACGGAGATGAGTCGTGACGACTGTGGTATTCCCAAATGACAAGCCATCGGTTCCCAAGAGCCGCAACGCGAGGGACGTGATTGAAGTTCGTAAGAACTGTCGACGCCGGCCCCAGAACAGTCCCAGTTCCCGTAACGCGAACGGACTCGACGTAGCGCAATTGGCTGCCTATCGGTCTGATCGCCACCGTCAAGAACGTGTCTCCGAGCGCGGCGACGTCAGGAGTCAACCCGTCCATTATGAAGAAAGGTATTGATTCGACCGGCGTCCCGGCGGGCATCACTCGTTTACCGTAAACACGTCGAAAGATATTGCCGAACGTATCGGTTTCCTGGCGGTCCCAGACGACCAGAAAATGCGTACCGTTGAACGCCACCGACGGATTCGCATTCGTTAAGTTATCGGTGTTCGAAATGAGAACCGGCTCTGCGTCAAGCGGAAGACCGTCAGCGTTCAGGCGCTGGGCATAGATCAACGAGGCTTCGGAAGTTTGACGCTCGAACACTGCGAGGAAAACATTTCCACCGAACGCCATCTTCGGTTTGTTGTGCCGCGGAGCACCGGCCGCGAGTATCTTCTGGTCGCCTGCTCCGCCGTTGGCGGCAACCCGCCGGGTAAATACATCGGGATCGTTACCGAGGTCTTCCCAAACGACCTGCACCGCGCCGCTAAAACCCGGTTCGATGGCCGGGTTCAGTTGGTTGTCTGACGAACTTGAGATCGCAAAAGGATTGTCATCCAGAACCGTACCCGCCGGTGAGACGCGCTTTGAGTAAATAGTCTGCCTGCCGGTATAGGTACCGGTCGCACTGTCGTAGCCGCTGTCGTATGCGATGAACCAATTTGTTCCGTTCCATGCGACATCCGGTGACGTGTCCGAAGTGCCGACGTTCGCGGCGATCACAATGGAAGTCGGATCGAGCACCGTACCGGTTGCAGTAACCCGCGCGCCTCGGACGCTTCCGATGTTGCCGCTGAACGGATGCTCATCCCACACCACGAAATACCCGTCACCGTTCGAAGCGACCTTTGTATTAACCGGACTTGAAGGCGAATATCCATTGATCAGGAACCTCGTACCGATAGGCTGCAGAGTAAGAGAAAGACGAAGTCCGTTGATCGCATCTCCATCCATAAAGGTCAGAAGAAATCCGCTTCCATTGAAGGCAATATCCGGATCGGAAAGCGATTGAGTCGGATGGTCGTAGATTTGAACGCCTTGCGGATCAAGTACCGCACCGCTGGCCGAAATACGCGCCGCGTAAACCGAACGTGCTGACGAACTCCGGAAAGCTTCCCATATGACAATCCAGTTTGTTCCGTCGAACACGAGTTCAGCCGGAAAACTGCCGAGGTTATTACCGGCGGTGCCAAGCATGATGGGCGTCGCGTCCAGAACAACGCCCGCTGGAGACACGCGGACTCCACGAATCTCGTATTCGTAATAATTATCCGATTTCTCCTGGTACCAAACTACGAGCCAGTTCTCACCGTTCCATGCAACTTGTGGATAGTTTTGATTGTATGGCGCCTGCGACACGACGATCGGATGTTGGTCGATCACATTGCCGGCCGCATCGAGTCGTGCCGCGGAGATGTCGTTCATCGTGCCGAGTCCGTGACCGAAATAAGGCCCGCCTCCGCCCACCGAGATGGTTCCGTTAGGAGCGAGAGCCGAGCGCGTATCGGCCCACACAGCTAAAAACGTGTCACTGCCTCGCGCGATCTGCGGTCTCTCCTGCTTGCCTGCCGGCGGCACTGCAAGCGACGTATCGCCCGGGATCGGTAAAGGGACAGAAAGCGCCTGACCAAAAGCAGAGTGATGAGCAATAAGGAGAAAAACGAGTGTGGTAAGAACAATGGTGCCGCAAGCTTTGAGCCCACCGAGCACCGGATAAATATTGATCATTGTATGCACCGCCCCAAAAGATCAGTGTCGAGGTATCTTTTTCACAGTGTCTATATCGGGGGACGAAAGACACCGGTTTAGGGGAATTGGGCTACTGACAGTCTACCTGTCGGGGCCAACGACGACAACGTTTTATCGACTGAGAGGCGGTAACTTGTGCTCGCACGTCTAAAGGTGATGGCGCCGCGAGCGAATTCCATGAGCAACGAGACATTATCGGATCAGGCGCCGGCGGGAGCGATCTTTTCCGAAACTTCCGGTTCGCTAGCAGGTGAGATCTCGTCAGAGTCTCCGATCAACGATTGATCGACTATCTGTTTCTGTTCGAGCTCGTGGATAGCGTACGACCCCGTCGCCGGGGATGCCGATGCGACGCGGCCGACGTAACGAAGCGAAACGTTCTCGGGTTTGATCGATCGCAAACGAGGGTCGACAAATGTCCAACCACCCATGTTCTGCGGCTCTTCCTGCGTCCAAAAGATCTGGGTAGCGTTCGGATACGACGCAAAGATCTCTTTCAGGCGCTCGCCGGGGAACGGGTAGAACTGTTCGACACGGACGACCGCAACACGATTATCCACTGCCGCGTCAGGGACCGCCCCGTCAGCCACCACCCCGTCAGCCCAAGCGCCTGCCACCCCTCCTAAGACAGGAGGGGAATCGGAACCGCGTCCCGCCTCTAAATCGTAGAATACTTTTCCGCTGCAGAGCACGATGCGTCTGACCGCCGACTTGTCGGTGATCGCAGCATCGTCGATAACAGGTTGGAATCCACCGGTTGTTAATTCATCCATCGTCGACGCCGCGGCGGGCAGGCGAAGAAGACTCTTCGGCGTCATCACGATCAACGGGCGCACCGCCTCCTGTCTGACTTGACGTCGCAACAGATGAAAATATTGTGCAGGTGTGGTCGGGTAGCAAACCTGCATATTATTTTCGGCGCAAAGCTGAAGGTAGCGCTCGAGTCTTGCCGACGAATGCTCTGGACCTTGTCCTTCGTATCCATGCGGTAGTAGCAGCACGAGCCGGCAGCGTTCCTGCCACTTGTCCTCGGATGCCGCGATGTACTGGTCGATGATGACCTGAGCGCCGTTCGAGAAATCGCCGAACTGAGCTTCCCATGCAACCAGCTCGTCACGTTGTTTGCTGATGGCATAACCATATTCGAAACCGAGCACACCCGATTCGCTGAGGCTGCTGTCGAAGACGTAGAACCTCGCGTTCCTGTTCTTCTCGCTCTTTAACTCGCTAAGCGGTGTCCAACGTTCGCCGGTCAGCGTGTCGTACATGGACGCGTGGCGTTGTGAAAAAGTACCGCGGCCGGAATCCTGTCCACTGATCCGAACCGGAAACCCGTCGATAACAAGCGAGCCCACCGCCATCGCTTCTGCAAATCCCCAATCCATCGGGATCTCGCCGCTTCCCATCTTCGCCCGGCGAGCAAGCTGGCCGACCATTTTCGGATTGATATGAAAACTTTCGGGGACGATCGAGATCTTCTCGGAAACCTGCTGCAGGATCTCCGGCGTCACGCCCGTCTCGAGGATCGCCGATCCGTCTTCGTCTTCGGTCGGAGCCGGCAGAGACGTTTTCTTCGGCTTTACATCCGACGCGATCTGTTTCGCTCGGCCTAGTATTCCTTCGTACTTGCCGACCACCTCGTCGGTCATCTGCTTCAGTTCGTCCTCGGTCATTACACCTTCGCGGATCAGAAGCTGTGCGTATATGTGACGGGCGCCCGGATGGGCCTTAACTCGGGCGTACATCAGTGGCTGTGTATAGCTGGGCTCATCGCCTTCGTTGTGACCGAGCCGGCGAAAACCGACGAGATCCAGCACGACATCCTTGTGGAATTGCCGACGGTAATCGAGAGCGATCTGCATCACGCGATACGCTGCTTCCGGTGCATCGCCGTTGATGTGAAATATCGGAGTTTGCGTGATCTGCGCGGCGTCGGTCGAGTAGATCGAGCTGCGTGCGTTCTCGACGCCGGTCGTAAATCCGATCTGATTATTTATCACGATATGGATCGTACCGCCCGTCCGGTAACCCGGCAGACTGGCAAGCTGGAGCGTCTCCATCACGATACCCTGACCCGCGAACGCCGCGTCACCATGAAGCAGGACCGGCAGCACTTTCAAATAGGCTTCTTCGCGCGTGTGCTCTTCGCCGTTCCGGAAATCGTCCTGTCTAGCCCGGGCCATGCCCTCGACGACCGGGTTAACGAACTCGAGATGACTTGGATTACACGAAAGCTGGATCTTGATCGCCCGTCCGTTCCGGGTCGTTTTATTGCCCACCGCGCCTTGGTGATATTTAACGTCGCCTTCGTCGGCGGGGAAGTCGGGGTGAGACGTCCCCTCGAAGACCGTAAAAATTCGCTCGGCCATGTCGCCGGTCGCGGCGTCGCCGACGATGTTCGATAGCACGTTCAATCGTCCACGATGCGCCATGCCCATGTAGATCTCGTCTACACCGCGCTCGGATGCGCCCTCGACGAGCTGATCGAGCATCGGGATGACCGTCTCGCAGCCCTCAAGCGAGAAACGCTTCTGCCCGAGATATTTCTTATGAAGGAATTGCTCGAACTGCTCGGCCTCGATCAACTTTTGCAAAAGTTCTTTTCGAAGCTCGGTTTCGAGCGGCTCCGTGTCGACGAAATTCTCCCGCACCTTTGCGCGGATCCACTCCTTTTCTTCTTTGCTCTGAATGTGCCGATACTCGATGCCGACCTTTCCGGTGTAAGCTTTCCGAAGGATCTCGAGGATCCTGCGAAGCGTCGCGGTCTTTTCGCCGTGCAGCCCTCCGGTGATGAATTCGCGATCAAGGTCCCAGATCGTCAAACCAAAGTTCTCAAGATCGAGGTCCGCCGTGAGATGCGAAGTCATGTTCAGCGGATCGATGTCCGCCAGCAGATGGCCGCGAATTCGATAGGCGTTTATCAACTGCAGTACATTCGCCTGCTTTTCCGCCTGTTCGGTAAATCGATCGCCTCCGAGCAGCGACGGATTGTAATCCTCTGCCCAGCGAAGCGGCGGAGTGTTGAGCTCGAGATCTTTGAAGACCGTGTCGTAAAAGCCATGCTGGCCGATAAGGAATTCGTGAATGCGTGCGAGGAAAAGTCCGCTCTCGGCACCCTGGATCACGCGATGATCGTACGTGCTCGTGATCGTGATCGTCTTGCTGATACCGAGTTGGCTCAACGCTCCGGCCGTCATCGCTTGGTACTCGGCGGGATACTCGATCGCGCCCGTCGCAATGATCGCGCTTTGCCCGGCCATCAGACGCGGGTTCGACGCCACCGTGCCGATCGTGCCCGGATTGGTTAGCGAGATCGTCGTCCCTTGAAAATCTGCGATCTCGAGTTTACCGTCGCGGGCCTTCTTGACCTGTTCGTTGTAGGCCGCAAAGAACCCGGCGAAATTTGTCTTCTCGCCGCCCTTGATGTTTGGCACCAGCAGGTTGCGGGTCCCGTCCTTTTTCTCGACGTCGATCGCAATTCCAAGATTGATACCGGCATTCAGTATTCGAGAAGGCGCTCCATCCACAACTCCAAAACCGTTGTTGAGCGCCGGATAATCTTTTACCGCTCTCACGATCGCCCATCCGATCAGGTGAGTGAACGAAACCTTTCCCCGACCACTCGCCTGGAGATGCTCGTTGATGATGCGGCGGTTTTCTTCAAGCAACTTGACCGGAATGTTTCGAAAGCTTGTCGCAGTCGGAACCGTAAGGCTCTGCTCCATGTTCTCGACGATCTTTTTGGAGGCTCCGGTAAGCGGCTTTG
>JANPJL010000182.1:0-4271 GCA_031425495.1 Acidobacteriota bacterium
TCCGGCGGTGAAAGGCCGATGAGCTTTATCGCGTCGAAGGGATCGAACATGTATTCCGATCTAGTAACGCTCACCTATCAAGGCGGGACGATCGCAAAGCCGGTTCCGGTCTGGATCGCTCCGGGCCAGCCCGATGACGTCGTCACGATCTATATGGGTTACGGACGAACAAAAGCGGGCCGTGTCGGCACCGGCCTCGGTTACAACGCTTTCGACGTCATGCGATCCGATGCGATGAACTCGGGAACCGGCGACATTGCCGGAGCCGGAGCTCAGACGACGATCGCTTCGACGCAGATCCACTTCAACATGGAGGGCCGCGAGATCCTGCGTGTTTGGGATGCCAATCAGTTCGAGGCAGAGGTCGAAAGTGCGAAACACAATCCTCTCAACAAGGATTTTTACGCCGATTCGATGTACAAGACCGCAGCCGACGAGTATCAGAAAACCTACGACAAACACAACAAGTGGGGAATGTCGATCGACTTGAATTCATGTGTCGGCTGTAACGCTTGCGTGCTCGCGTGCCAGTCCGAGAACAACATCCCCGTTGTCGGCAAGGAACAGGTCGAGCGTAGTCGTGAGATGCACTGGCTTCGCATCGATACATATTTTACGGGCGAAGATATGAGCCAGCCGGGAGCGCACTTCCAGCCGGTGCTTTGTCAGCAATGCGAACAGGCTCCGTGTGAAGTTGTATGTCCGGTCACGGCGACCGTTCACAATGCCGAGGGTCTCAACGACATGGTTTACAACCGCTGTGTCGGTACCAGGTATTGCTCGAATAACTGTCCGTACAAAGTCCGCCGGTTCAACTTCCTCCTGTATCAAGATTTCGATACGCCGCAGTACAAGTTGATGCGGAATCCGGAAGTGTCCATCCGCAGCCGCGGCGTCATGGAGAAGTGCACGTATTGCACGCAGCGGATTTCGGCCGCACGAATTGAAGCTCAAAAGGACGATCGTCCTATCGCAGACGGCGAGGTGATCACGGCGTGTCAGGCGGCGTGTCCGACCGACGCCATCGTATTCGGCGATATCAACGACAAGCAAAGCCAGGTCGCGCAGATGAAGCAGGATCCGCGAGATTATAAATTGCTCAATGAGCTCAACACGCAGCCGCGCACGACGTACCTGGCGGAGCTTAGGAACCAGAATCCTGAAATGCCTGATTACAAAGCGGTGAAACCGAAAGTGCATCCAAAGCCGGCAAATTCCTCTGGTCCAGCTACCGAGGGTGGTCATTAACATCGATCGATGCAGATGAACGAGCGAACGGTTTGACGTTAGCGAGATTATGCAGGACGCGAAAAATCTAAAGGAAATCCAACAGCGACTTCGTCCGCCGATGGTCGAGGGCGACCATTCGTTCGGCAGTGTGTCGGACAAGATCGGCGATGTAACGCTGAAGAAGAAGACGCCGTTTCATTGGTTCATCGGCTTCGGGATCGCGTTCATGGTCGCGCAGCTTCTCTTATTCGCGGTAGTTACGCTACTGGCTCGCGGTATCGGGGTTTGGGGTAATAACCAGCCAGTCGGCTGGGCGTTCGACATTATCAATTTCGTCTGGTGGATAGGTATCGGTCACGCCGGAACACTCATATCAGCGATCCTCCTGCTGATGAATCAAAAGTGGCGAACATCGATCAACCGGTTCGCCGAGGCAATGACCCTTTTCGCCGTGGCCTGCGCCGCGATGTTCCCGCTGCTGCACACTGGACGTCCCTGGCTTGCCGCGTACTGGCTGTTCCCGTATCCGAACACGATGGGGATCTGGCCGCAGTTCAGATCGCCGCTCATCTGGGACGTATTTGCAGTTTCGACCTACGCAACCATATCGCTTCTGTTCTGGTATGTCGGACTGATCCCCGATCTCGCGACGCTTCGCGACCGGGCCAAGAACAAATATTTCAAGTTTTTCTACGGCATTCTTTCATGGGGATGGCGCGGATCCGCTCGACACTGGCATCGTTACGAGATCGCATATCTGTTGTTGGCCGGCATTTCGACACCGCTCGTTCTTTCGGTTCACTCGATCGTGTCCTTCGACTTCTCGGTGTCGCAGGTTCCGGGTTGGCACGCGACGATCTTCCCGCCTTACTTTGTAGCGGGTGCGATCTTCGCCGGATTCGCGATGGTGCTGATCCTCTGTATACCGCTGCGCGTCTGGTACAACATGAAGGATTTCATCACCGACACCCACTTGATATACATGGGTAAGGTGATGCTCGCGACAGGCCTGATCGTCGTTTACGGTTATGCGATGGAGGCTTTCTTCGGCTGGTACAGCGCGTCGCAGTACGAAGTGTTCATGGTCAAGAACCGCATCTGGGAAGGGCCTTATTGGTGGTCGTACTGGCTACTTATTATTTGTAATGGCCTCTCGATCCAGTTGCTCTGGTTCAAACGATTCCGCGAGAGTCCGTTCTGGTTGTTCATGATCTCGATCGTCGTTTCGGTCGGTATGTGGCTCGAACGATTTGTGATCATTGTCACCAGTTTGAACCGCGACTTCTTGCCGTCTTCATGGGCGATGTACAGCCCGACGATGATCGACTGGTCGATGTTTATCGGGACGATCGGGTTCTTCTTTACGCTGATCTATCTGTTCGTGCGATTTCTACCGATCATTTCGATCTTCGAGGTCCGCACACTTTTGCCCGACGCGCACGTTCACGGGCGTCAGCAGGATTTTGACGAGAGCGTTCTGGAAGTTGAATACACATGGGAGCGGACGGATCCGCCCAACAAGTAAGTCCCGAGTCCCAAGTCTCAGAGTCCCAGGGCACAGTGACCAGGGACGAGTGACAAGAGACGGGAGACGGGAGACAGGAGACGGGGACAACGGACTTGGGACACTGGGACTTGGGACAAGGGACTTAGACGGTTATGGAGAAGAATCTTTACGGATTACTGGCCGAATTCGACACGCCGACGCAGGTCGTCGATGCGGCGAATGCTGTCCGCGAGGCGGGTTTTACGAAGACTGACGCCTTCTCGCCTTTTCCGATGCACGAGATTGATGAGGCACTCGGGATCAAGCGAAGTATTCTCCCGCTGCTTGTGTTTTTCGGCGGCGTTTCCGGACTGCTGCTTGGTGTCGGCCTGCAGGTCTTCGTTCATTACATCGATTACCCATTGAACGTCGGTGGCCGACCGTATCTGAGTTTCCCGTCGTTCGTTCCCGCTTCTTACGAGCTGACCATTTTGCTTGCCGGGTTTACGGCTGTTTTCGGAATGCTCTTTCTTAACGGACTGCCGCGACCGTACCACCCGGTGTTCAACGTGCCGCGTTTTTCTCTTGCGACGCGTGAAAAGTTTTTTCTACTTATCGAGACCGCCGATCCGAAATTTGATGAGAATACCCGCAGCTTTATGGAAAGTCTTGGGCCGCAGGAGGTCTTTGATGTTGATGAATAGCGATAGGCAATTAGCAATTAGCGATAAGCCAAAACTGACTATCGGCCGTAACGCCGCTGGCTTATTGCTTATCGCTTACTGCTTTCTCGCCTTCGGGTGCGGTGTCCGTTTCGATATGCAGGACCAGCCGCGATATAAGGCGTACAAGAAGAGCGAGTTCTTCAATGACAATCGGGCATCGCGTAACTTGCCCGACGGGACCGTCGCACGAGGGTTTTTGAAAGACAACAAGGCACTGCATACAGGGAAGATCGACAATCCGAACATGAACGCACAGGTCGAGACGACCACGACTTCGACCGGGAACACTTTGATCACAAGTTTTCCAAACGCCATCGATGAATTCCCGGTGCCGGTAACAAAAGAGCTCGTCGACCGCGGGCAGGACCGGTACAACATTTATTGCATCGTCTGCCACGGTCCGGTCGGAGCAGGAGACGGGATGATCGTGCGGCGCGGGTTTCCGCAGCCGCCGACTTATCACGACGATCGGTTACGGAACGCGCCCGTCGGCCATTATTTCGACGTCGTTACAAACGGTTGGGGCAGGATGAACAGTTATTCTGACAAACTTTCAGCCGCCGACCGATGGGCGGTCGTGGCCTACATCCGGGCATTGCAGGTCAGTCAGAAACCGGAAGAAACTTTGAGAATGAATTCGAACGGCAACACAAATACGGCAGCACCGGTAGCTCACGGTAACGCGAACTCCAACTCGCACGGAGGTGAACGCTAAATGGCGGAACGCGATAGCTTCAAAGCTCCGGCCGATCTGAACGGATTGCGAAGTCTGGCTCTCGGTGTGGGCGGCATCGGCACTCTTGTTTGGGCAGTCGGGCTCTATCTCGATC
>JANPJL010000183.1:0-6462 GCA_031425495.1 Acidobacteriota bacterium
GAGTTATGCTGAGCTTCCAAACAAATTTGCAGAGATCAGCAGTTCGCCGTCGACCGGAGAGCTTAGGAGCGTTTATGACGGAACCGTGATGCATCTTAAAACCGCATTTGGAATTGATCGTAAAACACCTCAGCCGCGTCGCACCGTCGGGGATCTCGAGTATCTCGCGCCGCTCGCAATGGTCAAGGAGGTGGCGGGCTATCCAAGCTTAAAGTATCTTGGCGTTTTTGACCGTAGCGGGCGTAAGGTTCATGTCGTCGATGCTGAGACCAGCACAGGTGCGCCGATCGCGCTCACTTTCGATGTGCAGACCGGAATGCTTGCAGGTATAGCAAGCGATTGGGCCACGATCTCGTACAGCGATTTTCGTAAGGTCGGGAACCTGATGATTCCGTTCCAGGTTGAGAGCGGGCGGACGATGACCCTCCGTCTGGATGAGGTGAAGCTGAATACGGAGATCGACGCGTCAGTCTTCCGGCCGAAAGAATATTGTTATGACAAACCGTAGAGTATGAACAAAAAGACAATTAAGGACGTCGACATAGCCGGAAAAAGAGTTTTCATCCGCGTGGATTTCAACGTACCAATCAAAGACGGAACAATCGAAGACGACACCCGGATCCGCGGTGCTCTGCCGACCATCGAGTACGCGATCTCGAAAGGCGCGAAAGTGATTCTCGCGTCGCACCTCGGCCGACCGCTTAAGGACAAAAAGAAGGCGGAAGAAAAAGGGATGCCCTACGATGCGGAGAAATACTCTTTGGGTCCCGTGTACGAGTTTCTCCGAACGCTTCCGGAGCTTCAGAATGTTTCGGCGAATGCGAAGGGCGATCCAGTGATAGGTTCCGAGGGCACTGCTGTTGGAAAAGCCGAGACAAAGAATGACCGCGTCTTCTTCGCAGATGATTCGATCGGACGGTCTGTGGACGAAGCAGTTTCCAAGCTTCAGCCCGGCCATGTGCTGCTTCTTGAGAACCTTCGACTACATGCTGAGGAGGAGAAGAATGATCCGGGGTTCGCACAGCAGTTGGCAGCAACGACTGATGTATATGTCAACGACGCATTTGGTACCGCCCATCGTGCGCATGCGTCGACCGAAGGAATCACCCACCATGTTGAAACCTGCGTAGCCGGTTTATTGATGGAAAAGGAACTGGAGTTTCTGGGAAAGGCACTGGATCATCCCGAACGACCGTTCGTTGCGATCCTCGGAGGTGCGAAGGTGTCGGACAAGATACCGGTGATCGAATCGCTCATCGAACGAAAAGTGGATAAGCTCCTCATCGGTGGCGCAATGGCGTATACATTCTTCAAGGCGGAAGGATTCACGGTCGGCAAGTCTCTTGTCGAAGACGACATGATGCCCAAGGCTCTCGAGATCGTACAAAAAGCGAAAGACGCCGGTATCGAGCTGCTGCTTCCGACGGATCACCAGGTTGTAGATTCTTACGACCCGTTAAATTCGTGCAAGACCATTCCGGTCGCTTTTACAAATGCTGGTTTGGTCGGCCTCGATATCGGCTTGGAAACGATCGAGATATTTCGCAAAGCCCTCGAAGGAGCTAAAACGATCGTGTGGAATGGCCCGATGGGAATGTTCGAGGAGAAGCCGTTCGACGAAGGTACGGTCGCGATCGCGAAGGCCGTGGCCGAAGCGACAGAGAAGGGCGCTACATCGATCGTCGGTGGCGGCGACTCGGTTTCGGCTGTCAACCAGGCCGGGCTTGAGGACAAGATCTCTCACATCTCGACAGGTGGCGGTGCAACCTTGGAATTTCTCGCCGGTGACGTTCTGCCGGGTGTTGCCGCTCTCGATGACCGGTAGAATTCTTGCCCGAGACATTCGTTGACTTTTGCTTTCGATAGAAGTATACAAGCGATAGAATAAACACTTCCGAAGTAGATTTCGTTTGAACGGGGGAAGCTTTGCGGAATACTTTTGCTCTCCTTATTGCAGTTCTCGCCGCCTCTTTTACACAGGCGCAGACCCCAATGAAGGTGATCGTTTGGACCGGAGATAAGGACTGCGGACGGCCCGCAGCCCAAGTCTCGTGCGTTTCTTTGGAAACGCCTCGCGGCCTCGTCAGCGTAGTCAACGATAACCGGAGTTCGTTGAGCCTGGCAGTCAGCTTTTATGAGGATGGAGATCACATAATCGCTGCAGCACACCTAAAGAATTCCTCCGACGAAACACTACAGTTTGACAGCGATAATTGGGGCGCCGCTCACTTCAGCAAGAAAGAGAATGCCCGCAGCGGTGGGAAGCCGATCCTTGCCGAGACGGCGATCCCGTCCCGTGACTTGTTAAGAGGCATCCGGTCGGGCGCGGCGGTCGACAATTCTGTGGATTCTTTCATGGCGAGCATTGCCAAATCGGGTGAGGTTCGCGAGGTGCGACAAGCGGATGGCTCACGACAGCGAAAACTTGTCATCGTTGAAGATCAGCAAGCTAAGCGTGACGCCTCATCACGGAATGACTCTCGTCGGGAACATTCGATCACCAAACAGGAACGGATCCGAAAACATGCTTTGACGCAAAAGTCTGTTCCAGCATTCGGCAGTGCGAAAGGCCTCGTTTATTTTCGCCGCATTAAGAAAGCAGACGTCGTCGTTTTCTCATTCCCGGTGCTCGACTCGATATACGTATTCAGGCTCTTACGGAGGGCATGAACTTCCGTTATTCATCTCAACTACCAGACTAGTATTTGACCTCACCCATTTCCTGCATCATCATCATTCGTTAACGGAAATACTTCGACGGTCGAACGCGCTAGTAGAGGTCGCGTCCGTCGTACCCTGACTGGAAAAGATCATGAGAAGACCCGTTATTGCCGGAAACTGGAAGATGTATAAGCTGTTGAACGAGGCTGTTGATACAGCTTTGGCTTTGAAGCCCTTGGTCGCGAACGCGAACCATTGCGATGTCGTCATTGCCCCTGTCTTCACTGCGTTGAAGTCCATTTCCAGCCGTCTGGAAGGTTCCAACATCCGCGTCTCGGGTCAGGATTGTGCCGCGGTATCTAACCACGGCGCTCACACCGGCGAAGTCGCGGCTGACATGCTAAAGGACGCGGGATGCTCGCACGTCATCGTCGGACATTCGGAGCGAAGGCAGTTCTATGGCGAGACCGATGCGAGCGTAAATGCAAAGACGAAATCCGCGATAGCAGCCGGGCTAACAGCGATCGTTTGTGTAGGCGAGTCACTTTCCGAGAGGGACTCCGGAGTCGCCGAAACCGTCGTGAATACCCAATTGAAGGCGGGTCTCGAAGGTTTGACAGTCGCAGACACGGAACGTATCATCATTGCTTACGAGCCTGTTTGGGCGATAGGTACGGGTAAAACCGCCACGCCGGAACAGGCTCAAGAAATGCATGCGGTGATTCGCCGAACCCTAGCCGGAACCCACGGTGATGAGGTTGCCGGCTCGATGCGAATTCTTTACGGCGGGTCGGTTAGACCCGAGAATATACGCGAGCTGATGTCAAAGGATGACGTCGACGGTGCCTTGGTCGGCGGTGCAAGCCTAGATGCCGAAAGCTTTTCTAATATCGTGAACTATAGGTAGGTCAGATCAATTGCTATACGTTTTATATACAATCTTTTTCGTCTCGTGCGTCGTGCTGATCGGGGCCGTACTTCTACAGCCCGGTAAGACAGATGCAGGAGCACTGTTCACGAGCAATGTTTCAAGCGCGGCCTTCGGTCCACGCGGAACGGCATCGGTGTTGTCTAAAATGACCATCGCTGCGGCAATCGTGTTCATGATCACGGCACTGTTGATCTCGATGCCGGCACTCAGTGGAAATGTCTCGGTCCTGTCTGGAAGCAGTATCGTTGAGGATGCAACTGAAGCTCCGTCTGCGGAGCAATCGACTCAACCGGCTAACACTACGATCGTCACTGAAGACGCGAACAGCGCCTTGATCCAAACCCCGGCGACAAACTCGTTCCAGGCCGATGTGAACGCAGCAACTAATTCGGCACCGTCGTCGAATGCTAATGCACCGGCCAATAGGTAGATCTTTTCAGGATAGAAGCTGAGGTGGCGTAATTGGTAGCCGCGCACGTTTGAGGGGCGTGTGGAGTAATCCGTGCGGGTTCGAGTCCCGCTCTCAGCACCATTTCATATTTGAGCAACAGGCCACATGGCCTGTTTTTGTTTTTTGTGTCGACGTCTAGTCCCTTACCAACATCGTACCCGCGCCTTCGTCAGTGAAAACCTCTGCAAGCAATCCGTTCCGCTCTAGACCGCCGATCACGTGTGCCGAATGCACACCGCGATCAAGTAGATCGATCAGGCTTTCGAGCTTGGGTATCATTCCACCCGTCGCCTTGCCGGTACTTATTAACCCCCTCGCCTCCGAGACTGTAAGTCTATCGATCTTTGTCGATTCATCGTCCGGGTTGAGATAGATTCCGTTGACGTCCGAAAGAAGGATCAGCTTTTCAGCACCCAGACGAGCGGCGATCTCGGACGCTATGGTGTCGGCATTTATGTTGTAGATCTTACCGTCGTCATCCGCGCCGAGCGACGAGATTACGGGGAGGTAATCGTTTGCGAGCAGAATATCGATCAGACGCGTGTCGACATCGACGACATCGCCCACGTGACCAAAGTCGACGGTCGCTGTTTCGCCGGTATCCTTGTCAACGACGTCCCTCGGCGGGCGACGCACCGCTTTTATGAAACCGCCATCGATCCCAGAGAGACCAACTGCTTCGATCCCGCGATGTCGCAGAGCCGACAGGATCTCGGTATTGATCTTGCCGCGAAAGATCATCTTTGCAAGTTCGAGTGTGTCGTCGTCGGTGACCCGCCGCCCCTCGATCACGGTCTGAACAACACCGAGTTTCTTTGCGAGTTCAGTCAACTGCTTTCCGCCGCCATGAATCACGCAGATGCGTATTCCGACTTGATGAAGCAATGCGAGTTCTTCGGCCAAAGAAAGCAGGTTGCTCTTCTCCTCGGTAACCTTACCGGAGAATTTTACTACGAAGGTCTTTCCCTTGAATCGTTGAATGTAGGGAAGGGCTTCGCGAAGAAGGTCGAGAGTATCTACGTTCATTTTATAAGCTCTGTCAGGATCGCCTTTTGCACATGAAGCCGATTCTCGGCCTCATCGATTACGATCGAGTTTGCTGAGTCGATCACACCGTCCGTTACGATGACATTCCGCCGGACGGGCAGACAGTGCATGAAGCACGCATCATTCGTCGTGGACATCTTTTTTTCATCGACGATCCAATCACCCCGAAGCGGTGCACGGTGATCGACGTCCACCGAAGTCTCGCCATAGAAACGACTTCCGCCCCAGCTCTTGGCGTAGACAACTTCGACGCCGTCGAAAGCCGTGTGAACATCGTCGGTGAACTCGACGCTTCCGCCGTTTGCGTCCGCCTGATCCTGGACGTGTGCGAGCAGCTCACTATCGAGCTCATAGCCTTTGGGACATGCGATCCTGAGATCATGCCCGAACTGTGCGGCCGCGAGTGCGAAGCTGTTCGGAACGGCCATCGGTAAGGGCTTCGGGTGCCATGCCCACGTCAAAAGCACCTTTTTCTTCCGGTCGCCAAAACGCTCACGAATCGTCATCATATCGGCCATAGACTGGCAGGGATGATGCATTGCCGACTCGAGGTTGATCACCGGAATGCTCGCGTACCTTGCAAAGGCATTTAGGATGGGATCGGTCCTTTCCCTTTCCCAATCTTTTAACTCTGCAAAGGTCCGCACACCGATGGCCGAGACGTAGCGCTCTAGCACACGGACAAATTCTTTCAGATGCTCGGTCTTGTCGCCGTCCATGACTACGCCATCGCGGTGTTCCAGCGTCCACGAAGTACTACCCGGCTCCAGGATCACCGGGTTTCCGCCGAGCTCGTAAATCCCCACTTGCATCGAAGCTCTCGTGCGAAGCGAAGGGTTGAAGAAAACGAGGGCAACAGACTTTCCGTCGAGCGGCCTTCCCGCAGAAGTTTTCGATTTCTTGAATCGGAAAGCGGCGTCGAGTATCAGTTTCAGATCCTCGGTTGAATGGCCGGCGGTAGTGAGAAAGTTC
This sequence comes from Acidobacteriota bacterium, assembly GCA_031425495.1. Lineage (GTDB taxonomy): Bacteria > Acidobacteriota > Blastocatellia > Pyrinomonadales > Pyrinomonadaceae > OLB17. The sequence continues at coordinate 6,063 of JANPJL010000183.1, forward strand.
TTCATTCGCCGCTAATTACTCCTTTCGGGTTGATCGCATCTGCAAATAAGTCCACCTGCTCAGGCAAGGTACAGAGAGGCGGCAGCAGACGTAAAACTTTGGGGTCACTGGAGGTACCCGTGATGATCCTCTTCTCTAGTAAGTGACCGAGGACCGGGCGGCATTCCTCCATGAATTCTATTCCGATAAGGCAGCCTCGCCCTTTTATCGCAACGACACTTTGGATCTCTGCGATTGCCTCGCGAAGCCGGCTTTCGACCCGACGCGCGTTCTCGATCATACCGTCACGCTCGATCGCTTCGATCGTGGCAAGGACTGCCGCCATGGCTAGCATTCCACCGCCGAATGTCGTCCCGAGATCGTTCTCCTTAATGCAAGACGCTACACGGTCGTTGGCAAG
>JANPJL010000184.1:0-15562 GCA_031425495.1 Acidobacteriota bacterium
TCTTTTGATTTCTTTGGAGGAAAAATAATGACTTTTGTTGCAGACCTGTTAGGGACAGGTTCTTTAGATGCGTTTCTGCTGTTTGCTGAGGGTGGAACGAAGATCTCGTTCGGTATTTACGATATCGCGAAGAGTTTAACGATACCGGGCTGGATCGTGATCGCTACGCTTCTCGTCCAGTCGGTCTACATGATCGCCGTGGGCATCGAACGTTGGCTGACCTACAACAAGGCGAGACAGCAGTCTCGGCAGTATGCCCCGAAGGTTGCAATGGCGCTCAAGAATAGCAATATCGATGAGGCGATCAACATCAGCGACAAGCATAAGGATTCGCACCTCGCAATGGTCGTATCCTCGGGATTGAAGGAATTCGCAGCACACCAAGGCAACACAGATATTTCAGCCGATGAAATGGAAGCTTCCAAGCGAGCTCTTGATCGTGCGATCGCGGTTAAGACCGCTGAACTCAAGCGCGGCCTGGCTGGTCTTGCAACTGTCGGTTCGACCGCACCGTTCGTCGGACTGTTTGGAACCGTCGTTGGAATCATCGGTGCGTTCGTCGCACTTGCCCAGGCAGAGAATGCCGGTATCGGAGCTGTGGGGGCCGCTATTGCAGAAGCCCTCGTCGCTACTGCGTTCGGTATTGCCGTTGCGGTTCCGGCTGTTTGGCTGTTCAACTATTTCACGAACAAGGTAACAAGCTTTGGCGTCGAAATGGAGAACTCAGCGTCGGAATTGGTTGATTATTTCATCAAACAGCGCACTAAGGCATTGAGAGGCTAGGAAGTCTCTCTCCGTTTTACTAGGAGATTAATATGGGCGCATCAATAGGTGGAACCAGCGAATACAATTCGGAGATCAACGTTACTCCGATGGTGGACGTCATGCTGGTGCTTCTTATCATTTTCATGATCGTGACGCCGCTGTTGCAACAGGGAGTGACTGTTAATATTCCGAAAGAGTTGATCACTCCGGAGGAAGACGCAGAAATAACGAAGGACACGTCCGTCGTTATTTCGATCCCTGACAACAACAACTTTTATATTGGCAAAGATCCTTTTCCCATCACGGCCCTTGGGGAAAAGATCCAGGCCATGATGAAGGATAAGGCCCCGGATAAACGCATCGTCTACATCAAGAGTGGAGTCGAAGTGGATTACGGGACCGTGGTCCAGGCGATCGATACTATCCGCAAACAAGACATCGACAAGATCGGTCTCGTGGCGGACAGGAAAAAGGGATCAGGCGCACCGGCCGCCCCGGCGGCGGCACCGGCAAATTAGCAAGGTCCCCGTAGCGGGGCAGGAGAAAGGTATATGGGAATGTCTTCAGGCGGGTTAGGCGAAGGAGCCAAACCAAACATCAATGTGACGCCGCTGATCGACGTACTGCTTGTGTTGCTGATCATTTTTATGGTCATTACACCGGTCAAGCCGAGCAAGTTCGAGGCGAAGGTCCCTGCGGAACCGAAGGATGAACAGCAGCTCGACGTTAAGCCGAACCCACTCACGCTCGTGGTGGCCATTAACCGTGAAACGCGAGGCCTGACCTTGAATAACGAACCGGCCGGCACTGTCGACGATCCGACTGCTTTGACCGCTAAGCTCACCGACATTTTCAGTCAGAGAGCGACGAACGGAGTGTATCGTGAGAACACTAATGAAGTCGAAAAGACGATATTTCTTAAGTCTCCGACGCTGGCAAAGTACGGTGACGTCGTGAAGGTGATCGACGCCGCAAAGATGGCCGGCGCATCGCCGATCGGGCTGCAGATAGACGATTTAGCACAATAATTGGCACGAAGAGGCGGACCGCATATTCTATATACGGGTCTGGTTCCTTGCCTTCCATAGGGAGTCGAAAATGAGATTTTCTCGTTTAGGGATTTTTGTATTACTTATACTGACGGTTTTTCTTACGACGAATTGCTCGTACTTTAACCGCATTTTATCAAGGAAGAATTTAGTTGACGGGTCGATCGCATACAAGGAGCGCAAGTTCCAGGAAGCGGAAGAGTTGTTCAAAAGCGCGGCTGCTCGCGATCCTAACGGGGAAACCCTCGAGGGTCGTACTGCACAAATATTTCTGGCACGAACTCTCCACTCGCGGTACATAGGTTCTCGCGACGAGAAAGAGCGGGCTGAAGAAGCCATACAGGCATACAGGAAAGCTTTGGATGTCGATAAGAACGATCAAAGTTCCTATAAGGCGATCGCGAGTCTTCTCAACGATCTTCAGCGTGGCGACGAGTGGCAGAAGTGGGTAACCGACCGTTCTAAAATGGCCGATATCCAGCCGCAGTTTCGTGCAGAGGCACTGACCTCGCTGGCCGCAAGAAAGAATACGTGTGCAAACGAGATAACCGATACCGAGCAAACGAAGAAAACAGTCAAGAAGGACGGCAAGGACGTATTTCAGTGGGTGAAACCAGAAAACCCGGCCGAACTCGACCGGCTCAAGGGCTGCGTAACGGAAGGGCTTCAGCTGATCGACCAGGCGGTCGCACTTGAACCGGACGCTGTTAAGAACGCGAAGAGTTTCGACGTGAAGTCGGCGACCGATCAACAGCTCAAGCAGAATCTCGATCTGTTCAAAGTATTCGAGTCGGTCCGTTCATACAAAGCAAGTCTTGATGCACAGGCGATGAGGCTGGCTGACATGGAAGGCCGCACCGAGGATCGCGATGCTCTGAAGGTGAAGGCTGACAGTGGCCGTGCGAGCTTCCTTGAGTTGAGCACTATAGATAAGGCGATCCAAGATGAAATGGACGCTCGCGTCGCGGCGGCGGAAGCGGCCGAAGCTGCAAACGCGAACGCTAACGCTGCAACGAAATAGCGACTAGATAGTTTATTGAAAGGCGATGCCCGCTGTTGGGGCATCGCCTTTTCGTTTCTCGGGAAGCGAGCGTAGATCAGGAAACTCTTTCGGTAGCGAGGCGTTAGAATGTAATATTAGATTGGCAAACGAATGATTCGGATAGAAGATGTCATCGAAAAGGTTGAAGCAAACCGCCGCGAGCCCGACGTGGATCTGATCCGGCGTGCCTACCTGTTTTCAGCATTGCATCACCGCGGTCAGAAACGGGCATCCGGTGAACCTTACCTCGTACATCCGCTCGAGGTTGCCGATATACTTGCCGATATGCGACTCGACGAGGTCAGCGTCTCAACAGGCCTGCTTCATGACGTCGTCGAGGACACACTCGTCGATCTCGACACGATCAAAGCTTACTTTGGAGATGAAATAACCTTGCTCGTCGACGGACTGACCAAGATCGCCCACATCAGCAATCTCTCGCGGGAAAAGCAACAGGCCGAAAACGTCCGGAAAATGGTACTCGCGATGACCACGGACGTTCGCGTTGTACTGATCAAACTCGCCGACCGTCTCCACAATATGCGGACGATGCAGTTTCTCAAACCTGAGAAGCGGGCACGAATCTCGCAGGAAACGCTCGACATCTATGCCCCGATCGCTCACCGCCTGGGGATGGGTAAAGTCCGAAGTGAGCTTGAGGATCTTGCCTTTCAGAACCTCTATCCGGACGAATACAGAAGGTTGGCAAAAGAAGTCGATGCGAGGAGACCGGAACTCGAGGCGATCCTCGAAAAGATAAAGGCGGCGATCCAAACGAAACTCGTCGAGAACGAAGTGCCCTTCGTCGAAGTACAAGGGCGCGTCAAGCGGCTATATTCGCTCTGGAAGAAACTAAAGAAGCAGAAGCTTATGATCGAGCAGGTCTATGACCTGATAGCTGCCCGCATAATCACAACTAACGAGAAGAAGAACTGCTATGTAGCCCTAAGCGTTATACATGACCTCTGGACACCGGTTCCCGAGAGGTTCAAAGACTGGATCGCAATACCGCGCGATAACCTCTATCAATCCCTGCATACGTCCGTCATTGGCGAAGGCGGCCACTCATTCGAGGTACAAATAAGAACCGAAGAGATGCATCGCGTTGCCGAAGAGGGCGTCGCGGCCCACTGGCGATACAAGGAAAGCAAACTCGGATCCTCCACGGACGAGGGGAATCTCGACGAGTTGCGGAGGACGGTCGAGCGGTTACTCCTGCCGCTGGTCGAGGACCACGATCAGGATGGCGACTCGGAAGATTTTATCGAGACGCTAAAACTCGATCTCTTTCCGAAGGATGTTTATACGTTCACTCCCCGCGGCAAGGTGATTCAACTTCCTCGCGGAGCGAGCCCGATCGATTTCGCCTACGCGATCCACTCTGAGGTCGGGGACACGTGTATTGGTGCAAAGATCAACGGCCGCATCGTACCCCTCAAGAGCGAACTCCAGAACGGTGACGTTATCGAGATCATGACGACTGCTAATTCCAAGCCGTCGCGCGATTGGTTGAACTACGTGTCGACGTCGAAAGCTCGTAATCGAATCCGTCACTGGATCTCCGAGCAACAGAGGGCGGATTCCATCGACATCGGCAGAAAGCTATTAGAGAAAGAAGCAGACAGGTTCCGCGTCGGCCCGAAGAAACTGATAAACAATGACGTGGAAATGAAGCGGATCGCGAACGAATACGGCCTCGGACGTCCGGAGGATCTTCTTGCCTCGATCGGGTACGGCAAGACGCTGCCTCGTAACGTGCTGGCAAAGTTTCTCGGAGCCGAGAAGTTCGCGGAGCTCGACCCGGATAAACGTAAGGAAACGCGTATCGAGAGCGGCGTCAGGGCCGTGAAGAAGCTTATCGGGCTCGGTGAAGACGCGATCATCGTCAAGGGCATCGATAACCTTTTGACGACCCGTGGTCGTTGCTGCAATCCGCTCCGCGGTGAGGAGATCATCGGATACATCTCGCTCGGCAAGGGCATTGTGGTCCATAACAAGCGGTGCAAAAATGTCGTTCAACTGATGGTCAACAAAGAGAGGATCGTTGAAGTCGACTGGGCAAAAGCGGGAAATGAAGAGATCCAGTCCGTCGGCATACTCGTCACGACCGAGAACCGAACGGGGATGTTGGCTGGTATTACAAATGCCATCGCCGAGATCAAGACGGGTATTCGCGACGCACGCGCGATCATCTCCCGCGACGATCGCGGGGTGATCGAGGTCACGGTCGAAGTGTTCGACAAGAAACACTTAGACAAGGTTTTGAGTGCTATTGGCAACGTTCCGGGGGTGATCGCCGTCGAACGAGTTAACGCGTAGCGCAACTTTATTTTTCAGGCTCAGTTTGGTATCATTCGCCTTTTGCTGATTCAGCTCTGAAAGGCGATTTTTTAATGAGAGAGATAATATCAACCGAGAACGCTCCCGGTGCGATCGGTCCATATTCCCAAGCGATAAAAGCCGGCGGAATGGTCTATTGTTCGGGTCAGATACCGATCGACCCTCTTACAGGTGAGTTTGTCTCTCACGACGTCGCTGAACAAACTGAGCAGGTATTGAAAAATTTGGAAGCGGTCCTTGAAGCGGCGAATACGAGTCTCGCGAACGTTGTGAAGACAACGGTCTTCCTCGCCGACATGAATGATTTCACGGTGATGAACGATGTGTACGCGCGTTTTTTCGGTGAGAATAAGCCGGCTAGAGCCACTGTTCAGGCTGCACGACTGCCGCGTGATGCAAAGGTCGAAATAGATTGCATCGCTACTGCGTAGGGCTGCCGTCGACGACGAGATGGTTTGGCAATAGAAAAAGCCAAACACTGAAGTTCAGCGTTTGGCAGTAAGATGCGGCGGCAGCGTAGCTTACGCGGCTTTGATAACTTTTCCCGATTTGATACACCGAGTGCAGACCTTCATGCGGCCGTTGCCGCCGGAAGGGAGCTGAACACGAACGGGCTGTAAATTGGGATTGAAACGCCGGCGAGTTTTGTTGTTAGCGTGTGAAACGTTGTTTCCGAACTGCGGGCCTTTCCCGCAAACGTCGCATCTTTTTGCCATAATATTATTGCCTCCGTATAAAACCGGGGTAAAACAAACGAGTTTTTCTAAAACTCAAAAAGAGAGTTTATACCAAAATAGAAGTTATCCCGTCAAGTAACAAGGGTAACCGATAAATCAAATGAGTAACAGCCAAGTGCAACTTTTTAAATTAAGAATCCTTCCCCTATTGTTTCTTGTCGCCTCGATCGCAGTGGCGACAGGCTGCGGCGGAGGTACATCTTCAAACGCCACCCTCTCGGGTGAAGTTGATCCTAACCAGACCGCGGCCACTGTGAACGGTAAGGTCATCAAGATGGAAGACGTCGAACGCTCCGTCAAACAACAGGCCCAGGGCCAGGAAGGTAAGCTGTCGCCACTGGAACTGGCGGGAGCCCGGCTTCAGGTTCTCCAAACCCTGATCGAGCAGGAAGTCATGTTCCAGAAGGCGGAGAAAGAAGGCGTCGTTCCGAAAGACGAAGATGTCGCTGCGGAGGTCAATAAGCAAAAGGTGGATAGCCGTATGTCGGCTGAGGAATTCGACCGTCGTATGACCGAGGCAGGATTGAACGAATCGTCGTTCAAGGAACAGATAAAACGCGGAATGGCGATCAAGGCTCTTGTCGATAAGATCACTGGCAGGATCGAAACACCGAAGGAAAGTGAGATCGATCTCTTCTTTAAGGGCAATCCGGAAATGTTCGTCAAAAAACGCGGGGTCCGTCTCGCTGCGATCGTTGTCGATCCCGCCAACAGCGGACAGGGTGATGTAACGACCGATGACGGTTCGGCAGATCTCAGGCTGAAAGAGGTTCTCGGGAAGGTGCAGCAACCGGCTTCAGATTTTGCCGCTCTTGCTCGCGAGTACAGCGAAGACCCTTCCAAGTTTCAGGGCGGCGATCTCGGCTTTCTAACCGAGGAGGAATTAAAGCAGAGCTATCCCCAGCTTGTCGTCGGCTTCATGAGTCCCGACTTCAGCGAAGGACGGATCACAAATCCGGTGCCGATCAATGGCAAGGCGTACATATTCAAGCTTCAGGAGCGAGTGGACAAAGAAGAGAATCTCTCGCTGGAGAGCCCGAATGTTCGACCGCAGATCAACGAGATGCTTGTGAACAATCGTAAGCAGCTTCTGGCGGCTTCATACCAGGCCATTGCTATGAATGAGGCGAAGATCGAGAACTTCCTCGCCAAGAAGGTCGTTGATAATCCGAACGAACTCAGTGGTGCTCGGCCCCCGGCTCCAGCGAACTCTAACGTTTCGGCGAATACGAACACCGCACCGGCGAATTCAAATACGGCTCCGATCGATCCCAGCGCTAATGCAAATGCAAATCGACCGGCAAACTCAAATCGTCCGTCTAACTCGAACGCATCGGCCAACGCAAACGCGCGGCGATAGGTCACGAGTGTAACATCGGTGCGTTGGCACTGCGGTTCCTAGCAAGTTTCCCCTGCTGTAAATTTAAGTAGCCGGCGCGAGCATGTCGGCTACTCTTTTTTTATGCTTTTTAGGCTTTCCGATATTCAAAAATCTTACGGCGGCACTGAAATTCTGCGCGGCGTGTCGTTTCAGATTAACCCCGGCGAGAAGGTAGGGCTCGTCGGTCGTAACGGTGCCGGCAAGACAACCGTCTTCCGCTTGATCACCGGCGAAGAGACGCAGGACGAAGGCGATCTTGTTACGATCAACGGTCTAAAGATCGGGCTGCTAACCCAACACGTTGATTTCGCAGGCGACGAGACTGTTCATACAGCGGCCCTGTCGGCTTTCAAAGAGATCCATGACATCGAAGCGGAGATGCGTGTTATCGAGAAGCGGATGGAATCGGACCATTCGCCGGAGATCCTCGATCGTTATTCGGAGCTTCAGTCCGCATTCGAACACGCAGACGGTTTCACATATGCCGCCCGAGCAGAGTCCATTCTGATGGGGATGGGTTTCGCTCCGGACATGTGGAACCAGGAAGCGGCTACGTTGTCCGGCGGTCAAAAGAACCGGCTCGGGATGGTCCGACTGCTTCTCTCGGGCGCGGATGTTCTGCTCCTCGACGAGCCGACCAATCATCTCGATGTAAATGCTGTCGAATGGCTCGAGAATTTTCTTCATGACTTTGATCGAGCCTACGTCGTCATCAGCCACGACCGTTACTTCCTCGACCGTACGACCTCCAGAATTATAGAGATCGAGAACGGTCGTGCCGTTTTGTACAAGGGGAATTATTCTAAGTTCGTCGTCGAGCGGGAACTGCGGCGTGAGCAACAGCAGCGGGAATACGAAAATCAGCGGGCGATGATCTCGAAGACCCAGGAGTTTATCCGCCGTAACCTGGAAGGGCAAAAAACAAAGCAGGCGAAATCACGACGAAACATGCTCGAACGGCTCGAGCGCGTCGATGCGGTTGCGAACGAGAAGCATGGCGGCAATTTTGGGCTGAAGAAAGTCGAACGGACAGGGAACAATGTGCTGACGGCAGAGGAGCTAAGTGTCGGATTCGGCGAGCGAGTTCTCGCTTCAAAGCTCAACTTCTCGCTCCTGCGTGGTGACGTACTCGGTATCATCGGCGGGAACGGTACCGGGAAGACGACACTGCTGAGAACTTTGCTCGGCGAGCTGCGCGAACTCGACGGTAAGATCCACTGGGGTACAAAAACCGATATCGGCTACTATACGCAGAACCTCGATTCACTTGATCCGAGAAACGAAGTTGTTCAGGAACTCCGCCGAGTCGCACCACTTGCCGACAATGGAGAGCTTCGCACGTTTCTTTCAAGGTTCCTTTTTATGGGCGAGGACGTATTCAAACGCGTAGGCGATCTGTCCGGTGGTGAGAAGGGAAGGTTGGCACTCGCAAAATTGATCTATTCAAGAAAGAACGTTCTCATCCTCGACGAGCCTACAAACCATCTCGACATCCCCTCGCGCGAGGCGCTCGAAGCCGCGCTTGACGAATACGACGGCACGATCATCACGGTAAGTCACGACCGATTTTTTCTCGACAAGATCGCGACCCAGATGTTGGCCTTCGATGACAGAGGTGTCGACATATTCAGCGGGAATTACACCGAGTATCACGATTGGCGTGCTGCGGAAACGGCTGGACAGATCAGCAGCTATGCTATTCCATCTAAGGGCGGCGCTGAGGCAGATCGACGTAACGATAATGCGGTTAGCTCGGGTGCGAAATTGAGCAAGAACCAGCTCGACCGTCTCGAAAAACGTGCGAGCGAGATCGAAGGAAAAATGCCGGGGCTGGAATCGGATCTGGCGAAACTTTCTGCCGAGCTTAGCTCGCCGGAGATCGTCGCCAACTATTCGCGCCTTCAGGAAGTAACGCGCCAGTTCGAAAAGAAGGAAGCCCAGATCAAGCGGTTGTACGAAGAGTGGGAATCGTGTCTCGAAGAGAGACAACAAGCGGCTAGTTAGAATCCAGACTTCATTCGATTTCAGATTTGAAATGTGAAATGTGAAATGTGAAATGTAAGCTTTAACGCTTCGGGTTTGAGATTTTGATTTCAAATTTAATGCTTCAGATTTGAGATGTGAAATTTCAAATTTGAAATGTGAGGGCGGTTGAACAGTTACCGCCGGATGTAATCCAATGTCACATGGAGAGCTCGGATCGAGATCTTTATGTCTTTCACATTTGAGATTTCAAATTTCAGATTTGAAATCGGAAATCTGAAATTCATATTTCAAATCTGGAATTGCAAGTCGTCGAATTTGCGATCTGAGATTTCAAATCTCAAATCTCAAATCTCTGATCGCTGTGCCTGACATTTACGATTCCGATCGATAGTTCGGAGCCTCTTTCGTGATTATGACGTCGTGCACGTGTGATTCACGAAGTCCCGCCGAGGTGATTCGTACAAATTTCGCGTTCTCCTGCAACTCGCTTATCGTACGGCACCCGGTGTAACCCATTCCGGCACGCAGCCCCCCGACAAGCTGAGTAACCATTTCCGCAACCGTTCCCTTGTAGGCGACGCGGCCTTCGATTCCTTCCGGAACATATTTCGAATCCGCCACCGTTCCTTCCTGCGAATACCGGTCGCTCGAACCTTTCTTCATCGCACCGATCGAGCCCATGCCCCGATAAGTTTTGAAGTTCCGTCCCTGAAATAGGATCACCTCGCCCGGAGCTTCCTCCGTTCCGGCGAAGAGCGATCCGATCATTACCGAGTCAGCTCCGGCCGCGATCGCCTTTGCTACATCGCCCGAGAACTTTACTCCGCCATCGGCGATCACTGGAACTCCCGAGCCCTTCGCTGCGTTGACGCTATCAAATATCGCCATTATCTGCGGCACGCCGGCACCTGTTACGACGCGTGTCGTACAGATCGACCCCGGGCCGATTCCGATCTTGACCGCATCCACACCCGCTGAGATCAGCTCTTTTGTCGCCTCGCCCGTGGCCACGTTGCCTGCGATGAGCTCGAGCTCGGGAAACTTTGCCTTCACTTTCTTCACGGCCTCGAGAACTCTCGAGCTGTGTCCGTGTGCGGTATCGATGACGATTGCGTCGACGCGGGAATTGACGAGAGCCTCGGCACGCTCGAGATAGTCGCCGGTTGCGCCTATCGCCGCAGCACACCGCAGCCGCCCGAGACTGTCCTTTGCCGACTGAGGAAAGTTGATCGCTTTCTGGATGTCCTTGACTGTGATCAATCCTTTCAGACGACCGTCGTCATCCACGACGAGGAGCTTCTCGATCCGGTGCTTCTGCAGTTTGACCTTCGCCTCGTCCAAAGTCGTACCGACCGGGACCGTCACCAGCGGCTGGGGTGTCATTACCTCCGATACCCGAATGTCGAAGCGCGTTTCGAAGCGGAGATCGCGGTTGGTGATGATCCCGACAAGCAGCCCGTTCCCGTCCGTGACCGGAACGCCGCTGATCTTGAAACGCCGCATGATATCCAGAGCTTCCGATACGAGGGCGGTATCGACTATCGTCACCGGATCCACAATCATTCCTGACTCGCTACGTTTGACCTTGTCTACCTCTTCGGCCTGCTCGGCGATCGAATAATTCTTATGGATGACTCCGATCCCGCCCTGCTGGGCCAGAGCAATAGCGAGCGATGCCTCGGTAACGGTGTCCATCGCGGACGAGCACAGGGGTATGTTCAGATCGATGCCTCTCGAAAATCGAGTCCGTGTGTCGACCTCGCCCGGCAGTATTTCAGAGTACGACGGAATAAGCAGTACGTCGTCGAAAGTCAATCCTTCCCTTATTTCCTCAATCTTCATAAATCAAATGTAATAAAAAAGCCCGCACGTTTTCGGCAGGCCAACTAATCACGCATCCGTCTCAATATGCACCGACATGCCCATTTCAATTGGGAGACGGTCGCGGAACCGGAGGTCGCCCGACGACGATAGGCGTCGGCGAACGACGCGGGGCCGGCAGCGGAGTAAAAGCCGGTCGCACAGTTGATGCCGTGGGACGAGCTGTAGGAGTTTCGGTCTGGACCGTGGGCGAACCGGACGTCACCGCAGATTGCGGAGTCGCGGGGCCCGGCGTCGCTTCAGGGGGCGCTGCTGCGGCGTCCGGAAGCGCTATCTGTCCGGTCTCCAATATCCGAGCCACATTCTCCTTGTTGACTTCGAATTCGATATTGCCCTTCGGCGGCGGTGGTGGCGCCGCGATCTGTTTACCATTCACCAGGATCTGAACTTTATCTGCGAAGCCGCGATAGTATCGCAGCTTCACACCTTGCTGCGCGGTATACGTCTTTGGTGTAGCCGTTGTTATCTCGTCATATGCAAGGGTGCCATCGACCGTCGACGTCACGGAAACTTTTTCCAATAGCGCTTTGAACTCAAGGCGAATCTCATTCGGAACAGCTACCGGCCCCGACGGACCGGGGTTGTCAGTAGCGCCGTTACTTTGCGTGTTCGAGCTGCTCGAATTTGTTGCTACGGGCGGAGTGTCCGGTTGATTCTGGATATAGCTAACGGCGAAAAGGATTCCGCCGGTCATTAACGCCAGGATGACGCCGGCGACGATGATGGTAGGCAGCATGGACGATGCTGAGCGATCGTCAGTGAGCACTTCCGGACGATACTTCAGGTGAGGATCCTCTTCGGTGCTTTCCTTTTCAGCAACCAGTCGCGCGTAATCTTGCAAGGCCTCGTTCTCGTCGATGCCAACGTACTTCGCGTAGGACTTAATAAACCCCTTATTGAAAATACCGCCCGGAAGCGGTTTGTAATTATCATCTTCGATCGACTTGAGATAGAGGGACGAGATCCGGGTCTGCTCGGCGACCTCGCTGATGGATATACCTCGTTCCTCGCGAGCCTGTCGCAATTTTTCGCCCAAGGATGATGACATGTCTTAGTGGTTTTCCGCCGGTACCGAAAGTGGCAACGCTATCGTCTTAAAGATGAAATATAGCCTTGTTAAACGACGCTTGTCAATCGATTGAAACTCGATTCATTCAATGTTTACCGCTTGATTATTGAGTCAGCGGCGTGTTAGGTTTAAGCGTAATTCACGTCGTGCTCAAGAATCTCAAAAGGCAAAAAGCGAGGAACTGATAATGAGTTTAGAAGCTCTCGGAATGGTCGAGACCAAAGGTTTTGTCGGCGCGGTCGAGGCGGCCGACGCCATGGTCAAAGCTGCAAACGTAACATTGGTGGGCAAGGAATATATCGGAGCGGGTTATGTGACCATTTTCGTCCGGGGCGATGTCGGTGCTGTTAAAGCAGCGACTGATGCGGGAGCGGCGGCGGCACGACGGGTCGGCGAACTCATAAGCGTTCACGTTATCCCGAGACCACATAACGAAGTCGAGAGAGTTCTTCCCCGCGGCGGAGCAACCGGTTTGAGCCCTGATGAGAGGGCGCTTCGAGGCGGAGGCGGACGCGAACTCGGGTCGGGCGATGCCGGCGGTACAGGAACCGGTATCCAGGGAAATAAGTCCAAAACGCGGTAGATCCCTAAATTACGAATTACGAATTACGAATTACGAATTACGAATTCCGGGTTAGCGGCCGTGTTCGCAGTTGTAAATCGTAATTTCCAATTCGTAATTCGTAATTGACTAGATGGGCGACAAAGATCTAATTGCACAACAAGAGGCACGGGATGCGGTAGAAGCCGCTCACCGTGCCTTTCAAAGTGTTGCCCACTTCGACCAGGCGAAGATCGACGCTATATGTGAGGCGATGGCGGCAACCGCGCTCGCCGAGTCAGGCCGCTTAGGTTTGCTCGCTCAGGAAGAGACTGGGTTCGGAAAGGCCGACGACAAGCGCGAGAAGAATCGATTCGCAGCCGAGGATGTCTGGAATTATTTTCGCGACTTGAAGACGGTCGGTGTCGTCTCCGATAACGGAACGATCGTCGAGATCGCATCTCCTCGCGGTGTGGTCGCGGCGATCATTCCGTCAACAAACCCTACCTCGACGGCGATCTTCAAGATCATCATTGCAATAAAATCCCGAAACACGATCGTACTGTCGCCACATCCGTCGGCCGCAAGATGCATCGCCGAAACGACGCGGGTCATGCGTGATGCGGGCATCGCAAACGGCCTACCGTCGGACGCGATCTATTGCATCCAGAACAGCACGATCGAGGCGACGGAGGCCTTGATGAAACACAAGCGGACCGCGGTGATCCTCGCGACGGGCGGTATCGGGCTCGTGAGGGCAGCGTACTCGTCCGGGAAGCCGGCGTTTGGCGTCGGTCCGGGAAATGTCCCCGTATTTATCGAACGGTCCGCCGACTCGGCAAAAGCCGTGAGCGATATTCTTACCAGCACGTGCTTCGATAACGGGACGATATGTGCGTCGGAGCAGTCGGTGGTAGTCGACGCGCCGATCGAATCCGAGGTCCGTGATCAGTTCAGACAACAGGGCGGCCATTTTCTCAATCAATCCGACGCCGACGCGGTTGCGAAGGTCTTGATCACGCCCGAGAGAACTCTGAATCCCGGGATCGTCGGTAAATCGGCAGAGTACATTGCGAATCTTGCCGGTGTTTCGGTGCCCAACGGAACTCGGTGCTTGCTCGCCGATTGTGGCGGTGTAGGACGTGATTTTCCGTGGTCGATCGAAAAGCTGTCGCCTACTTTGGCGTTCTTCGTCGTCGACGGTATCGACGCGGGTGCGAATCGCTGTTACGAGATCCTGCAGTTCGGCGGTATGGGACATACTGCCGGTATGCACACGCAGAATCGCGAAGCCGCGATCGCATACGGAGCGAAGATGCCGGCGTCACGAGTGGTGATCAATTCGCCCACGACGCATGGTGCTATCGGATTTTCAACAGACCTGCCTCCGTCAATGACTCTCGGTTGCGGGTCGTGGGGCGGGAACGTCACTTCCGACAATGTAACGCCGAGACATCTGATGGATATTAAGCGGGTGGCCTGGGAGACAAAGCCGGTTGGAGCCGCTCGGCCAAAGGTTCAGCCTGCGACACCGGTAGTTAGTGAGAAGCCGATGGCCCCAGGAAAATCGAAACCCGATCGCGCTCAGATCGCCGCGATCGTCGACCAGTTTCTAAGTAACAAGATCGCCGATGGTCCGTTGCCGGAGCTACCACCCGCCGCGCCCTCGGAATCAGCGTCTCCGGTAAAAACTATCATTCACGAGATCCGGCCACAGTCGCTTACCGAGAATGGCGCGAACAGAACGCCGATGGATTTTGTGAGCGAGACGGATGTGCGGCAGGCGATCGAAAAGGGTGAGAAGATATACATAACTGCAAAAACAATTCTTACGCCGTCTGCACGCGACCTCGGAAACGAGAAGGATATTTTTGCATCCGTCTAATTTTGTTATGAAACGTAGTATTACGTCAGCCATTCTGTTGGCGATCGCGCTCTGCGGCCCTATCTATGCGCAGCAGTTGCCGGAACAGAAGTCTGCACCGACTCCGATCAGCTATGGTCTAGTGGTCGATAACTCCGGCTCGTTCCGGATGCTCCTCGACAAAGTGATCGTCGTTGTTACCGGCGTCATTGAGGAAAATCGAGCGGACGACGAAGCGTTCTTCCTGACGTTTGTTGATACGCCAAAGATAGTTTTGCGACAGGAGTTCACCTCTACCAAGGCCGAGCTCCACGACGCCGTGCAGAACATGTTCATCGAGGGCGGTCAGACTGCGATACTCGATGCGGTAAAAGTTTCGGCCGAGTATCTAGCGAAAAATGCACAAGCCGGCCATTCGCGGGCACTCGTTCTTGTCACCGATGGTGAAGACAGAGAAAGCGGTTCGAAGATCGACGACGTTTTGAGGTTCCTGAAAGAACAGAACATCCGTGTGTTCGTAATTGCATTGGCGGACGGAAAGGTTTTCACCAAGCTTATCGACCGGTTGACTAAAGAAACGGGTGGAATGAAGATAACGCCGCGAACTAAAGCGGAGATCACTACGGCGGCGGCCGAGATCTCGTTGGCGATGCGGGCAAAGTGATGATGTCTGAAGTCGCTGTCGAAATTCCGACTTGTGAGACCTGCGGTGCGGATATTCGCGGCGACTCCTTGTTTTGCTACAGTTGTGGCTCTGCCCTAAGCCCGAACGCGGAACCCGAGGCCGAGGAAACTGTCGAAAAGCCTGAGGCCGAAATTATAAAGCGTCCGCCGCTGACGTCGGCGGCTTCGCTTCGAAGGAAACGGCGGGCGTTCAGTCGCCGGCCGGTACAGATATCATGGGACC
>JANPJL010000185.1:0-13570 GCA_031425495.1 Acidobacteriota bacterium
AACGTGTGCGTAGTGACGATTCGCCGTCTCATACTCAACGTGTGCCGTCGCGATGGTGATACCACGAGCCTTCTCTTCCGGTGCATTGTCAATCGAATCAAACGCTCGCACTATCATCTTCGGATTGTGCTTCGACATCACCTTCGTGATTGCCGCCGTCAACGTCGTCTTCCCATGATCCACGTGACCAATGGTCCCGATATTCACGTGCGGCTTCGAACGATCAAATTTTTCCTTGCTCATCTTCTGTGTTTTCTCCGGTCAATAAAGTCCAACAAACTTCAGTTTGTTGGTGAAATCGCGACAAACTAACGTTTGTCGAACAGCTCTGGAGCCCAAATCGGGATTTGAACCCGAGACCTCATCCTTACCAAGGATGCGCTCTACCCCTGAGCTACTTGGGCCCATCAAAAACGATGGAGCGGGAGACGAGACTCGAACTCGCGACATTCAGCTTGGAAGGCTGACGCTCTACCAACTGAGCTACTCCCGCATTTCCATTTGGGAAGTGTGATTGCGGATTTCGGATTGAACTAAATCCCATATCCCAATTCACAAATCCCATATCAAAGATGGTGCATGGGGTAGGATTTGAACCTACGTAGGAAATTAATCCGACGGGTTTACAGCCCGTTGCCTTTGACCGCTCGACCACCCATGCAGCTATTGTATTGTCAGGCTAATGGACTTTTTGAGCCAATTAGCAAATTTCCAATGTTACCGAAGGAGTGCCAGAGATGCAAGCTGGAGCTATTGGTTTACGCGTTTGGGGTCGACGGTGTCGCTTGTTACCGGTGGATCGTCCGTTACAGCCTTCGCCCGCGGGTGAAAACGGTTGTAACTATCGCGTAGATGGGCGTCGGTCATGTGAGTGTAGATCTGCGTCGTTGAGATATCAGCATGGCCGAGCATCTGCTGGACCGACCGAATATCCGCACGGTTCTGGACAAGATGGGTCGCGAACGAGTGTCGTAAAGTGTGCGGCGAAACGTCTTCAAGTCCTGCTTTTTCCGAATATGCCTTCACAGCCGCATAAACGATCCTCCGATTTATTGGCTTTCCTAACGGAGTAACAAAGATATTGGGAACCTCGACATCTTCCATCTTACGTCGGGCCACAAGGTAGGTGTTAAGCCACTCTACTGCGCTCGAACCAACCGGTACCCGTCGTGTTTTGCTGCCTTTCCCGGTCGTGGTGATGATGCCGGCTTCGAGATCGACCTCGCTAAGCTTTAGACTCGCAACCTCGGTCGCACGCAGCCCACATGCGTACATCAGTTCCAGCATTGCTCGATCACGGAGCCCAAGCTCGGTCGAAACTTCCGGTGCAGCAAAAAGCTGTTCGATCTCGGCCTGGGTAAGAAACCTCGGAAGATAAGCGCCTTTCTGTGGAACGTCGAGGTCCTCAGCCGGATTCACCTTGACGTGGCCGTCGATGACAAGAAACTTGTAAAAGCCCCGCAGCGCACTTACGATTCGACGCCGCGAATTATCGGAAAGCTTGGCTCGCCCTAGATCGATCATCCACTCACGCAGGTCCTGCCTCGTCAGCGATTCGATCTCAAAACCGTTTTTCTCCGCCCACGCCTTAAGCTTTCCGAGATCATTTTCATATGCCGCAAGCGAGTTTTTCGCAAGCCCCTTCTCCACGCAAAGGTATGAAATATATTCCCGGATCAGATCGCGGTTCATCGGCGAAGTCTACCACTTCTAATACGTTGTCGGATAACGATCGTTAGTCAGGTGCGACGGGCAGCCTTCGGTTGCGTGAAGAACTGGATCGTTGCTCCTAAGCAGTTTGAAGGCGGTTCTGCGCGACAGATTCAACGATCGCAGATCGGTCAACTGCCCGAGTTCCCGATAGCGGTAGTGTATGTCTGACTTAACCTGGCACTGATCCTCAAGCGTCATGTGGGGAATCGCTTCCAACAGCGCCGGTATCGCATCGTCGCTGAGAGATGAATTGTAGAAAGCATCAAAATCTCGCCCCTGTAGCATAAGTTCGGCGTTGGTCTTCACAATGAATGAATCCGGGTTCATCAAATTAGTCACACCGAGTATCACGATCGCCGACCAAAGTGCGCCCCATGCAAAATTCTGACGAGCACCGCGAAAAACTGTAAGGGCAAACCAGCCAAAGACGATCGCGAGCCAGATCATAAACACCATCGGGTAGAAGCGCACAGTCGTCAGACCGTAGCCGGACTCACCGGTCAGAATCACCAGACGTTGAACTGCCGACGCCATGATGACGAAGAGCAGTGCGATCTGTGCCCCGGCGAGGATTTTGAAGATCGTTTCCGTGCGGCGGACTTCACGTCTGAGAAGCCAGTGCGATATCAGCAGCATTGGTAGAACCAGGGCCGCAACCGCAACCAGCTCACCAAATCCCCGTCGAGCGTAATCCGCAAGTTTGAAGTCGGGGGTGTTCTGCACTAGATCCATTCCGCCGAAGAGATAGGGCACCTGTACAATGACGAATCCGAGGAAGAGCAGATTGACAAGGCCCAGAATGATCACCGTCTCAACCGTTCCCAACGTGAAGACGGACGGGATCGCTGAACTGTCGAGATTCTGCCAGTCGCGCTTCTTATTTGTCGCAGCGGTCGGGCCGGCGGGCGGATCGCTTCGATTGATGTGTTCGAGGATCGTCGCATTGTCCGGCAGCGATGCCGATGTGTCGACAGCTTCTGCCGCGACCTTGCCGACATAAGAAGTATCAGTTTGTTCGGACGCGGCGTTCGACGTTTGCGCGTCGGTTTCGACTGAAGAGACGGCTCCCGCAAATGCCGGTGTCATCGCTCCGCGTAAGTAACCGGCCGTCAGCCATGCCAACACCGACGTCAGCAGTACATGCCCGACGATGATCTCGAGGTCAAAGTTGATCGCTCTGTTGACGATCCCCTCGAACGCAGCGTCGGCGGCCATGAACAACCCGCCGAATATCAGAATAAGCGGCAACGAGATGGCAAGTCCGCGGAGTACCGAGAACACATGCCGGCTGATCTTGTTTCCCGGCATTGCATTCCACTCGATATCGACCGCCAGCAGGGCGATCGGGCCCAGGACGGATGTCACTCCAGACCAGCCAATACCAGCGACGTAATGGAACGCCCCGGCGATGTGCGCCTTGACTCCAAAATTCGCGAGCATGATGACGCCCATTATCCCGATGATCGCGAAGGTATCCCAAGCTCGAAGTTCCGTCGAATCGCGAATGAGAAACATCGACGCGAAGAAGATCATCACACCGGAGAGCGCGATCGTGTTTTTCGTCACCAGCTCCGGGCGCCGCCGCCGCATCACCATCAGCATCGCAGCAACGAAAGCCGTGACAAAAAGAAATGCATTCAATCCCCACGGCGTCTGCCTCAGCAGAATGTTCCCGAGCACTCCCATCAACGCGGATGCCTGTAATATTTCGAGACCTGTTTTTGTTCGTTCGTTCATGCTACCAATCACAACCCGTCTCACGACTAAGCACCTCTCCTCATCGCTGCTATCAACGCTTCCATGTGATCGAGATATCTCTCGAGAGCGAGGCGGCCGTCGCCGGTGATTGAGTACTCCGTCAGCGGTGTACGGCCTTTGAATGACTTTTCGCAGACCAAATATCCCGCGTCCTCAAGCTTGCGGGCGTGGACGCTGATATTGCCATCGGTCGTATTCAGGAGGTTCTTCAGCTCGGTGAAGCTTAGTTTCTCGTTCGCCGCGAGGGCACTGACGATCCCGAGCCGCGTGCGATCATGAATGATCTTGTCGAGCTGTTCCGGGGATTGTCCGCCAGTTTTTTCGACTCGCAGTGGCTGCGGTCCCGACTCGTTATTTACCGCTAGATTCTTTCGTGACATAACACCTCTTAGCTCGATTCAAAATCTGGAATCTGAAATCTAAAATTTGAAATTTGAAATCTCAAATCTGAAACCTGAATTTGAAATCTGAAATCTGAAATCTAAGATTTGAAATTTGCAATTTGAAATCTCAAATCTTTGAATTCTGAATTCTGAATTCTGAATTCTGAAATTTGAAATTTGAAATCTAGATTTGAAGTCCTAAATCCAAAATCCCAAATCCCAAATCCCAAATGGCTTCATCCTCCATATCGCCTTGCGATGATCAATCCGAACACGATGTGCACAACACCGAAGCTCGCACCCAGCAAGTAATTTCCGTAGCTCTCCGGAACCGCGAATGCGATAGCCCCGAGCGCGATGAAGCACCAGCCCATCACCGGTACGACGCGGACGGAAAATGCTCCGCCGGTTACAACGGACGCGCCGTACAAAAGCATCCAGACCGGAGCCATCATCTCGTAATGTTCGTAACGCCAAAGCCCGACCGTTATCGCGATACCTGCAATAAGCGGCGGGGCGAATCCGAAAGCGAATTTCTTTGCGGGTGCCGATACGAGCGAGACCTTGGCGATCTTCGATTTCTGCCACATCGCCAGAAGCCCGATCCCGAATGCGAGAGCGGCTTCGGTCAGCCAGACGACCAGCCGGTTACTCGGGTAGACCTGCTGCGATGCAATGTATGCGGCAGCGACCGCCGTCACACCCATCAGCATCCCGCCGTAACCGGGCACCGCCGTGAAGTGCGTCGAACGCTCCATCGTTTCGCGTATGAAGCGAAGATTGTCGCTCGCCCGGTCGCTGAGTCTGACCGGTTCGTTCGTATCGTGGTTCTTGATCGCCTGAAGTTTTCCCATCTAAGATGCGAAGATACTGCAAGTGATTTCGGATGTCAAGAACTTTGTGGTATAAAGCTGAGGAGCTCAAGGATTGGTTTCCCGCTGAAGTTCGGCAAGGAGTTGACGCGCGCGGCTGCAGTCCGGTCGCGCCCCCGGACCAATTAGTGGCTGTACACTTTCAAGTTCCGTCCGGGCATCATTCTCTCGAGCCGACGTGTAATAGACGACCGCCAGATTTGTGCCGAACTCGCACGCGGCGAACGGGAACTCCGTCTTTCCGGTGCGCAGGGCGTGCTCGGCGTTTGTAGGTCACCACGTTTCTGAAATCGAGTAGAGATTTGCACCGACACGGGCCGTATCGACGTTTGGTCCGATCAGCGGCTCGATCCAGGCGATGTCGAACGATCCTTTCTCCACGATGGATGCGGCAGTCGCCCAACGTGTGAGCTCGTTCGCCGAACTGCTGTGCGGAAACATCGGCAGTACGTAGATCGCAATACCGACATATATCGCGATCAGCAGCCGACGCCTATTTTTTGCCATTCTTTTGAGCGGCGGCGTTTACGACATCGCCATAATTCTCAAGTGGCGGTATGGATCGATCTACAACAGAGTACGTAAGACGCTTACGCTGCATCAGAAAGTTCTTCCCGTTCCATTTGTAGAAGGTCCTCGTAAAGTAGGTCGGGCAGCAAAGCTGTTCCTCATCTCCAGTGATCTTACCCGTTTCGATCTGGCCCAGAAGAAATCGATCCTGACCATAAAGCTCGACGACCAACTCGCCGCCCTCAGCTCGCATATCCTTAAGGCCGCCGTCCGCGCGGTCACCGGTGCGAAAATTCCAGATCAGCGTCGGTGCTCCGTTAGTCCATTCGTAGATATAAACCAACTGCGGTATCGCATGCCCGGTCGTCTCGACTTTCAGGATCACAATTGCTTCGTCTTGCCCGTCGCCTGTTACGTCAAAATATTTCGTCGTCACGTACGACATTCCGATCCGGCGCGTAGCGCGAGCTTCTACCTTCTCCTCGTCGGCCATGTCCTCGTCGATAAACTTTGAAACAGGATCGACGCGTCCGTTCTCGAGCGTGACGTCGGTGCGATCCGGATTCTCCCATCCGCGAGGCAGCGGATAGCTGAAATTTTTGAAATCGAATGTTGCGAGAGCCGACGTCGTCGTTTTCTGACGATCGTCAAGAAGCTCGGCCTGTAGATTCGGAATATCGAGCGATGGAGCGACGGACGGCTCCGCGGACGGTAAGGCCGTCGGTTTAACTACGGCTCTTTCCGGCTCGGCCTCGGCCGATCGTTGACACGCGGACGCAAATAAAAGAACTGCAATAGCAGTGGTGAATGCTATTTCTTTCATGTGATCTCCGTCGGAGAGAAGTGGGCTAGGCTCGGGTCAGACTGCGATACTTGATCCGATGCGGCTGGTCCGATTCGACGCCGAGTCGGCGCTTTCGATCAGCCTCGTACTCGCTGTAGTTGCCGTCAAAGTATTCGACCTTGGAATCGCCTTCGAACGCCAGGATGTGCGTTGCTATGCGATCCAGGAACCAGCGGTCGTGGCTAATGACGACCGCACAGCCGGCAAAGTTTTCAAGCGCCTCTTCAAGAGCGCGCATCGTATTTACGTCGAGATCGTTAGTGGGCTCGTCAAGAAGAATGACGTTAGCTCCGGATTTTAGCATTTTGGCGAGGTGAACGCGATTTCTTTCACCGCCTGAGAGCTGACCCACCCGTTTCTGCTGGTCCGAACCGGAGAAATTGAACCGCGAAACATAGGCCCGGGCGTTCATCTCGCGTTTGCCGAGAGTGACAAAGTCGAGGCCGTCCGATATCTCGTCGAAGATCGTCTTATCAGCGTCGAGCGAATCGCGTGACTGATCGACGTAACCGAGCGTGACCGTCGTACCGACCTTAAACTCACCCGCGTCCGCCTCTTCTTGGCCCGTGATCAAACGAAAGAGAGTCGTCTTACCAGCACCGTTCGGTCCGATCACACCGACGATACCGCCCGGCGGAAGCGAGAATTCAAGGTTCTCGAAAAGCAGCTTATCGCCGTAGGCTTTCGACACACCGTGCGATTCGATAACCTGATCGCCAAGCCGCGGCCCGGGTGGAATAAAGATCTCGAGATCTTCACTGCGTTTCTCGGATTCCGTCGCGACCATCTTCTCGTAGTCGTTGATACGAGCTTTGCCCTTCGCGTGCCGCCCTTTCGGCGACATGCGGATCCATTCAAGCTCGCGTTCGAGCGTCTTCGCACGCTTGTCTTCGGTCTTCTGTTCCTGTGCAAGTCGGCCCTGCTTTTGCTCGAGCCAGCTCGAGTAATTCCCTTTCCAAGGAATGCCTTCACCGCGGTCAAGCTCAAGGATCCAACCGGCGACGTTATCGAGGAAGTATCTATCGTGAGTGACGGCGATGATCGTGCCTTCGTATTTTTGGAGATGCTGTTCAAGCCAGCTTACGGATTCGGCGTCGAGATGATTCGTCGGCTCGTCGAGCAAAAGGATATCGGGCTTTTGCAGCAGCAAACGGCAAAGCGCGACACGACGTTTTTCACCACCGCTCAGATTTGCAACCGGCGTCTCGGGTGGCGGACACCGAAGCGCGTCCATCGCCATATCGAGCCGCGAGTCGAGATCCCACGCGTCCGCCGCGTCGAGCTTCTCCTGAACCTGACCCTGCCGCTCAATGAGCTTGGACATCTCATCGTCGTCCATCGGCTCGGCAAACTTAGCGTTGATCTCCTCGTATTCTTTGAGCAGGTTCACCGTCTCCTGCGCGCCTTCCTCGACGATCTCCTGGACGGTTTTCGTTTCGTCGAGCTTCGGCTCTTGCTCGAGCAGACCGACCGAATAACCTTTGGAGAAAACAACCTCGCCGTTGAACTCCTTGTCGGTGCCGGCGATGATCCGCAGCAGCGATGATTTACCCGAGCCGTTGAGACCAAGCACGCCGATCTTCGCACCGTAGAAGAATGATAGGTAGATGTCCTTGAGGACGGGTTTCTTGTCGTAAAACTTCGAGACTTTGACCATCGAGAAGATGATCTTGTTTGGTTCTGTATTGCTCATAATGGAACGCCAGCATCTTGCCGGCCATGGAACGCCGGCATCTTGCCGGCCATGGAACGCCAGCATCTTGCCGGCCATGGAACGTCGGCATCCTGCCGGCCATGGGACGCCGGCATCCTGCCGGCCACGATTAGACTTCTCCGCGATCGGCCAACTGCCGACGCTCCCATGCACTGCTAAACTCCCAGTCCTCCGGTAGCTTGCAAAGCCCAGACTTTACTGGATTATTCTCAATATACCTAAACGCACGAGAAAAATGATCGGCGTCACGAATGTACCGGTCAAACATCTCCCTCATCCAGAATTGGCCGTCACGTTTCAGTGCTCTGTTCGATTGCAAGGCCGTATAAGACTTAAGCGATTGCACGATCTTCTCAAGCGAGTGGCCTGGCAACGGTCGCAAGAGGAAGTGAGTATGATTCGGCATTATTACCCATGCTTTCAACTTATAACGGACTCCGTCAAACTTCCTTAACGAATCCCTGACTATTTCAGCTACTTCTCGCTTACGAAGAAAGCACTGGCCGTAACCTGCGTCTAGATATTTCTCAGCAAGAACGATCGTTTCGCGTTCGATATCCGCGGGTTTTTTAATTTCAATCTCCTTTCTGATTTTCGCTAGCAGCGACGCAGGTAGCGAATCAAATAAACGACAAGTAACGAACTGCGTTCGGGTATCACCGGCGTCGAAATGCGGTAAGTAACCGCGGGAATACCAGCCTTTGGGAGATTTGCTGTCGCTCATTGGAACGCCGGCATCTTGCCGGCAAGTGTCGCTTCGATGGAACGCGGGCATCTTGCCGGCAAAATCGATGGAACGCCGGCATCTTGCCGGCAACATCGATGGAACGCCGGCATCTTGCCGGCAACATCGCGTAGCGATGTAAAGAATTTAATCAGGACAGTCCAATGATATCGAAACCACGCCTCGACTTCTTGAAAGATTCTAAATTCTACAGGACCGGAGAATCGAGATACCCTTCGCCACGGTCTACGCCGCAAAGCGGCATTGCCGGCAGGATGCCGGCGTTCCACCGTTGATCTCGTTTGATTATGTATCGCTTATATTGCCGGCAGGATGCGGGCGTTCACTCAACTACCCGTGAATCGCGACTCTTCGTGAGGTTACCTTCTCAATCCTCTCCCGCTTTACCTCGAACCCAATCCCCGGACCATCTGGTGCAATGATCGTCCCGGTCGTTGATACCTCAACCGGTGGCTCAATAATGTCTTCATGCCAATATCGTTTCGACGCCGATACATCTCCCGGCATCGTGTAACCGGCGAGCGTCGAGATCGCGATGTTATGTGCACGGCCGATGCCTGATTCGAGCATGCCGCCGCACCACACGGGTATTCCGGCAAGACGACAAATTTCTTCTATCTTCTTCGATTGCGCGTGACCGCCGACGCGGCCGTTTTTGAGATTGATGATCTTCCCCGATTTCAGCTCGATCGCTTTACGCGCGTCTTCGGGGGATTTGATCGGCTCATCGAGACAGATCGGCGTTTTGATCTGACGCTGAAGCACAGCGTGATCAATTATGTCGTCGTGCGGCAGCGGCTGTTCGAGCATCATCAGACCAAATTCATCGAAGCTTTTTAGCCGGTCGATATCGGCGAGTGTGTACGCGGAATTCGCATCACCCATCAGCAGGATATCGCCAAACTCAGCCCTTACTGCTTTGATCACCTCGTAATCCCAACTCGGGCTGATCTTGATCTTGATCCGCTTGTAACCCGCATCGAGCTCGACGCGGATCTTTTCAAGAAGCTGCGGGATGGAATCTTGTATTCCGATCGACACGCCGCACTCGATCTCCCGATTGACGCCGCCGAGATGCTTCCAAAGCGGTACACCAAGTTTCTTTGCCTCGAGGTCCCAACACGCCGTCTCGATCCCGGCCTTCGCCATACGGTGACCACGCGCCTGCTTCATCAGATCGAAGATCGCCGACGCATCCGGGATCTCTTTTCCGACGACCATCGGTGCGAGTATCTTCTCGGCAGTAACCCACGCCGAATCCGTCCACTCGTCGGAGTAGCCCGGCCCTTCGCCGCATGTGATCTCACCCCAGCCTTCATCACCGTCGGCGTCCTCGACACGAACGAGAATTATCCGGCGCTCATACGTCCGGCCAAAACTTGTTTCGAAAAAATGAACAAGCGGAAGATTTATCTCCGTGAGTTCGATCGATCTGATTTTTAGCATTGCGGCAAAAACATAAGGTTAGTTATTGCCGCGATCTAATGCAATTGCCTCGCGTTCCTATTTGGTGTGTTCGGATGTTTGCAACGTCGGGCGCATTCGTGTGTTTCGTCGTTCTCATCTTTGAAAGCGAAACCACGAAAAACACGAAACACACGAAACAAGAAAGGTCCGAGATGGTCATCACTCGATGATCTCAAACTGGACGAACTGGATCGCCGTCGCGCGTTTGGCTTTCGCGAGGTTGTCGGTGATCGTTACTTGCAGCAGATAATCGCCGGGAAGCATGTTGGTGCCGAGCACGAGGGACGAACCAAAATGGATGGCAGTCGGATCGGAGCCGACAGCACGCGGCATGGGTTGGAGTGCTCCCTCGAACATCACCTTGCCGTCGCGGAAAAGCCGAATCTGCGAACTTAGATTCGAAGCTCCCGCGACCTGCTTGGCGTTATAGATCGAGAAACCAAAACTCAGAACGCTCGCGCGTTTGAACTGCCGCAACGACGTGTCGCTCAACGGGCCGGGGCCTCTATCGGGAACGGTCTGCCCGGCCTGTCGCTTTTGCCAGTTTTCAAAGGGCATACTCTCGAGCACTACGCCAGAGAGCTGGAGCCGGTTCTTTTTAAGATTGGGAACTTCAACAAACTGATTCGCGGAACCGAGCTTGTCGCTACCGTGATCCCGCAATGCGACGCGAAGCTGATATGCACCTGGCTTCTTGATAGGAAACGCGAAGTCGTAAACAAAACCGCGATCGAGAAACCGCTGGACCGCTTCTTTCTTTATCGTCATGGTGTACGTCTTCGTGATCTGATCGACAACCACCCCGTTATCGCCGAAGCCCGCAGCATAGACGTCAAACATCGCTTTCTTACCGCCATCCGGCGTGTCCTCGAACTTAATGTCCTGTCCCCGAATATGAACCAGCGAACGGATCACGTTCCCCTCTTTCTGATTGTGGTAGTACAAGGCGTTAAGCCGGAGGGCTATGTCCTGGACTGCGAATGGCGAAGTCAACGCCGCGGTTAGACGTTCTTGCGGTGTCTGCACCGCCCGAACCAGCCTGTCATCGCTGACGCCGAAAAATCCGCTTCTGTAGCGAACGGTTGTCCCCGGCCGCTTTACCTTAACCTCCAGCCGATTAAAGCGCCGAACCTTTGGATCGAAGGTCGCATCCTCCGGTTCGTACCCGACCAGATAGTAACTTTGGTCGTCCAGGATCTTCCGGATACCGCCGCTCAAATCGTTGTTGTTGACAATGGCTAATCCGCCCGTCTGCCGGGCAAGATACCTGAGACCTTCTTGAGTGTTGAATAGACGATCGCGGCGACTGGCCAAATCGCGTTCGACCTGCTCCATATTCCTGCCCGATGTGTCATCAGACGCGGTTAGACCCGTATACTGCAGGCCGCGCGCGTCCATTGTATAGATCACAACTGCGGCCCTGTTCGCGAGATCGACAAGGCGTCGCAGGCTCTGAAGGACGCGACCCGACTCCGTGAAGCCGCTGGCGTCCTGCGTAAAAAGGCTGAAGCCATCCGAAAGCAGCATTACGGATTTGCGGCCCGGAAGATCCTGCATTCCTCGAACAACATAATTGATCGCACCGAGCGTACCGGTCGCAAAAAGACTCTCGCGAAAATCCTCGAACTCCTGTTCGCGTCCCTCGGCATTTCGACCGACCCGTCCGGGGTCATTGTCATCGTCTTCCTGACCCGTGTCGACCCGAGCCTGCATCGGTGCAAAGGCGCCGATATTCCCGGAACCGATCGAGTTCCATCGGACTTTTTCGATCGCAGCGTGAAGCTGACGTTTGTCGTTTGTGAACTGCTGCAACGCTCCGATCCCGGCACCCGTGCGGATGATCGCTACGAGGTCTCCATCCTGCATCTGCTCATCGACGAATTTCTTCAAAGCGCGTCTGACATAATGTGTGCTTTCAAACGACAGCGTGAGATCGTCGACGACCAGAGCAATAGTGCGCTTCACCTGTTCGGCTCTCACCGCAGTCGGCGGAAGTATGACAGGGTTCTTCTCGCCCGATTTCTTTTGGGCTTCCTGGGCAACGCGGGCGTTGGCGATAAACGAAAAATTGGTGATCTTCTGCTTCTCGCCATTTTCGAATATCTCGATCTCATCCGGTCTCAGATCGGTAACAATGTTTCCCTTCTTGTCCATTACCGTCACGTCAACCTGGATCAGGGCAGTCGTGATCTTTACTACGTCCGTCTCATCGGCGGGCGGCGGCGTCGAAACAGGGGCCGGCGACTGACCAAAAACATGGACACATTGAACGAGCGTCAGAAGACCGAAGAGTAATATTTTTCTCATTTGGGATTTCTCGGGCAGCAAAAAGTTCTTTGCTATCATATAACCATTACCGCTCGGGTTGGTAGGAATTTCCGGATCAAAAATCGTCGTTATTCCTCGCCGGGTTTCGCATCAAAGTCACCAGGAGAATTACCAGAGATGATTGGGTCGACCGTGCAGATTATTTTCGTCTTCATATTCACGCTTACAGCTTTAACTCTGGGCTGCTCGGCCCAGCAGACAGAAGATCAGGCTCTGGCTAACTTGCGCCAAATGACACGCGACGGTCGTGCTCCGTCTGAAGATTATGTCGCGGGTATCGAGTCACGTTTTGCCGGAAAACGGGCTGGGCTTTTGGCGAAACTGCTGCGTGCAAAGATCAAGTTCGATAGCAAAGATTTCGCGGGTGCCGCGGCGCTGCTGAACACGGAGGACTTTCGTACAAAGACAAAAGTTGCTGACCATGCAATGTGGCTTCGCGGGCGAGCTTTGCAAGAATCGGGTAATCACGTAATGGCGATGTCCGTGTTTGAAAGACTCTCGACGGATTTCCCCGACTCGCTTTATTCCACCGATTCCCGGATCCGATGGGCGGAGTCGGCGATCAAAGCAGGACAGGGCGGAACGGTTTCATCCCGACTTGCTGATCTGATCGAGGCCCGCAACCCGGAAGCCAACCTTGTTGCCGGACAGGCGTATGAGGCGCAGGGGAATCAGGCTGAAGCGATCCGCCATTACCGGCGCGTTTATTTTTACGGCGCCGGGTCTGACTCTGCGAAGCGTGCCGAGTCGCAACTTGTCGCCTTGTCACAACCGTTGACGGCACAGTCTGCTGACGAAGCGATTCAGCGTGCCGAACTTCTCAGAGCGACGAAGGATCTCGGTGGGGCTGAAAAAGCGTACGCCGAACTTGCGATCTCGCAGCCGACAGCGATGACCGCAGCAGTTCGGCTTCGGCAGTTAACGGTATTGGCCAGCCAACGAAAAGCGGTGGAGGCACAAAATGCATTCATTGCGATCCCTGCATCCGCGAAGGAAAAGGAAGAGGCCTATTATCAACTGACGATGGCCCAGGCACGCGCCCGACAGTGGCAACAGGCCCGTGCGACGGCCGAAGAGATGCGTGCGAAATTCCCCGGCGGAAGATTCACACCAAAAGCCTGGGTTGACGCAGGGATGGCGGCGAGAGAAGCAAAGAACAAGTTGGAGGAACAATCGTTCCTTCGAGCGGCCGTCGCAAATTTTCCGAATGCGGTCGAGGTCGCATCGGCCCAGTTC
>JANPJL010000186.1:0-5525 GCA_031425495.1 Acidobacteriota bacterium
GCCGCAAATTAAGAAACTGCAATATGGATCAAGCCGCCACACCGCAAGCTCTGTCTCTGGAGCGAAAGATCAAGATGCATGAGGCTCGCGAGGGGATCATTACCCGCCTTGCCCGCGACCTTCCGACTAACATCGAGCTCGAGCGTTTTCTAAATGTCGTTGTCTCCGAGATCGGCCGCATGCTCGAGGCAGACCGCTGTGACCTGCTTCAACTCGTCGAGGGCCACGAACTCCGCATTAATCACGAGTGGCGGCGCAGCGAGAAGATACCATCGAGTCTCGGAACAATAATTCCCATCGACAAGAAAAGGCTGAGCGAACAGTTTGACGTCACCAAACCGATCCGGATCAACGACACTTCCAAGTCGAAGGACGCGACACTCAAATTTTTTACAAAAGCCCTTGGGACACGCTCGTTACTCATTATCCCGATCATGCTCAGCGGCGAAGTGCTCGGGATGCTTGGCCTGCATGACACTCGTCATCCGCGCGAATGGCTCGACGAGGAAGTTAGCTTTCTCGAATCGATCGCCCAGCAGATGGCGATCGGGTATCGATACACAAGTCTCTATGTCGCTCAAGAGCAGGAGTCGAAGCGCACGAACGCGCTGCTCGAGATCGCGAACACGCTTAATTCACACGCCGACTTTAACGAAGTGTCCACACGGGCACTCGAGCGGGCGATCAGTCTCGTCGGGGCCGACTACGGTGCGCTGGGTGTGCTCGACCAGGCGGGCGAAAAGATCTCGCTTGTCTCGTTCAAGTCGGCCGAGGGAGTTAAGCCCAAGCGCGTCCTAAAGATCGTCGAGGAACACGGGCGTTCGCTAAAAGTCGACACGTTCCCCGCGGTTGCCGAGTTGATCCGCGACGGCAAGACAAAGTCGGTTAGCGATTCACAGCTTCCTTTCGCGATCCGCCTGATCTTCAACACACAACTCGGCGGAAAAGCCGCACTCTTGACGCCGGTCCGCGTCGGCGGAAATACTTTCGGGCTGCTGGGATTTGTTTGGAGTAAGGAGAGCGTGTTCGCGCGACACGATATTGCACTCGTTGAAGGTATCGCCGATCAGATCGGTACGGCGCTCGAGCGCGATCAGCTCTCGGCCGAGGTAATGCGACTTCGGAGCGCGCTTCATAAACGGCAGAGCGAGATCATCGGACAGGCTCCGTCGATCAGGCGTTCCATCGAGCTAGCACTGAACGTGGCCGACACGAACACATCGGTCCTTATTCAGGGAGAGTCGGGAACCGGCAAAGAGCTGCTCGCGAACCTGATCCACTTCAACTCGGGCCGGGGAACCAAACCCTACATCAAGATAAATTGCGGAGCGATCCCCGAAACGCTGCTCGAATCCGAGTTGTTCGGTCATGAGAAAGGATCGTTCACCGATGCGCGTGCACAACGTCGCGGACGTTTCGAGGAATCACACGGCGGAACGCTGTTCCTCGATGAGATCGGAGAGATGTCGATGCAAGCACAGGTCCGACTGCTTCGTGTTTTGCAGGACGGAGAGTTTACGCGGATCGGCGGAAGCGATGTTATAAAATCGGATGTCCGCGTCATTGCCGCGAGCAATCTGAATCTTGAGGAAGCCGTCGAAAAAGGGACATTTCGAAAAGATCTTTTCTATCGTCTTTCAGTTTTCCCGATCACACTGCCGCCGCTTCGCGAGCGGATCGAGGACATCCATCCTCTCGTGTTCCATTTTCTCGAACGGTACAAAGAAAAGAGTGGGCGATTTGTTTCGGGGATTTCCAAAGACGCGTTGCGGGCGCTTATCAGTTACGAATGGAGCGGTAATGTACGTGAGCTTGAGAATGCGATCGAGCGTGCCGTGATCATCGCTTCGGGTCGCCAGATAGAGCTCGACGATCTGCCCGAGGCCATAAGCAAGCGGTCGTTCGCCGCATTTGCTCAGGCTCGCGAAGAACGCGCCCGCGCATCAGGCGAAGGCCTTTCGATCGGGATCGAGATCGAGCTGCCCGCGTCGATGGATGAGATAGAACAGCAGGTGATCGTCGCCACGCTCGATTACACCGAGGGCGACAAGTCCCGAGCGGCCCGGCTTTTGAACATCGGGCGAAAGACGCTATATCGTAAGCTCGATCAGTACGAAGGCGAACGGTAGCGGTTTGCGGTTTGCTTCCTGAATCCTGTATTTTCTACGTAAAGGTTATGACGTTTACTTCGATCGATATACAGCCTCTCGCGACAGACGTGTCATGTAACAGCGACAAGCTCCACGTTTCGCTCGCCGATGGGCGCGAGATCGCCGTGCCGCTGGAATGGTATCCCCGATTACTCGACGCGACGCCAAAGGAGCGAAACGACTGGCAACTGCTCGGTGGCGGACTCGGTATCCATTGGGAATCGCTCGACGAAGACGTGACCGTTGAGAGCCTGCTTCGGCTCCGTTAGTATTTAGACCAAGAGTAAAGAAGAGACGCGGCGACGCGGCGAATTGCAATCGCCACGTCGCCGCGTCTCTTCTTCTGCGAGTCGCACACGCCTATGGAGATCATCGTCGGCACGGCCGGACATATCGATCACGGAAAGACCGCGCTCGTTAAGGCACTTACCGGGACTGACACCGACCGTCTCCCCGAAGAGAAGCTGCGCGGTATCACGATCGATCTAGGATTCGCCGAACTCCAAAGCGACGATGTGCATATCGGTTTCGTCGACGTGCCTGGTCACGAGCGTTTCGTCAAGAATATGCTCGCCGGTGCGAGCGGAATCGATCTGGTGCTGCTAGTGATCGCGGCCGACGAAGGTGTGATGCCGCAAACCCGCGAGCACTTCGACATCTGCCGACTGCTGCGAATCGGCGGAGGCGTGATCGTGCTTACCAAATCCGACCTGGCAGACCCCGACACGCTCGAACTAGCAAAGCTCGAAACCGCGGACCTGGTTAAAAATTCACTTCTCGAAAACGCTCCCGTGTTCTCGGTCAGTTCGCGGACAGGGGAAGGCATAACCGAACTTCGGGACGCCCTAGTTCGAGCCGCGAAGGGCGTGCAACGCGGAAACGACATCCATGAAGCACGTCTACCGATCGACCGCAGTTTCTCGGTAAAAGGATTTGGCGCTGTCGTAACCGGAACGCTAGCGTCGGGCGAGATCGCAGAGGGTGAAGAACTCGAACTGCTTCCAGGAGGACAGAAACTACGCGTGCGTGGGATCCAGACGCACGGAACCGCCACTCGCGTCGCACAGGCCGGCCGGCGAACGGCGGTGAATCTCGCAGGGATCAGCCACGACGAGATCACGCGCGGGATGACGTTATCATCACCTGGGGCGTTGAGCGTAACACAGGTTTTCGACGGTTGGGTTGAGGTGCTCCCCGACTCACCGCGCGGCCTGAAGTCGCGACAGCGTGTTCGCGTACACCTGGGAACTGCCGAAGTGCTTGCGCGAATCGCCGTGCTAAACAATGCTCAGACGATCCAGCCTGGCAGCGATGGTCATGTTCAGTTTCGCCTTGAATCTCCCGTAGCATGTACGCACGGCGATCGATTCATCGTCCGTACCTACTCGCCGCAGCGCACGATCGCGGGCGGGAGCGTACTCGATCCGGTCGCGCCGCGGCATCGTCGAAGTGATCTCATAAACGTACTCCCCGAGCTTCGCCAACTCGCCGAAGCCGTTGACCGTGGCGAACATCCGATTGAGGTCTTTGTGCGGATGGCCCGTGAGCGCGGCGTTAGATCGAGCGACCTCCGCTCCCGGATGGGTCTCCGTTCAGACGTGCTCGGCGCACTCATCCAGACGGCAAAATCGAAGGGCGAAATAGTCGATGCCAACGGAGTGCTTGTCTCGAAAGCGATGTTCGACGGGTTAAAGCTCAAAGCGCTCGCTGCCGTCGAAGCCCATCATCGCGCCGACAAGCTTGCACGCGGAGTACCTCGCGAGACATTGCG
The DNA here is from genome assembly GCA_031425495.1 of Acidobacteriota bacterium. Taxonomy (GTDB): domain Bacteria; phylum Acidobacteriota; class Blastocatellia; order Pyrinomonadales; family Pyrinomonadaceae; genus OLB17. Next base: position 3,922 of record JANPJL010000186.1, read on the forward strand.
CGAACGGGTGTTCAAGCATTCGGATGGCGATCTGTTCCGCGCGGTGACAGGAACACTCGAGCGCGATGGCAAGATCTTTTTCGACCAGGACGTATTCAAACTTGCTTCGCACGAAACCAAGCTGACGCCGGCGGAGACGATCGCCCGCGATGAGCTGCGAACAATATACGTCAACGCGGGACTGGCTCCGCCAAAGCTCGACGATGCGCTAAGCGAGGCTTCGATCAAAAGCGGCCTCGATCCAAAGGCCGCGCGAAAGGTATTCCAGCTGTTGGTTAACGGTGGTGAGTTGATATCGGTTACTCCGGAATTTTACTTTCGTTCTGACGTTGTTAACTCCCTCACAGCAAACATTCGCGAAATGGCACGTGTGTCGGGCGATGCGATGATCGATGTAGCAAAATTTAAAGAGATCGCCGGCATCTCGCGAAAATACGCGATCCCGCTGCTCGAGTATTTCGACCACAGCCGCGTCACGCGACGAGTTGGTGATAAAAGGCAGATCCTTTGATCTTGAGTCTTTGTTCGTGTGTTTGGTGTATTTCGTGGTTAGGATTTAAAGAAAAGAAAACCACGAAATGCATGAAGCACACGAAAAGAGCACGAACTCAAGAAGCGACACGAAAGCTTTGCGTTCTTAGCGAGCTTTGCGTGAAAATCTTCCTATGATCATCGGCATCGTAGCCATCTCAAGAAATTTCGCCATCGGTAAGGACGGCAAACTGCCGTGGCATTATCCGGCCGACCTGAAATTCTTCAAACAAAGGACAATCGGCAAGACCATAGTGATGGGCTGGAACACCTGGCAGTCAATCGGCAAGCCGCTGCCGAATCGATTAAATATTGTCTTGAGCCGTAAGGGCGAGCTACAAGATCACCCGGACGTTCGGGTCGTTCGAACGAAAGATGAAGTTATAGATCTCGCGACAACTCTCGACACGGATGTATTCATCATCGGCGGAGCGGGGGTTTTCGCAACTTTCGCGGACAAGATCGAGAAATGGCACGTAACCGAGGTTCCCATCGTCGTGGAAGACGCCGACACGTTCATGCCGCGAGATTTTCTCGATGGTTTTGAAGAGGGTGACAAAGTAGATCTCGGCGAAGGCTTGCTGGTAAAAACCTATATCCGCGAAACAGACCGTCTCTAAAATCTCGCAGCTCGAATATAGAATCTATTTGAAAGATTGTTCTCGAATAGATTCGAGATCCGAGATTCTAGATTCGAGATTTGACCGACATGGGATAGAATCGCAGGCAAAAAGGAGACAGCAGATATGATGGGCGGAAGATCTTGGGACGAATGGATCGCAGAATATGCCGAGGCTCATCAGCATCCTGTAAACCACGTAACCCACAGCATCGGCATTCCGATGATCGCGTTGGCCATCCTGCTGATACCAGTTTCATTTTTTGTGTCCCGCCTTTGGATGATCGCTCTTGCTCTCTTCGTCGTCGGATGGATACTACAGTTCGTCGGCCACTATTTCGAAGGCAAGCCGCCCGAGTTTTTTAGGGACTACAGATTTTTATTTGTCGGGCTTCGCTGGTGGTTCAAAAAGATCGTCGGCATAAAGTAGGACGGACTGTTAGTCCGTCCTCCG
>JANPJL010000187.1:0-32292 GCA_031425495.1 Acidobacteriota bacterium
GAGCCGGTTCTACATTTACCCCGCCGCGTTGCGGCTCCGTTCCTCGTGGTCTGGTTCCAGGGGCGTTGCCCCTGGCTAGATTACGTCCGCACCGTTGGTGCTAATTCGAGGTTGCATCTCGCTAGAGTACTGCAACATCAATCGCAAATCGCAATTCGAAAATCCTACCGAAGATGCTTATGCAGAAACTTAATGATCTTATACCCATCCAGATACACCCAAGGCTTTTCGCCGAGCGTGTAGTGCCCGCAGGGGATCGCGGCTTTGCTGTGCTTGATCTTGTGACGACGAAGGGCACGCATCGTTTCGCGGGAAAGGTCGACCGGGAAGCTGAGGTCGTACAGTGTGTAGATGTAACGCTGCGGTCGTGGAGGTTGCGCCGCAAGTTTTTCCATGTACGCCATCGGTGAAACGGGCTTCCAGTATTCGCGTAGCTCGTCGAGATCCAATCGATCGCCAAATCCTTCGCGGACATGATAGGTCGACAACCCGTGCCAGACGACGTCTGCCATGTAACCCGATACGTGATTGAATACGGCAGCGTTGATCTTCGGATCATGGACGAATGCAAGGAACGCGACGCACGACCCGATGCTCGTTCCCACGACTCCTATCTTTTCGTAGCCTTGTTCGCGCAACCACGCGACAGCGGCACGCGTATCCGCTACCGCTTGATGTATCGACTGGAGCGACCGGCCAACATTCGGCGCGACAAGATAATCGGCACGCTCGAGTTCTGGAGGCATGCGCTCTTCGTGATAGGGAAGCGTCAGCCGTAGAGCGGACACCCCGACCTTATTAAAAAATTTACAGAGATCGAAATACGTCCCGGGCTTTGCATTCCAGTGCGGAAGGATGATCACGGCAGCTTTCCGGTTAGTCTCATGTGGGAAGTAGGTCGCGTAGGCGGTGTTGTTCTCGATGGAAGGTGTCGGGACCGAACTCGTCCATGTCAGGACTCTCTTGTCAGTACCACCTGCGGTAGCGGGTGGGTCACCATCGATATCCTGGGGTGACCCGGTCGCTACCGCTCCCGGTTCCGACTCGTGTGTTGGGCTCGTCAACGTGAAGTCTTGTTGTGAAGGAATCGAAAAGTACTCATCACTATTCGCGAGTACCTGCGCGGAGTGTTCGCGAAATATTTCATGCGGATCATCCGCATCGCGCTCATGGCCGATAAATTCCGTTCCCCATTCGAACGGACGTACGACGCGGTTGTCGTTGAGCAATGCGAGTTGCCGCTCGCGTTTGTGCATGTACCTTTTAAGCATGTCGAAAACAATTTTGCCGCGGATCTAAGCGGATGACGCGGATAAGCAGTCAGATCAGATCCGCGTAATCCGCGTAGATACGCGGCAGAAACTTCTTCTAGGCCGCAGCAGCCTGGGCAGCCTTTTGCACCACCTGTTCGTAAAAAGAAATGTACTGCGGAATGATCTTGTCCGAACCGTATCGTTGGATCGCAAGCTCGCGGCCCTTTTCGCCGAACGCTCGGCGGAGGTCTTCATCACCAAGCAGGCGCATCGTATCCTGGCTCATCTTTTCGACATCACCGATATCGCTTAGATAACCGGTCTCGCCTTCGGAGATAACTTCGGGAATTCCCCCAATTCGCGTAGCGATCACCGGCACCTCGCATGCCTGTGCTTCGAGCGCCGCGAGTCCGAATGATTCGAGTTCCGACGGCAGCAGAAAGACATCGGCAACGCCGAGATAGTCAGCGATGTTCGCCTGCTTACCGACGAACGAAATGTTCCCGTTCAAGTTCAGTTGTTCCGCACGATAATACGCAGCCGATCTCTCCGGACCGTCACCGACCATCACGAGCCGAGCGTTCACACCCTTCGCCCGTATATTGGCGAGGATCTCTACGCAGTCGATCGCACGTTTGACCGGGCGGAAATTCGAAACGTGTACCAACAATTGCTCGCCATTCGGTGCGAGCTCCGCACGCAGCGGCGATTCCGGCTGACGCTTGTAATGAAATCCGCAAATAAAATTCGGTATGACTTCGATCTCGTCAAAATCGAACGTCTCGATCGTCGCCTGCTTTAGAAACTTCGAGACCGCCGTCACGCCATCCGATTGCTGCAGTCCATAGCGCGTGATCGGCAAATAAGACCTGTCCGCACCGACGAGTGTAATGTCGGTTCCGTGCAGTGTGGTGATCACCGGTACGTATCGCTTCTGCTTGATGGATTCGCGTGCGAGTATCGCGCTTATCGAGTGCGGGATCGCGTAATGGACGTGAAGAAGATCGAGTTTCTCCGCACGTGCAACGGTGGCCATCTTCGTCGCGAGTGCAAGATCGTACGGCTGGTGCTCGAACAGCGGATACGACATCATTTCCACTTCGTGAAAATGAATGCGTTCGTTCAGCTCGGTCAGCCGGGTCGGCAAAACGGACGAGATAAAGTGGACGTTATGTCCGCGCTCGGCCAGATCGCGTCCAAGTTCCGAACCGACTATGCCGCTACCGCCATAGGTCGGATATACGGTAATTCCAATGTTCATAGGCTCGGGATAATCGTAGCACGGTCGCGGAGCGGAGATGAATTCGGGTTCGAGGTGATAGCGGGTGTTAACCGCAGATGACACGGATCAGGCAGATCAAGGTCGATTTTACCTGTTCGGCGTTCGTGATTTCCGTGCTTTCCGTGTATTCCGTGGTAAAGATCTAAAGCCGACCACGGAATACACGGAAAGCACGGAATGGCACGGAAAGAAGGTAGTCACTGGATACAGAAATACGGAACTCGCAGATGGCCTATGCTGTTAACCCCATCACCGATCAGGTCAGCTTATCCGCGTTATCTACCGCAATCTGCGGTTAGTCGCGCTTGCGAACAAGATAACCAACCTGACGACGGATCGCGTCATCCGCGGTTAAGTGCGCTTTCGAACCAGGTAAATGACCCCATGATAGTCATCGCTGAACAAGAAAGAATTCGCATCGAGCTTCATGATGTCGCACGGGCGGCCGTGGACTATTTCGCCGCGTAGAAATCCCGTTACGAGATCCTGGAGCTTTTGTCCTTTCCGCATGACGACGATCTTGTAGCCGTGCCCAGTCGACTTGTTTGTCGAGCCGTGCAGGGACACTACGAATCCGTTTTTCAAAATGTTGGGCGATGACGGGTCGGTGAAATAATCGAAACCAAGCGCTGACGAGCGAGCGGGGAACCATCCGTACGGCGCGGTGACACCGCGGCATCCGCTTCGTCGTTTTAGTTCCGGATCGGCGAATATTCGACCGTTGTTCGAATGACAATACGGCCATCCGTAGTCCGCGCGGTTCTTCACCGCGTAGAATGTTTCGTCAGGCCGATCGTCTCCGAGATGATCGCTTCCCTGATTCGTCGCGAATAGAAAATTGCCAAACCACTTTATGCTGACTGCGTTTCGCAATCCGCGGGCGTATTCGCGCTGCCCGCTGCCGTCCGGATTCATTTCTATGATGCTCGCCCGTATCTTCTCTTTCTCTTCGCACGAGTTGCAGCTCGAACCAACCGACACATACATCTTTCCGTTAGCACCAAATGCGATCGTCCGCGTCAAATGCCAGCCACCGTACTTGTAACTCAAACCGTAGTCCGGAAATGTCGCGAGCGTCTCCGGTTTATCGTCGGTCGGTTTCACCTCGCCTGGTGTAAATTTCCGTCGCGTCAGCTTGTCGGTCTCCGCAAGATAGAACCAATTCTGACCGGCAGCGTCGCGGTAGAACTGAACGCTGTTAGGATTTCTCAGTCCGGACATATACGGCAAGACCGTCTCAAACTTTCCTGTGCTCGCATTCCAGTCGCCGAGAATGTACACGGCTCCGCGGGTATTGTCGGTCAGGTTATACATATCGGTAACGAATATGCGCTCGTCCGGAGACTTCGCAAAAAAGCGCACTCGCTTCAGGCCTTCAGCAGCGGGGATGATCTCTAGGCCTTCTGGAACGTTGAGAGTGAATTTCCTTCCGTCGTTCAATGCGATTTGCTGCGACACAAGACGCGTCTGTCCGACAGCGATGATGGGAAGAAGCAGGATTAGCACAAACAATATCTTTCTCATTCGATGGCGGTTACTTATTTTCCTAATAACTGAAAACGTATAACTGAAAACTGATAACGAAGCGCTATTATCAGTTCTCAGCTATCACATTTCAGTTATTCCGAACGGAATTGTATGAACATCGAAACCTATCGCGTCGAAGAAAGTTCAAAGCTCGATCTTAAAAACCATCCGACCGATTTTACCGGCGATTATACCGACAAAGAAAAGGCCTCCGAAGATCTGAAGAATAACGTAGCACGGCTTGGCGAACTGCAGGACGTCCTTTACGCGGAAGACAAGCGATCGCTGCTGATCATTTTTCAGGCAATGGACGCCGCGGGTAAGGATGGGGCGATCAAACACGTCATGAGCGGGATCAATCCGCAGGGCTGTCATGTTGTTTCGTTCAAGCAGCCGAACGACGAAGAACTCTCGCATGATTTCCTGTGGAGATGCGCCAAGAGCGCACCCGAGCGCGGGCGGATCGGCATCTTCAACCGCTCACATTACGAAGAAGTCCTTGTTGTGCGAGTACATCCGCAGATCCTCGACGGCCAGCACTTGCCCGACGAGATCAAGAACGATAAGAACGTCTGGAAAAATCGGTTCGAGCAGATCCGAAATTTCGAGTCGCACCTCGCCGCGAGCGGGACGCATATCCTGAAATTATTTCTTAACATATCGAAAAAGGAACAGAAGAAGCGTTTTCTAGCTCGCATTGATGAGGACGAAAAGAACTGGAAATTTTCAATGGGCGACGTGAAAGAACGCGGGCATTGGGACGATTATATGAAAGCTTACACGGACGCGATCGCGTCGACATCGACCAAAGAGGCTCCGTGGTATGTCATCCCTGCGGACAAGAAGTGGTTCGCGCGTTTGGCGGTTTCCGAAGTGATCAAGCAGAAGCTCGAGTCGATGAAGCTCCAGTATCCGGTCGTCACGGCCGAGCACAAGTCGGAACTCGCAGAAGCGAAGAAGATGTTGGAAGCAGAGGGGTGAACTTTCAGCTATTTGTGTCGTTGTTAGTTACGCCTCTTTCCGTGTATTCCATTTTGCTCCGTGTGCTCCGTGGTTTTTCTTGACCACAGCCAGGTTTGACCACGGAACACACGGAGAATACGACGCAGCATTTGAAAGAGAAGGATCCATTGAGTAAGTAAAAGAGCGGGGGCGAGCCACCTGCGAGATAGCTAGATTCACGAAACAAAACTCCCCTCCTTGTTTAGGAGGGGTGCCGAGGCTTTGCGAGGCGGGGTGGTAGTTCAGAAGAATCAGATTCTCTTGGACTACCACCCCGTCAGCCGTAGCGGCTGACACCCCTCCTAAACTAGGAGGGGAGTTAAAGTACGTAAGAATCAGATTTTTTCTGAACTACCACCCCGTCAGCCGAAGCGGCTGCCACCCCTCCTAAACAAGGAGGGGAGTTATAAATTCTGAATTCTCACTTCACCGGAACCAGTCTCATAACACGGTCATCTTCCTTCGCCGGTGAACCGCGGCCGTCGCGGTTCGACGTGGAGAAATAAATATAGCCGTCCGGTCCCTCTGCCACTTCTCGGATGCGGCCGTATGTTTCGGTTAGCATGTCTTCCTGACTGACGACCCGCCGGCCGTCGAGTACGACGCGGATCAGACGCTTCCCGCGGAGACATCCGAAAAAGAAATTGCCTTTAAAGTTTGGAAACTCGCCGCCGTTATAGAACGCTCCGCTCGCCGGTGCACACGCAGGTGAATATTCGAGCAACGGTGCTTCAAGACCTGCTTGCGTCCGTTTTCCATAGATCGTCGGCCAGCCGTAATTCTTCCCACGTTCGACGATATTGACCTCGTCCGCACCGCCGCCTCGACCTTCGAACCCGCTCGGTCCGTGCTCGGTTTGAAACATCAATCCGGACCCGGGCTGCCATGCAAGCCCCTGTGCGTTGCGATGTCCGGTCGAGAATATTTCAGGTCGGTAGCCGGCTTTGCCGAAGAACGGATTATCGGTCGGCACCGTGCCGTCGTCGTTCAGGCGCAAAGTTTTTCCCGCGAGCGACATATTGTCCTGAGCATCCTCCCAGTCGGTAGCGTCGCCGACCGTGATATAGAGCTTGCCGTCGGGCCCGAAACGCGCCCGCATACCCGCGTGATTAGGCGCGGCGGGCATGTCCTCAATGATGACCTTTGGCTCCGTCAGCTTGTTCGCGGCGAACTTGTATCGCACGACCTTGTCCCGTTTGCCATCCTTGTTGTAGGCGTAGGCGAGATAGACAAAACTATTTGCGGCAAAATTCGGATGGACGGAGATGTCCATCAATCCACTCTCGCTCGACGGCTCGACGTCCGGCACTACATAGACCGGTTCGGCGACCAGCTTCCCATTCTCGACAATTCGGACACGACCGCGGCGTTCCGTAATCAAAAGATTCCGGTTCGGGAGAAACGCAAATCCCCACGGTACTTCCAATCCGTCGGCAACCGTTTCCACCCTAAATCGCGTCTGAGCGTTTCCGGTCTCAAAGGTCTGCTCCGGCGACGCGCCCGCCGGCGGCTGGGAACAAGAACCAATTAAGGCTAGAAAAACGGTCGACAAAAGCACCAAATTCATAATACGGACCTCTTTACTTCGATCTTAACATTCGACGTTCTCGCGGAGGCATAGGTTGACCGCATGTGACGTTTCTAGCCGGGGATTTCTCGATCTGGCTTGGATTTCAAAGCCGATACAAATAAGATACTTGGTGGCCGTTGCGGCTAGTTTCGCCATCCTGAACCCAAACTTTCTGCAGAGGAAAATTATTATGAAGCTGCTTTTTGCTTCCATCTCACTGATCCTGCTGGCACTGCCGGTCTTCGGACAGACTTGTTCCCCACCATCGATCGTCGCCAACGCGAAATCGGCCAACATGTTTTCTCCCGAGCAGGAGATGGCTCTTGGTGAGCTGACGCTTCAGCGGCTCGCCAACGAGTTTCGTCCAATTCGCGACGAACGCCTCCTCGCGTACGTGAACGGCATAGGCGAAAAGCTGATCAAGCACCTTCCACCGACTGGGCTGAAATTCACGTTTCACATAATCGATTATCCGGAGGCGAACGCTTTTAACATTCCCGGTGGCCACGTCTTTCTCACCCGCAAGCTTATCGCGTTTTCGAATACTGAAGACGAGCTGGCGAGTGTGATCGCACACGAACTCGGCCACGCCGCAGTACATCACGGTGCGACCGATATTTCAGAAAGGATGAGAAAGATCCTGAATATCAGCTCGCTCGGCGACCGCAAAGACGTTTCCGACAAGTACAACCTGCTGATCGAAAATGCGCGGACGCGACGCGTCACGCAACGTGGAGGGCATGAGAATGCTCAGCAGCTCGAGGCGGACAGTATCGGCTTTTTCGCAATGGTCGCATCCGGTTACGATCCGGACGCGACGTTTTCTTTTTTTGATCGTCTGACAGAAAGCGAGGGAAAGACTGGCAGCTGGTTTAGCGAACTGTTTGGCAGCACGAGGCCGGCACAGAAAAGGCTACGTGAGATATCTCAGGCCACCAATCAACTACCCGCAAACTGTCGCGATGGCAGATCGGCAAAACCGACCGAGGATTTCTTGGAATGGCAGGCCGAGGTCGTAATGTTTCGCCAAGGAAATCTCAAGGAAGAGATCCCGGGACTGATTTGGAAGAAGGAGATCTCGCCAAAATTGCGAAGCGATATCTCTCACCTGTCCTTTAGTCCCGACGGTAAACTGCTTCTCGCCCAAGACGATTACTCCATCTCCGTCATTGACCGTGATAAGGCTGCGGTACTCCTTCAGATCCCGGTTGAGGAAGCGAATGAGGCGATGTTCACGCCCGACGGCAAGCAGGTCGTCTACCTTACCGAGAACCTTCGCTTTGAAAGATGGGACATAGCGGAAAAGAGACCGGTGGAGGCGCGCGAACTTGTTCTTCGGCAAAATTGCTGGGAGCACAAGCTGTCCCCGAATGGGAACTATCTCGCCTGCGTCGACCAATCGACGACGGTCAAGATCCTCGATACCAAAACCGGAAAAAAGGTCTGGGAGAAGCTTAAGTTTTATCCTCTGACGGGGTTTGAATATTTCACCTGGCTGGTCCGCCGTCCGTCTGATGCAGATTACGACGTCGGATTTTTCCGAATCGGATTTTCGCCCGACTCCCGATATGTGCTGTTCAGCCGGTCGAACAAGTACCGGTTTCGCATAAAGGTCGACGGGATAACCGCTGTCGAATCCGAGAACACGGCGATGGCCGTCGATCTTACGACAATGAAGCCGGTCGATATTGGCGGTGACCTGAAAAAAATAGCGAGCCGCCCTTTCGTGTTTATCGACGGCGAAAATGTGATGGGAATGCCGCAAGCCAAACTGGAGGCGGGCGGGTTATTTTCATTCCCGGGTGGTAAGCGAGTTCAGAAGCTCGAATTTGGTGGCGAAGAGTTGAAGAGGACCGGTGGCGGAGAGTACGTCACCGTAAAGCCGCTGGCAAACACTCGTCTTGGTCTATTCGATCTCAAGCGAAACGCGATCGTGACCGCATATGACAAGGCGGCGATCGCGACCCACGGCAACATGCTCGCGATGGAGTCGGTGTCAGGCAAGATCCTGATCCGCGAGATGTCGTACAACGAAGCTGAAAAGCGTATCGACACAAAGGACAGTGCAACCATCGATCTGCCCGTCGCCTCGATTGGCGGGATGCGGGCGGCAGAGGTGTCGGATGATTTCTCGTGGATGGTGATGTCCTCGAAAACACGTGGCGGAGTATGGAACCTTTCCACCGGAGAGCGGACGATATTTACCCGCGGATTCAATGCCGGTATTGTCGACGGATCCGGCACGAGCGTCGCGGATTTTCCAAAATTCCAGAAGGATCCACCTGCCCTTGCCCTTCTTAATTCCAAGACGGGTCAGGCAGCTCCTATCCGCCCGATGCCGGATCACGGAGCGCGTCAGTACGGCCGGTTCGTCCTCACTCGCAAGAGCATGTCCGAAAAAGATGGAGCGAAACCTGATGCCACTAAGTCTCAGTTCCCACTTTCGGAAGAGGAGCAGGCGGAGACGAAGTTGCAGCGAGAGGTCGTTTTTGAGTTGAAGGACTGGCTGCAAGATAAGGTTGTCTGGACACGCGAGTTTCCCGCGGCGGTACCGCGATACGCGGTTGACGATTTTTCCGGCCGCCTGATCTTTTACTGGCGCCTAAGTTCGGAAGAAGGTAAGGCGAAGCTGAAGGAAAACCCGACCCTTAAAGCTCAGGCGGACGCTCTTGGAAATAAAGATAGTGACTATCTAATCGAGGTTGTGGATGCGTTTGAGCAGAAGACGATCGGTTCGATGCTTCTTGAAACCGGAAGGGGATCGTTCTCGGTACGCAGCTCGGGTAAGTCCGAAGGCGATTGGTTGATGCTAAATGATTCCGAGGGCCGCGTGCTCGTCTACTCGCTGAAGACCGGAGAGTTAAAACACCGTTTCTTTGGCAGCCATGCATCGCTCAATCCGAGACGGCACCAGCTTGCTGTCGAAAATTTCCCGGGCGAACTAACGCTGTACGATCTAACCAACGGAAATCAGATCGCGCATTACAAGATCAAAGGCGACATAGTTTTCCTGCGATTCAGCCTTCAGGGAAACAAGCTGTTCCTGTTCAGCGATTCGCAAGCGGGATACGCTTTAGACCTCGACAAGGTTGCGGCGAAACCTGCTAAGCCCGTCGTTTTTTAGGTAGACCGTAACGCAACCAAGCCACCTCCGTATTGGAGCTTTTCTTGTTTCGGGTTCTTTGGTGTGATTCGTGGTTGTCTTTTTTTAAATCTGAACCACGAATCACACGAAAGAACACGAAACAAGAAGAGTCACAGATACAGAGATGGCGTCGTTGATTGGTGGTCTTCTTTTTTTAGATCCAAACCACGAAATGCACAAAACACACGAACAAAAGTAACGTTACGCATTCAATCAACCGAACCCTTCCGCGTTTCACTCACATCTCAATTCTTGTTGTTGTAAGATAAGAGCTCAAGCAAATAGTTTTCGGAGGAGCTTTACGAAGCTGAGAGGTGCATTGAAATGCACGACTCCTGGAACCTGATGCGGATAATACCGACGAAGGGAGAAAACGATGAAAGAAGTCAGAAGTCAGAAGTCAGAAGTCAGAAGTCAGTTGTCAGTAGCTGAAGACGCAATCCAAAATCCAAAATCTAAAATCCAAAATGGAGATCGTTTACCTAAATCGCGCAAGATTTACGTCGACGCTCCGGGTGGACTCAAAGTTCCGTTCCGCGAGATCGCGCTTTCGCCGTCGAAGGCGATGGATGGGACGATCGAAGAGAATGCACCGGTCCGTGTCTATGACACTAGCGGCCCGTGGACCGATCCCGAGCAAGATCTCGACGTGCGTGAAGGCCTTCCGGCGCATCGCCGCGAATGGATCGTCGCCCGCGGGGATGTTGAGGAATACGAAGGGAACGCCGGCATCTTGCCGGCAGATGAAGCCGCCAAGATGGCGGCGTTCCATGTGAAGAGCATCCCGCTTCGCGCAAAATCGGGAGCGTGCGTTACGCAGATGCATTACGCGCGAAAGGGAATTATTACGCCCGAGATGGAGTACGTCGCCATCCGCGAGAATCTCGGACGCGCGGAACGCCGGCATCCTGCCGGCGTTGACGACAGGAGTTCGCTCCATCATCAACACCAAGGCCAGTCGTTCGGAGCGTCGATCCCCGAATATGTCACACCTGAGTTCGTGCGCGACGAGATCGCACGCGGTCGTGCGATCATCCCGTCGAATATCAATCACCCCGAGTCTGAGCCGATGATCATCGGTCGCAGCTTCCTGGTCAAGATCAACGCGAATATCGGTAACTCCGCGATCGCATCGTCGATCGAGGAAGAGGTCGAGAAGATGCAATGGTCGACTTTGTGGGGAGCCGACACTGTGATGGATCTTTCGACGGGCAAGAACATTCACGCGACGCGCGAGTGGATCCTGCGAAACTCGCCCGTTCCCATCGGGACGGTGCCGATCTATCAGGCGCTTGAAAAGGTGAACGGCAAGGCCGAAGACCTGACTTGGGAAATTTATCGCGACACGCTGATCGAACAAGCCGAACAGGGCGTTGATTATTTCACGATCCACGCCGGCGTCCGTCTCTCGTATATTCGTCTCACTGCGAAGCCAACGACCGGCATCGTCAGCCGCGGCGGATCGATCATGGCGAAGTGGTGTCTCGCACATCACGAAGAGAGTTTTCTCTACACGCGCTTTCGCGAGATCTGCGAGATCATGCGGACCTACGATGTCAGCTTTTCGCTTGGCGATGGACTGCGGCCGGGATCGATCGCTGATGCGAATGACGAGGCCCAGTTTGCCGAGCTCGACACACTGGGTGAACTTACGAAGATCGCGTGGGAGATGGATTGCCAGACGATGATCGAGGGGCCCGGTCACGTGCCGATGCATCTGATCAAAGAGAACATGGACAAGCAGCTCGAGGTTTGCGGCGAAGCACCGTTCTACACGCTCGGGCCGCTGACGACCGATATCGCCCCCGGCTACGATCACATCACGAGCGGCATTGGGGCGGCGATGATCGGATGGTTCGGCACGGCGATGCTCTGCTACGTGACACCGAAGGAGCATCTCGGTTTGCCGAACAAGCAGGATGTGAAAGAAGGCGTTATCACATACAAGCTCGCGGCTCACGCGGCGGACTTGGCAAAGGGACATCCGGGTGCACAGTATCGCGACAATGCCTTATCGAAAGCGCGTTTCGAGTTTCGTTGGGAAGATCAGTTCAACCTCGGCCTCGATCCCGAAAAAGCAAAAGAGTTTCACGACGAAACACTCCCCGCCGAAGGTGCCAAGCTCGCCCACTTCTGCTCAATGTGCGGCCCACACTTCTGCTCGATGAAGATCACGCAAGACGTACGTGACTACGCAAACGCACAGAACCTAGAAGAAGAAAAAGCTCTCGCGGTTGGCATGAGCGAAAAGGCGAAGGAGTTCGTCGACGCCGGCGGTGAGATTTATAAATAAGGCTGTTAGTGCTAAACGGTGAACGGTGAGTGGTGAGTTCGTGTTGTAACTTGATGAGGTTACCTGCACGAACTCACCACTCACCGTTTACCGTTTAGCACTATCATCCCGGCTGCGCCGCTCGATGAGCGGAAGGGCTGCGCCCTTACGTGCGACTCTATGAACAGTTGGAGGCTACGCCTCCGGGGCGGGGCGGCATAGCCGCCACAAGGTTAAGAGCAGTTCGGAAAGGCAGAGCCTTTCCGCTCATCGGGCGGCGCAGCCGCAAGAGGCATGGGTTCAACTCGCCAGACACCACGGACTGATGTATCGTGTAGCCAATTCACAATCACGTCAGTACTGGAAGAGAAAAGGAGAAAGGGAGAAAGGGAGAAAGGGAGACACGGAGAAAGGCCGCCTTCTGCCTTCCGCCGTAATCCCTCACCTCTAATCCTTCCAAGGTAGACAGGAATGGCTTTATCAAACGTAGTCATTGTCGACTATGGGACGGGAAATCTTAATTCTCTCAGCAGAGCACTCGGTAGGATCGGAGCGCGGGGCGTGATCTCGTCTTCGGCGGATGTCATTGGCGCCGCCGATAAGGTAATTCTTCCGGGGGTCGGTCATTTTGGAACCGCGATGCATAATTTGGAAAAGCTTGATCTCATCGAAACATTACATGAGATGGTCTTTATCAAGCAGAAACCGGTTCTCGGCATATGCTTGGGCATGGAGCTTATGGCGAAGGGAAGTGACGAGGCGGAAAAAACCCCGGGACTTGGATGGATCGATGCTCAAGCGGTACGGCTGAGTTTCTCGGGCGAGGGACGACACAAGATACCTCACATGGGCTGGAACCAGGTGAGCATAACGAAGAGCAGTCGGCTTATGGACGGCGTCGCGGACTTATCCGAATTCTACTTCGCCCACTCTTACCATCTCCAACTAAACGATCGATCTGACCTTCTTAACGAGACGGAATACGGAGGAGCGTTCCCATCGGCAATAGAGAAAGATAATATCTTCGGCGTGCAATACCATCCGGAAAAAAGTCACGACGTTGGAGCCGGGCTCCTGAAGAATTTTGTTGAGTTGTAATGTTTCGACCTAGAATCATTCCTGTTCTTCTTTTAAAAAAACAGGCATTAGTTAAATCCGTCCGGTTCGGCAAGCATCGCTATATTGGAGACCCGATCAATGCGGTAAAGATCTTCAACGACCTTCGCGCCGACGAGCTCGTCTTTCTCGATATCGAAGCAACGAAGCAGGACCGATTGATCTCGTTGGATTTTGTCAGGGACGTCGGCGAGGAAGCACATATGCCCTTCAGTGTCGGCGGAGGCATCCGTTCGCTCGACGATATAAATCGGGTCCTTGCCGCCGGCGCAGAAAAAGTAGTAATTAATACATACGCCGGTATCGACCCAAGTTTTGTAAAGAATGCCTCAGAGGCGTTCGGCTCGTCGACCGTTGTCGTATGTATCGATGTCAAAAAGCGGCTGTTCGGCCGGAGCCAGGCTTGGCTGCGAAACGGATCGACGGCAACCGGACTGACCCCGCTCGAATTTGCACAGACGATGGAAGACAACGGGGCAGGCGAGATAATTATCCAGTCCATTGAAAAAGATGGAACGATGAAGGGATACGATCTCGAGCTGATTCGCTCGATCGCTACGTCAGTGAAGATACCGGTCGTAGCGCTTGGAGGTGCAGGCACAAAAGAGCATCTCAAGGACGCTTATCGCGACGGCCGTGCGGATGGATTAGCAGCGGGAAGCATGTTTGTGTATCGTGATGCTAAGCGAGGCGTATTGATCAATTATCCCGGTAAGGCGGAATTGTCGTTCGAATGATCATTTCCACAACCCTTGCGCCGTCCGGAACCAGTCTCCTAAAAGATTAATGATTTCGAGAACTTATCAACAGTGCATCCGTTGTGTGATGGATACAACGGACCCGGAGATCACCTTCGACTCTGCCGGGAATTGCTGTCACTGCACCGAGTTCCTCGATAAGCGGGCTAAGCATGCCTATCAGGGTGAAGAGAGTGATGAAGCTCTCGACCGGATCGTAGACAAGATCAAACTCGCCGGCAGAGGAAAGGAGTACGACTGCATCATCGGTGTAAGCGGCGGCGCGGACAGTTGCTATCTGGCATACCTAGCTCGGCAGCGTGGCTTGCGACCGCTTGCCGTACACATGGACAACGGTTGGAATTCGGATAAGGCGGTCCTGAATATTCGGAGCCTTACCGAAAAGTTGGACATTGACTACGAAAGCTACGTCTTGGAT
The DNA here is from genome assembly GCA_031425495.1 of Acidobacteriota bacterium. Lineage (GTDB taxonomy): Bacteria > Acidobacteriota > Blastocatellia > Pyrinomonadales > Pyrinomonadaceae > OLB17. The sequence goes on from JANPJL010000187.1 coordinate 14,344, forward strand.
TGGGAAGAGTTCAAGGACGTGCAATTAGCATTTTTGAAGGCATCGGTTCCCGAGGCTGAGACACCGACCGACGTTGCGATCCCAGCCGCCCTCCATCACGTTGCTGCCCGGCGCGGGATCAAATACATCCTCAGCGGAGGTAATCTCGCGACCGAGGGGATCCTTCCAAAGAGCTGGCATTACGACGTCAGGGACCAGAAATACTTTAATTACATTCAGCGGAACTTCGGCGGTAGAAAACTGCGAACATTTCCCACCTTCGGATATAAGCGGGAGATGTACTACAAATTGGTGAAAGGTATTCGAACGCTGTACCCACTCAACTTAGTCCCTTTTGTTAAGGAAGAGGCGATCAAGCTGCTCGAACAAGAGTTCGACTGGCATCACTATGGTGCGAAGCATCAAGAGTCGCGATACACAAAGTTTATCCAGTCGTATTATTTGTATGAAAAGTTCGGTATCGACTACCGCCGCGCCGGGATGTCGATCGAGATCTGCGCAAAACAAATAGATCGCGTCGAGGCTGTAGAAAAGCTCCGATCCAAACCCTACGACCCCGCGACGATCGAGGCGGATACGCACTACATATCCAAGAAGCTCGGCGTATCGAGAGATGAATTCCAGGGAATATTAAATAAACCTGCCAAATGGCACTGGGACTATCCCACCGAGCAGAAAAAGCTCGCGTTCATCTACGACACCTACCGGCGTGTCTTCAAGAAAGAAAAACTCGATAGGTTTTGATGAGTTTCGCATGGCTTTGCCGACTGCGACGATGTTGTAAGTTGACATGCGCCCGAGTGTTTAGGTGGGTTAACCCTTTGAGCGGGACACTAGTCTGCCTACTGACACCCTGTGCTGAGGCAAGGCAGCAACATATGCTTTCTTTCTACGCTGCCGGGGCTGTTCGGGAAGGAATTCAAGCGTAAAGCTAAAGTTAGTTTATCCGGTAACACTTTCTTTTCATTTGGATTGTATCGTGGCGCACATTTAAGTTGAGGTTGATCTTTTATTATGTGAGGTATGAAGCAGTACCTCATCCTCTTCCTTCTCTTACTCCTCTCATGCGTTCAATCATTTGGGCAGAATGCCGCACAACCTGCCGGACACGCGCTACGATTCGACCAAACCAAGACGCATAATGTTTACGTTGGGCAATTCTGGCACACCGGGGTCGTATACCAGGATTTTCACACCGACATCCTGTTGAACGCCGAAGTCGGTTTTCAGTACGCGTTATCTGCCGGATATGGAGGCAGACACAATCAACTTGTCGGGCTAGATGGCTGCGCAAATGGAAATTGTTCGATAGCGGGCAATGTCTCAGGCGAACAGCCGGGTTCACCGAATACTGGACTCAATTCCGGCAATGTGACATTTCGAGTCGGAGAATGGCACCTGATATCCGTTACAAAATGTGGTGGTTTTATCACCACGTACATCGACGGGGTTCCCGCAGTAAAATATCCAAAACCAGGTGGTAGAGCGAGCTTTGAAGGGCATGAAACCGGAGGATTTATCGGAGGGTCCGACCATCTCGGGGCCCACGGGCTAATACGTTACATCCGGATATTTGAAAACGCCGCACCTTTAGGCTGCAGCGATAACGAACTAGGATCTGTGTTTAGAGCTGAACTTATGCCACGCACCAACTATATGGGCACGGCACCCAACGTCTCGGCCACTGCTAACCTGCTACTCGACTTCTCACATCCGCAAAATACGATCGCAGACAAGTCGGATGGTTTGGGTGGTGTTCGCCACAACGGAGTACGAGCTGCCGGGGCGCCGGGTAATGAATGGCTTGGGCGAATGTATTCAGGATTTGCCGAGATTGAACTGCCTCAATGGGAACTGGTCGCGGTCCAACGACCGCAGACTACTTTGACCCCCGATACCGTTCCTGCCGATGCTTTAGTCTTTGACAGCTTCAACCGAAACGAGGTCAATTACCTTTGGCAGAACACCCTTGGAATCGGACAGACCGAGGGCGGATCTCTGGGACAAAAGCAATGGATGGAAACCCATAACTACGGAATTCAGACCGGGAAGGTTTACAGTGCTAACGCGTCGGCGCCGCTCAAACCCCATGTGGAAGTCGGACAAAGAAACGTCAAAACGTGTATCGAAAACTCGGGCAACGAGCAGAAGTATTTAGAACTGTATTCAGCTTTTGATTTTGTAACAGTGTCAGGTCTAAAAGCCTATCACGATCCGTCCGGTTCTATTTCCTTTTCCAAATGGAATAACGGCATTCCCACGGGACTCGGATATATCGTCCTGCCAGACACAATCGCGCCTTACACTATTTGTATTGAACAAACCGCCAACAATCGCTTCAAGATGTATTACGACGGATCTTTAGTGATCGACCACCTAAACGAGGGACGGAGGTTCAGTGGAACCAAATCAGGCTTCGGATCGGCTTCAGCGTTCGTTAAGGTCGATAAATTTACGGTTTTCCCCTCAGTCGATGCGGTCTCTCCCGCAGTCTCAATGAAAGACAGCAAGCCTTAAACACTGCGCCATCGTCTCCGATAGGGCTCTGAACTCGTCTCTGCTCGCACCCAGAAGTTAGGGCGTTGACACGCCTGTAACTGACTTCTACACTTTCCCCGTGACACCCGACACGGAACTTCCACTCATCGAAGAACCGAAAAACCAACCTCGATCGACTGCCGGAATGACTACAAAGGTCGTGAAGGGCTCAATGTGGACACTCGCCGGATCGGTGCTTCCGCTGGCAGTTACGTTCGTGTCGACGCCGTTTATTATTCGCTTTCTGGGGGCCGAGGCCTACGGTGTACTGCTGCTTGTCGCCCTCATTCCGACCTATTTCAACTTTGCCGATTTTGGGATGGGTATAGCGTCAACAAGGTTTGCCAGTGAGGCATACGGTCAGGGAAATGAAGCAAAGGAAAGCCAGATCGTCTGGACGGCCGCGGCCATTGCTTTGGTTGCTTCATTGACCGTGGCTGTCCCGATCTTTTTTCTTTCAGGGGAGATCGTTGGTCACCTGAATATCGCAGAGCACCTCTCACTGGAAGCGAGCATAGCACTCAAAGTTACGTCCGCGGCGTTCGTAGTCGGAATATTGTCAGGCGTCCTCAATTCCCCGATGCTCGCACGCCTCCGAATGGATTTAAACACTTTTACCTCCGCCGCACCTAAGGTAATTCTAGCCATTGGCACGCCGCTCGTACTCTACTTGGGCGGAGGAATTCTCGGTGCAGTTTCACTAGCGTTCTTAGTGGGTTTCGTCGCACTAGTTGCGGTGGTCTGCTTTAGTGGCAGTCTATTGCCAACCCTCTTCGGGCCCATGTTCAGACGCGAGCATGTGGGCTCGCTGCTGAAGTTTGGCGGGGCCTGGCTATTGGCGATGATGGCCGGAATGCTCTTAGTCAACTTCGACAAACTGGCACTTGCGCGAATGGTATCGGTTAAGGCTCTTGCCTACTATTCGGTGGCCTTTACTTTCGCGAGCATGGCGACGACTTTTTCCTCAGCAATGCTCCAGTCCCTCGTGCCGGCGTTTTCACAACTCCTTGCCCCGGAGCGCAAAGACGAATTCGACGCCTTGTTCGCCCGCGGTCTGAGGCTGAACCTAATTTTATTGCTGCCTGGTATTGCCTTCATGGCCGTCATCGCGAAGCCGTTTTTCACTTTTTGGGCCGGCGAGGAATTTGGAGTGGAGAGCACATTGCCGCTATATATACTCCTGGTCGGTTTTTTCTTCAGTGTCTTGTCGTATATTCCGCATAGCACGATCACGGCCAAGGGGCGAACAGACATTTTCGCAAAGATCTTCTGGGTGGAACTTCCACTTTATGTCCTCCTGGTATACCTACTCATTGGGAAATTTGGCATAGCAGGCGCGGCCGCCGCGTGGAGTTTGCGGGTGCTGATTGAGGCGTTTGTGATTGTCTGGTTCTCGAGGCAAATTGCTCAGGCGTCGTTCGGCTTAGGACGCTATTGGCAAAGCCTAATTCTGGCCGTCGTGGTATTGGTGCCTCCGGTGTTCGTTGCTACGTTCTATAATAATTTTTCCCGCTGGCTTATCCTTATCGCACCCGTTTCCGCTGCAGTCTATGGGCTCATTGTATGGACGAAACTTGTCGACGCTGATGAAAAGAAATGGATAAAGAACGGATCGAGATTTGCCATTACCAAGCTAAAACAAATCTCTTCTTAATCGTTCAGTGAAAGTAAAATCCTAGCAATGGAGCGACCTCCGTTAACTCACCGTTCAATGCCCAGCATGCCAAGCACCAGGAAGAAAATAATTTACGTGATCGATGACCTTCAAATCGGCGGTGCCGCGAAGGTCGTTTTGGATATCTGCTCGTCAGTAGATCTAGATAGGTACGATATATCGATTTATCTGATGGGCGATCGAATGCATATGCTCGAATCCTACTCGCTTGACCCGAGAATAGCGATAAGGACTTTCGGCATCGAGTTTGACCAAGATTTTTCATTTTGGGCCTACTTATCGCGCGGCCTCCGACCATCCGTTTCGTCCGAGAATTTTCGAAAGGTTCTTGAGGCCGCCGAGGTAGATCAGCCCGATCTTCTCCACGTACACCTCATGCCGAGGGACTTGAATATCGGAATTCTCATTCGCGAGCGCACCGGTTGCGCTCTTTTATATACTCAGCATCTTAGCAACTTTAGTTATCAATCGCTGGGCACGAAACTCCTCGGGCTTATCCTCCGATTGACTTACCGAAAATACGACATCATCGCGGTAAGTACCTCGGTTCGGGATGAGATCGTCGAGAACAAGTTGGTGGGCACGAAGAGAACACTTTTCCTAATCGAGAATAAGCTGAACCTTGAGAGTTTTGTCCCAACTCTACGGTCTACGAGACAGAATCTCCGAGTTGTCTATGTCGCTCGAATTTCACCTGCAAAAGGTCACGAAGACCTACTACACGCCTGGACTATTTTGCAGGAAGAGGCGCCGGGTACGAAGCTTATCCTAGTCGGACCCGACGGTATGGATGGGCAAGTCCAATTTCTGGCCAAGGAGTTGAATGTCGCCGGTTCGGTCGAGTTCGTGGGGCCCCACCATCGGGTGGTCGAAGTCTTGAACGACTCTGATATCGCCGTTTTTCCCTCTCATCAGGAAGGGTTGCCGTTAGCACTCCTCGAAAAAATGGCTATGCAATTGCCTGTTATTGTATCGGACATACCGTCACTTCTTTCCATAGTTGAGGACAATGAAAACGGGCTAGTCTTTCGGTGCCGAGACTCCACGCATCTCGCTCAGAAGCTTGCGATGTTGATTCGAGACCCGGACTTACGGAAGCGACTCGGCGAGAAAGGTCGGAAGACTGTCGAGGAACGCTTTGGGAGTCATAATATCGCGCTACCAAATGAGGCTGTATACGAAGAGATATTTAGTCGCGAGTAAAAACCGCGACCATCGAACCGCCCCGGATGCGATGTGAAAATCGCACGAGTATCGGCGTCAGTAATCTGTCGATCTTCAGTTTCCAGACAACACGGGAGAAAAAACGTATACCCAGGAAAGCGTTGTTTACTTTGTTCCAAAGATAGACCGCAACGTTTCCATCGACGAGCGGTTCATAGTGCACTTCGCGGAGCGTGAGGCCAAGGACTCCCTGCAGAGCTTCGATTGACTTTAGTGTCCAGAGACCCATGTGATGCGGCGGCATGTTGAGGACTCTGTTTGGCATTTTGTTGTCAAAGATGTAGGAATCGTTGTTCGGAACGCCGATGATGAGTTTTCCACCGTACTTTAGACAGTCGACTTTGGATTTCAGGAAGGGCAGCGGCTCGGCGATATGTTCGAGCACCTGAAACGAACAGACAACGTCATATTCATTCGCGTGTGATCCAGCATGGGCCTGAACCAATTCGTTTCTTAAGTCGGAGCCGGACTCCTTTGCAATTTCTACGGCACGGCTATTTAGCTCTAAACCGCGCGCGTCTATCTCTTTGTCTAACAACCTTTTGATGAAGAACCCGGCGCCTGAACCTACCTCCAACACCTTGTCCTTGCCGTGAATCATGTCTAAAGCTATCGTATGTTCCCAACGCTGTGGATGGTAATACCATTCGAACTGACTCATTGTCGCGTAGTAGTCCTCGTCACCCTCCAAGATAAAGGGGTGGTAGAACATGAATCCGGAGTCTCGACATAACATCACCTTTACTTCATCAATTCCCGCGAAGTACTTTGAAATATCATACCCGTATTCGTCCTGATAAATCGTGAGAATGTCTGACGATCTAATGCTGCCGATTTGATCAGTATTAGGAGAACCCGTGAGCGGAGATAGGATGATCGGATGCATAGAGTCAGCAGAGACTTGCTAATAAATTTCGTTACGAAACTGGTTGCATGCACGAACGAGACGCCGAGAGTATGCAAATTTAAGTCGACGTTTTTGCATGGTTGTCTTTTTGACTATAGTTTTAGTCAGGTGTCCCCTTTGCGTTTTGGTTTTGAGAAAGCACTCAATCGTGGGGACGATCTTCGTTATATTATGCCACCGAAGCTTAAATCCTATCACGAAGCTAGGATTGCCTTTGTTCACGGGCGTCCTGGACCTCACCCCACGCACGTTGCCCTTGCCAAGTCCGTCAATGCTGATTTCATTTTTGTCGACAGGCTCCTTCGCTATCACGACCTTGACAGCAGTGGCAGGGTGCGCAGATACCTCAGCTGGTTGTTGAACAGCGTGTTCTTCGAGAACGTAAAAGACTACGACCTTATACTTTCCGAGGGAATGCACGTAACTCCGGTATTGATGAAGAAGCTTCGCATCTTGGGTCGCCACCAACGTACAGCGGCAATACTGGGCGACGAGTTCCTTTTTTTCTTGAAGACGGAATGGTATCCAATTAAAACTCGCCGGCTGCTATCGTATTTTCTGCGACAGTACGACGTGTTGCTTTGCATGTCAGAATTCCAAACGGAACTTGCAAACGAGGTGCTCGAGGGCTTTGAAGATGGTCCGCGGGTGGTTACTGCCCACGAAATTATTTCCGGTGGACGACCGATGGCAAGCGAAAAAGAGACGCCGGACCGGGACGGACATCGACTGCTCTTCGTTGCTCATGGACCTGATGGCTGGAGGGCTTATTACAAGGGCATAGAAACGCTGTTGGAGACCTTCCATCTCGTCTCGCAAAAGTTTTCGGATGCCCAACTGATCGTAGTGGGTGACTGGACCGGCGAGTTTATAAATAACCTCATGGCGAAGACGAAAAACGAGGGAGCTAATATTCAGTTTGTCGGACGTCAAAGTGACCTCCCGTCATTTTTTAATAATGCAGATCTCTGCGTGCACATCACGAACGGTGACGCTTTCCCCATCGCGACACTCGAAGCGATTCGCGCGGGGTTGCCTACTATGGTTTCGGAACTCACCGGAACAAAGGAGGTAGTAGCGAAGATAGATAAGAATCTGGTCGTTCCGATGAACCCGGAAGCCGCAACTCAGCAGATAGAGTGGTATTTTCGATTGCCGCCCGAGTCAAGAAAGGCTATTTCGACAAAAGGGCGAGAGGTGATGCTGGATTACAGCGAAGAAAAGGGCCTGGAAGAATTTAGGAATGCGGTCAATGACATTCTGACGAATTGACCGCGATAACAAAATGTCATGATACTTTTCCTGGGCAACGGATTCATTGCTAATGCTGTAGGCAAACGTTTAGATGAAGCGGCGATTGAACACCGGGTGGTTTCGAACGACATTGGGAATGCTCCACCCTCAAGCGTCAAAGCGGATATTACCGAACTTAGCGGGGACAGTGATGTATTCGACGATGTGGCGACGGTCTTCTACTTTGCTCACAGCTCAGTACCTTATTCCTCTATGCAGGATGTGGGTGCGGACGCGAGACAGAATATTCTCACCGCTATATCACTGTTCGAGATCTTCGCGAAACGAAACATCAGGACAATTTATATTTCGTCCGGCGGAAGTGTCTACGGGAATCAGGACGGCGTGACATCGGAGTTATCACTTCCTTCTCCTGTTTCCGCGTACGGCGCATCAAAATACGCCATCGAAAATTACCTCAAACTGTTTCATCACAATCATCAGTTGCCGTTTGATATTTTGAGATTGTCGAACGTTTACGGTGTTGGCCAGCGAGCTCACAAACCCCAGGGAATCGTTTCCGCCCTCGCTCGGTCTTTTATCGCCAAAGAAAAGTTTGAGATTTGGGGAGATGGCCGAGCAAAGAAAGACTACCTGTACATCGATGATGCGGCTGATGCCCTTGCGAGGGTTGCGGCACACCCAGCGTCGAATGAGACCTTCAACATTTCGTTCGGTGAGTCCACCTCGATTCGCGAAATAATTTCCCTATTCGAAGTGGCTTTCGGTTACACGGTCGAAATCAAGGAAAATGAGCCATTTGACTTCGACGTACAAAACGTTTTTCTCGACAACCAAAAATTCAGGAAGACTTTTGTCTGGAAGCCCGAAACTAATATTGAGGTGGGAGTCCAGAAGACAATAGAGTGGTTCATCAGCCGTTAACGTGAACTTCGATTGGTAGTGTATCCCAGCAACTGACCGAACCGACTGATCGTCCGCATAACCCTTTGCCTAAACAACTACCAAACAATCCAACCCCTCTGGTCCACTTGCCTGGGTTGAACGGCATACGTGCAGTCGCGGCGATTTCGGTTATCGTCGCACACACGACTACGCTCCTAGGAACGTTTGAGCTTGATCCGTTCCTGTTCGGCTCGACCCCGGAAGGCACACCGCGCGGAACGGACCTCGCGGGATTCGGCGTCAGTATGTTCTTTGCCCTGAGCGGCTTTCTGATTACGTATCTGTTACTACTCGAGAAAGAAAAGCAGCCGATCGATGTCAAGAGCTTCTACATCAGGCGTGTCTTGCGCATCCATCCTTTGTATTACATGTATCTCGCGATAGTCGTTGCGGTAATTTTTATCTACGGAATGCCTTTTTCACTTCCATCGCTGCTTTTCTATATCTTCCTCGCCGCTAATATTCCTTTCATTCTTCAACATGAGCTACTTCTGGTCGGTCATTACTGGTCGCTCGGAGTCGAGGAGCAGTTTTACCTGATCTATCCGTGGATCGTTAAAAAGGCGAGCAACTTGCCGGTCGTGCTCGCCGTTCTCATCGCGGTTTTGCTAGCAGTGAAGCTTGGTTTTCGTTACATCGATTTCGGTTACGGGCTGACGCCCTATTACTTTATTCACGTCACAAGGTTTCACTGCATGTTAATTGGCGCCCTTGGAGCATGGCTCTATTACGTCAAGAATCCGACCTTGCTCCGTGTTGCGAACAACAAAGTTACGCAGATGGTCGCGTGGATCGCTATCGGGTTGGTCGCCATCAACCGTTTTCATATTGCGTCCGTTCTCGACCAGGAGATCATCTGTGGGGTAACGGTCGCGATAATTGTCGGCCAGGTGACAAAGACGAATCGGCTGATCAATCTTGATTTTGGTGTTTTCGATTTTCTTGGGAAGATATCGTACGGGCTGTATGTGATCCACCCGTTGGTCCTGTTTTTCCTGGCAAAGATCTTGATCGTTGAAATGCCGACATCACTCAAATATATCGTTGTGTATTCTCTAGCGCTGGGCGTTACGATTTTGCTCGCGTACATCTCGTACGAATTTTTCGAGAAGTTTTTCCTGAAGATGAAGTCCAAGTATAGCGCCGTGCCCTCGTCGGCATCGCGCAGCGTATAGACACCTAACTATGAGCAAGCTGATTGCGACACTCTCGGAGATTCATTCAAAGGATATACGGTGGACGGACGACTACCTCGGTCGCACTCCATTCCATCCCGGATTCTGGGGACGCGTGCGCATCGACGAGGCGATCGCACACAATGCGAAGCTCGCCCACGGCACACTGCTCGACGTAGGCTGTGGTTCGAAGCCGTTCGAAAAATTATTCACGCCATTTGTCGAAAGATATTTCGGCCTCGAGTATTCGCCGGAGAGCGGTTATCGCGGGAATAACGCGGACTTTTGCGGTGACGCCGCCTTTCTACCTCTGGAAGACGCAAGTGTCGATACTATCCTCTGCACCGAGGTAATGGAGCACGTCCCGAATCCGGAAAAAACAATAGCGGAATTTGCCCGTGTTCTTCGCCCCGGGGGCACGATAATGACAACAGCGCCCTTCTTCTACCCCATCCATGATGCTTACGATTTCTTTCGATATAGCCCTGACGGGCTTAAAGCGATGATGGAGCGACAAGGCCTGATTGTCGAAACGGTAAAGCCTCTCTCAGGTACCGCGATAACGCTGGCGGTAATGTTCAATATGTATTGGTATGAGATAGGATTTGTTTGGACGAAGTGGTTGTATCCGATCGGGCTTTTGCTGCGGCCCTTGTTACTTCTCTTCTGTTTTGTGATCAATGTCCTTGGCGGAATCTTTGAGTTGCTAGTTCCCTCGAATCATATGTCTTTTAATCATCTAACAATTGCACGTAAGAAATGACGCCGATTAAGGTCCTTCACGTAACCGATGTGGAAATCGACGATTACCACCTGAAAAATATCTCCGATTGTTTGCCAAAGAGTGTGATCGAGTTTTCATTCGTTACGTTCAGGTCGGCGAATACCGATTTCGTTCGCGGCATGAACAGTCGGGGTCACAAGGCTATCGGATTAAATGCCATCGGTCGCAAAACGTTGCCGAGAGCATTTCGATCTCTACGACAAATTTTCAAAGAACAAGATCCGGATATTGTTCATACGAATCTCTTCGATCCGAGCCTTATCGGGTTGTCTATTGCGAAGTCCCAGGGCCGACGGACGGCATTGACCCGACACCATTCCGATGCTGTTCATAAGATCGCATCCCCCCTCAAGCGCAAGTTTTATCTGCGTCTTGACGATTACATCAGCAAGAAAGCAGATCATATAATTGCTCCGTCTCAGATGGTGCGAGATATTCTCGTAGACGCGGAAGGGGTACCCAGTAAAAAAGTATCGATTATCCCGTATGGCCAGACTACAGAGCGATATGACGCAGTGACGCCGGAGAAGGTTGCGGCAGTCAGAAAGGAGCTCGCGATGGATGGCCGCCTTTGTCTGGTCTTCGTATCCCGACTGTTTCATCGGAAAGGACACAAGTTCCTCTTCGAAGCTCTCGCCCGCATGATCAGAGACGGTGTGAATGCGCATCTGTATCTAGTCGGCGACGGCGAGTATGAATCGACGCTGAAAGCAATGTGTGCTGATCTTGAGATCCAGGACCGGGTAACATTTCTTGGTTGGCGGGACGACGCTCTCGTTATTGTGGCGGCCGCGGACATGATCGTGCACCCGTCTCTGGAGGACGCCCTTTCAAATGCAATAATCGAGTCTGTGATGCTTGAGAAACCGGTCGTTGCGACTGACATCAGTGGCGTTCGTGATAGCCTTGATCATGGAAAGTACGGGGAGATCGTAGAGCCAGCCGATGCCGAGGCGCTTCGAGTCGGCATAGAGCGCGTTGTGGGCAACCTGGAGGCGGCACGATCGAGGGCCGAAGATGGGCGTAAGTACCTGCTGCAGTATATGAGCGCGGAACGAGTAGCGAATGACTATCTGGAGATCTATCGTGATCTCTTGAGCGACGGGAAGTTAAGGAGCGGGTTGTAAAGGGTCGTTTTGAACTCTTTGCGTGCTTGACTACTTTTGAGTGTCGGCCTTTTCCCTGCAGCCCGATTTACTTTATGAGACCTGCGACAGTAAGCGTAATCATACCGACTTACAATTACGGCTGTTACTTACCAGATGCCGTGGAGAGTGTTCTGTCGCAAACATATCCCATCCACGAGATCATCGTTGTAGACGATGGATCGACGGACGATACCCGAGAAGTCGTGGGGCAGTTCGCCGACAAGATCATATACGTCAACCAGGAGAATCAGGGGCTGAGCGGTGCTCGCAATACAGGTATCAGACGAGCCACCGGCGAACTGATCGCGTTTCTGGATTCGGATGATCTCTGGTATCCGACCAAGATCGCAGAACAGGTCGAAGTAATCGAAGACGATTCTGAGATCGGAATGGTTCATTGCGCCATTCGTGAGTTTGATTCAGACAGCGGTGAGACTATAACGATATGGTCTCAGGGTAAAAACAATTGGGCCGCGGAAGACCTGCTTTTGTTCGAGGAATCCGCAGTGATTGCTATCGGCAGCACGAGTCTTGTGAGGCGCGAGGTTTTTGGACTGGTAGGAGACTTCGATCCCGATCTCAAACACAGTGAAGACTGGGATTTCGCTTATCGGGTTGCTCGAGAATATAAGCTCGGGTTTGTTCCGGAGGTCTTGGCAGGCTATCGAAACCATCGAACCAATATGCATAAGAACGTTGCTGCGATGGAAAGGGCGATGAACCAATGTTTTGCGAAGGCATTCACGACTAAGGACGAGTCGGTGCTTCGCCTTCGCCGCCGGGCCTACGGAAACCTATACAGCGTTCTGGCGGGATCGTACTTCTACTCCGGTAATTATGCAGATTTTGCCCGTTGCTCTTTAAGGTGTCTTTGGTTGCGCCCGAGGCTTCTAGGCCGTTTCATGAATTTCCCAGTGCGATGGTTCAAACGCAAGACGCTCGCAGGGAGCTGATGCTAATGCGTACCAAGGCGCTATATATTTGCTATTTCGGAGTGGGCGAGCCGCTGGTGCAGACGCAGGTAATTCCGTACCTTCGCGAATTGGCGAAAGACGGTCACAAGCTGGCACTATTGACGTTCGAATCGAATCACCCAGACCTCGAGCGAGACGCGCTGGTGAGATCCGAGTTAGCGGAGCAAGGGATCGATTGGCATCGCTTGCGATACCACAAGCGATTTTCGGTGGTGGCAACGGCCTACGATATATTTCTCGGAGCCCTCTTTGTACGCCGGTTCATTGGTTCCGAAAGACCTGACATTCTTCACGGCCGAGTTCACGTCCCGACCCTGATGGGAGCGCTCGGGCGGAGACTCTCGCGGCACAAACCAAAACTGCTTTTCGATATCCGTGGTTTTTTCCCCGAAGAATATACCGATGCCGGAGTCTGGCCGGAGGGTGGATGGCTCTACCGGTCGGTTAAAAGGGTTGAACGATGGCTGCTGAAAGAAGCCGACGGCTTCGTGGTGCTCACAGAAAAAGCTAGAGAGATACTTTTTCCCGAATCTGCTGAGACCGGATTCGACAGATCGGGTAGACCCGTTGAAGTGATACCTTGCTGTGTGGATTTGACGAGATTCGATGGTGCGGACGCCGATTCCCGTAGGCAGGTTCGCACCGAACTCGGCATCGGCGACCGGTTTGTGATGACGTACGTCGGAGCCTTTGGTGGGTGGTATCTGACTGAGGAGACCGCCGACTTTTTCGGTGCATTAAAAAAGCACCGGCCAGATGCGTATGCCCTTATCCTGACGCAGAGCCCGCCGGCGATGATCGAGAGTCTGCTACGGCAAAGAGGTTACGGTGACGACGATTTTATGATCGCCAAAGTTCATCCTACGGAAATCGCCCGGTATCTAAGTGCCGCGGACGCGGCTGTATCTTTTATCAAACGCTGCTATTCGAAGCAGGCGTCATCGCCAACGAAGAACGCTGAGTATTTGGCATGCGGCCTGCCGATAATCGCGAACAGCGGGATAGGCGATGTCGATCTTCTGATCCGTGACAATCAGGTTGGGGCGATCGTCGAGGATCTCTCGCCGGAAGGATATTTGCGTGCACTACTCGATATCGAGCGGATCGGCCAGATCTCGGACGTGTGCAGGACGACTGCTCGCGAACAGTTCGATCTCGCAGCGGTCGGTGGAGCGCGATACCGCCGTCTGTATCAAAAGCTGCTCGGAGGTTGATGCAATTGATACGAGTTCTGGGATTGAGTTCATATCCGGTCGAGGCGGCGGCGACGAGGTTTCGACTGGCGCAATTTGTCGAGCCGCTTTCTCAGCTCGGCATCGAGCTGAACCTCTCGCCGTTTTTGCAACGTGATCAGTTTCTGGGAATGTACCGGCCGGGAGGCGCACTCCGAAAACTGCCCGGTCTTACACGTCCGCTCCTGGATCGGTTTGGCCTGATCGCTGGCGCGCGGAAATTCGATCTGATCTTTGTACAGCGGGAAGCCATGTTTTTCGGCCCGGGGATATTTGAGTTTCTATATAGAGCGGTCGGACGGGTTCCTATGGTGCTCGACCTCGATGACGCAACATATGTTAGTTATGTGAGCCCTAGTTACGGCAAGCTCGGTAGTTATTTCAAATTTTTCGGAAAGACCGACAAGCTCGTAAGAGCCTCAAGAGCCGTGACGTGCGGTAACCGTTTTATTGCACAGCACGTTGAATCCCTGGGCGTTAGGGCCGTTGTTATTCCAACTGTCGTCAGCACGGACGCATTCCATCCGGTCGATCGAGCCAACAAAACACCCGTGCTCGGTTGGATCGGCACTCACTCAACTTTTCCTTTTCTTGAATCGCTATTCCCTGTCCTTGAACGACTGGCGACTAAACACCACTTTGAACTGAAGATCGTCGGCAGCGGTAAGACCGAGATAACTCTCAAGGGGATCCGAGTTGTAAATGTGCCTTGGGAACTTCACAAGGAGATCGGTCATTTTCAGTCGATCGATATCGGTCTCTATCCGATGACGCTCAGCGACTCGGCCAATCAGGAGTGGCTCCAGGGAAAATCGGGATTCAAAGCGATCCAGTACATGGCTGTCGGGATTCCTTTTGTGATGTCGCCTGTCGGCGTAGCAACCGAGATCGGCGAGTCCGGCGTAACCCATTTCAATGCCGAAGGCTCTGATGATTGGTATACTCGACTGGAACAATTATTGTCGGACGAAGAACTCTGCTCGCGAATGGGTAACGCCGGACGCAGGCACTCGCTCGATAACTTTACTATTCAGCGGCAGGCCGAACTTCTTGCAAAAACATTGAAGGAGGCCTGCCGTCAAAACTGATGAAACCGTACGTACTTGTAACCGGCGGAGCCGGATTCATAGGATCGCATCTTGTCGACGCGCTGGTTAGGGACGGATATCGCGTCCGAATCCTGGACTCGCTCGCCGACGAGGTTCATCAGGGCATTGTCCCCGAGTACCTGAATCCCGACGCCGAATTTGTCCGCGGCGACGTGTGCGATCCCGAAGCTGTCGAAAAGGCCCTCGACGGCATTGACGCGGTATATCACCTTGCGGCCGAACTCGGACTGGGACGGTCCATGTATCAGGTCCGCAGGTTTGTGACCGGTAACGATCTTGGCACAGCGGTGCTGCTCGAAGAGTTGATAAAGCGACGCGAGCAGATCAAGAAACTGATCGTCGCGTCATCGATGTCGTTATACGGTGAGGGACCCTACCGGTGCGAGAGTTGCGAGAAGACATATTTCCCCGAGCTTCGATCTGAGTCCAGTCTGGCGGCGAAGAACTGGGAGTTCGAATGCGAAGGGTGCGGCTCAGAGTTGGTCGCGATCGGAACGCCCGAGAGTAAACCGCTCAACCCGACGTCGGTCTACGCCGTTGGCAAACAGGTTCAGGAGCAGTACAGCCTGATCATTGGACGGGCTTACAAAATCCCGACTGTGGCTTTTAGATATTTCAATGTCTATGGCCCGCGTCAGGCGCTGTCCAATCCGTACACTGGTGCCTGTGCTATCTTCTCGTCGCGTTTGCTGAACGACCAGTCGCCGTTGATCTATGAAGACGGCCTGCAGACCCGAGATTTTGTAAGCGTTCATGACATTGTTCGGGCGAACTTGCTTGCTCTCAACTCGGACGGTGCCGACTACCAGGTACTTAACGTGGGTACCGGTAGGGCAAACACGATCCGATCGATCGCCGAAGTTATCGCGAAAGGTCTCGGCAAAAACATCGAACCGGAGGTAAGCGGCCAGTTTCGGGAGGGCGATATCCGTCACTGCATCGCCGACATATCAAAAGCCAGGACGTCACTGGGATATGAACCAACTGTCAGGCTGGAAGACGGTATTGCCGAATTGCTCGACTGGGTCGGCGGGCAGAGCGCTGACGATCGTCTCCATTCAGCCTCCGCGGAACTGGCCGCACATAATCTGGTAAGGTAGAGAATCGTTGTTACGCCGATGGCCGGAAAGTTCAGACTAGCCACGCTTGCTTTTGTTGCGCTGCTACCGTCAGCGGTAGCTCGACCGTGCTATCGATTGTTTTTCGGCTACAAAATCGGCAAACGGGTGCGGATCGGCTTTAGCATTATCGATGCGGTGGAATGCTCGATCGATGACGACGTAAAGATCGGGCATCTGAACATATTCACGGGTACCGAGAAGCTCGTTATCGGTGAGCACGCTCGTATCGGTGTCTTGAATATTTTTCGCGGCGGTAAGGAGATCAACATCGGTCGCTATTGCGATATTCTGCGGCAGAACGAGATCAACTCGATCCCCGAACCCGATGTCGTTAACGAGCCGGATCCGAGATTTATACTCGGTGGCGGGAGCATGATCGGGGCGTCGCACAAGATCGACTTTACAGATCGTGTCGAGTTTGGAAAATGCGTGATTCTTGGCGGCAGGAATTCATCGTTGTGGACGCACAACCGGCAGATGACTAAGGGAATTACCATTGGAGACTATACATACCTCGGTTCGGAGATACGGGTCGCACCCGGAGGCTCCATTCCGAATCGCTGTGTTGTGGGGATCGGGTCGGTTATTACCAAGGCGTTTGCTAAATCTCAGCACCTGATCGCGGGTGTCCCGGCGGCCGAGATAAAAGAGTTGGGAGAAGAAGGTAGATTCTTGACCGAAAGAAAAACAAGAAACGATTTGCCGGATGAGTTCTAATTCTGTGATAAAGCCTTTGATCTATACCGTCCTTGGTGTGGTCGCGCTCGCGATGTTCGGCGTCGGCTTTTCCGATGGAGCGTCGGCCATCCTCGTCGTGCTTATCGCATCCGGCACTGCCCTCTTACTCTTCCGATCATTTAGCGACGATAAAGATTTTATAACAACACTTTTTCTCGGGGCCCTCGCTGCTCGCCTTGTTTTCGGACTGTTCGTTCATTTGTATGATCTCCGGCACTTTTTCGGTGGTGACGCTATCGGCTACAACGTGAATGGCTCCCGCATACTCGACGTCTGGAGCGGACTCGTCCACCCAAACGATACGGCATACCTAAGATCAATTCACAGTGGTCTCCCGGGCTGGGGGATGAATTATCTCGTCGCAATTATATATGCCGCTGTGGGAAAGAATATATTGGCGGCACAGTCATTTTGCGCCGTGGTCGGGGCGGCCACGGCGCCGATGGTCTACTTTTGCGCGCAGAAGATCTTTGCGAACAGGCGGGTTTCGAAGACCGCCGCTCTTTCGATAGCGTTCTTTCCGACCTTCATCATCTGGTCGTCACAGTTGTTGAAGGACGGCCTGATAATCTTTCTCCTCGTCGTTGCCATGACCATGGTCCTTCAGCTCCAGGAGAAGATCAGTTATCCGGCTCTCGCGGCTCTGGTCTTCTCGCTCTTCGGGATCATTTCTCTCCGATTCTATATTTTTTACATGGTAGCGACCGCCGTGGCCGGGAGTTTTATCGTTGGAGTATCGAAGAAATCAACATCGATATTTCGTCGTGCGGCTGTTCTGCTGCTCATAGGTTTTGGCCTTACGTATCTTGGCGCGATGCGGGAAGTCGGTGTGACGTTCGAACGTTACGGCGATCTTGATCGTCTACAAAACAGTCGCCTTGATCTGGCGAAATCTGCGGAATCCGGATACGGTGAAGACACCGACATCTCCACCGCCGGGGGTGCGATCACGGCTGTCCCCATTGGCTTTCTCTATCTCATGCTGGCTCCCTTTCCGTGGCAGATGACGAGCCTGCGCCAAATAATTACTTTGCCGGAGGTGCTTGTATGGTGGGCGTCGATACCGTTGATGATCTCCGGTATCTGGTATTCGATTAGAAACCGGCTGAAGAGTGCGCTTCCGAT
>JANPJL010000188.1:0-2754 GCA_031425495.1 Acidobacteriota bacterium
AGTCTCGCCCGCGGACTCTCTTATTACACCGGCACGATAATGGAGATCAATGTTCCCGATCTCGCGGGATCACTAGGCGGTGGTGGCCGCTATGACGGGCTGATCGGGATGTTCGGGAAAGAGCAGATACCAGCGTGCGGATTCTCGCTCGGACTCGAGCGAATTCTCGTCGTGATAGAAGAGCGTGGAATGTTCCCTCCCGAGATCGCCGACTCCGCACCGGCGGACGTGATGGTCACGATCTGGAGCGAGGAAACGATCGGAGAATCGCTGAAGCTTGCATCTGAATTACGTAACGACGGTCTCCGCGTCACGGTCTACCCGGGACCCGACAAATTCGCCAAGCAGATGAAATATGCGGATGCGATCAAGGTTCCGTTTGTATGCATCCTCGGTCCCGAGGAGATCGGAGCGGCGAAACTGAAGTTGAAGAATATGAGGTCGGGTGAAGAAGAATTACTGACGCCTAAGGCAGCCGTGCAGAAGCTCCGATCGTAGAGCGGCCCAGCCGCGAAAACTGTGAGCTCAGAATTGATCCAAAATTACCACGCCGAGGCTCTACGCTCTTTCCGTGAATGCAAGAAGCTCGCTGAGCGGGCGACCGAGCAGGTATCGGACGAGGAATTCTTTGCTGGGATCGACGACGAAGCGAATTCGATCGCGCTCATCGTCAAGCACATCGCCGGAAACCTCCGTTCGCGATGGACCGATTTTCTAACGACCGATGGCGAGAAACCTGATCGCCAGCGCGACACAGAATTCGAAAAGATAGACGACACGCGGGAGTCGTTGATGAAATCGTGGGAAGACGGGTGGCAAACGTTATTTGAGAGTGTGGAACACCTAACCGAGGAAGACTTTGCAAAGACCGTTACGATCCGCGGTGAGGAGCACTCGGTGATTCAGGCGATCAACCGGCAGTTGACGCATTACTCTTATCACGTCGGCCAGATCGTTCTGCTTGCCAAACACTTTCGATCGACGGAATGGAGAACGCTCAGCATTGCGCGGAACAGGTCGGATGAGTTCAACAGGTTGATCTCGAGCAAGAAACCGGTGATGTGAAGAAAGTACGGGAAGCCGGACTGGCTCATACTGACCACCCTTGAGTGAAATTTGAAGAGGTGTGTGAACCCTCGGGCGGCCGCAGAGCGGCCTCACGATCCTAGCCAGAGGTGAAACCTCTGGACATCAGCCAACAGCATCCGCACTGAAGGTGCGGAAGATCGGATTCTTCCGCACCTTCAGTGCGGGATACACGTTGGCGATACCAGACGTTTCACGTCTGGCTGTGTTCGGATCGCACTTTCAGTGCGAAGGATCTGCTTTTCAGACGTTCCTTACTCGAAACCGGGAACCACGTACGTCCTAGTAATTTCGTCTTCCACCGAGGCGGACACGATTAGTGACTACCGTTCTCGTCCTGCCATTCGCAAAATAAGTTGTTCGAATGGTTTCACGATACCTGTACCTTCCGTCCCACCTCACGCGTGTCGACGTGACGACTCTGGTCCGCCGGTTATTATAACGGCGTCCCGGCTGTCCGATACGTACGTTGATCTGAGGATCCGCCGTGACGGCCGCTGCAGACTTCGCTTCCGCCGAAGGTGCGACCACTGCAATCATTCCTAACAATAACGATGAAATTAATAGCTTTCTCATAATATTTCTCCCTTGTTCGTTCTCCCGCTCTTTGCGGTTGTAGTTAAGACGCCCCCGCAGGATAGGTAGTTGACCTTTTAACTGCAAAGTAATGTAAACGTATGGATTTACTACTGGCGGACGTAGATCGAGATCGGACGGCCGCAATGTCCCGATAGGCGGCGTGTGATATTCTTAGGCGACCGCTATGAAAGGAATCTCCATCCTTGGCTCAACCGGCTCGATCGGCTGCAACACCCTTAAAGTAATCGAACATCTCGGCGACTTGCGCGTTGTTGCGCTTGGAGCGGGTAAGAACATGTCGACGTTCGCCCAACAGATAGCTCGATTCAAGCCGGAGCTGGTTTCAGTCGCGGACGAAGTCTGTGCGGAAACACTGGAGCGCGAACTTCACTCGATCGGCGTCAATATGCCGCAGGTCGGATTTAGTACTCAGGGACTCGAAGCTGTTGCTTGTCACCCCGAGGCTGAGACAGTCGTGTCGGCCGCGGTAGGCGCGGTCGGATTTATTCCGACTTTGCGTGCGATAGAAGCCGGAAAGCGCGTCGCGTTGGCGAACAAGGAAACTCTAGTAATGGCCGGCGAGCTTATGACAAAGGCGGCCGAACGATCGGGTGCCGAGATACTTCCGGTCGACTCCGAACACAATGCGATCCACCAATGCCTGCGCGGCGAAAAAAGAAACGAAGTCCGGCGGCTGATCCTTACCGCATCGGGCGGACCCTTCCGGACTAAGTCGAAACAGGAGATCGAAAATGCGACGGTCGAACAAGCGCTCGATCATCCGAATTGGAAAATGGGAGACAAGATCACGATCGATTCGGCGACGCTGATGAACAAGGGGCTTGAGGTGATCGAGGCACATTGGCTATTCGGGTTCGATGCGGACCAGATCTCGGTCGTCGTTCATCCGCAATCCGCAGTTCATTCGATGGTGGAAATGGTCGACGGATCGATAATCGCCCAGCTTGGTGTAACGGACATGCGGCATGCGATCCAATATGCATTGACGTATCCCGAGAGGAAAGAGAACTGCATGCCGGCGATCTCCTTTTCGGACCTCAGAGAATTGACGTTCGAAGATCCGGACGT
>JANPJL010000189.1:0-24556 GCA_031425495.1 Acidobacteriota bacterium
ATGCCATTACCGCTCTTATAGTTTCGGATGTACTTTCCGCACAAACGATTGTTGAGGAGCCATGTGTGAAAGCGTTCGGAGCTCCGCGAATAGCAGTACGCTGCCATCAAAAGAAAGACAGTGGTCGGCAAAAGCGGCAGGAACATTCCCAGCACACCGAGTGCAACGCACACGGTGCCGGCAAAGATCAATGCTGCTTTCCTGATGTCCATAACAACGCAATCGACAGTTTAATCCTTCGGGCGTTCACAAGTCTACCGGCAGTTTTGGCAGCACTGATAACCGTGTAGAATCAACGCTATGAACGGACGACTGCCTGCGATCTTTTTCGGGCACGGCAACCCGATGAACGCGCTTTACCAGAATGCGTGGACTGAAGGCTGGGCCGAGATCGGGCGGTCGATTCAGAAACCGAAAGCAATCCTCTGTATCTCTGCCCACTGGTATATCCCCCGAGTTGCAGTCACCGCGATGCAAAGTCCTCGAACGATTCACGATTTTGGCGGGTTTCCCCAAGAACTTTTCGCCGTCGAGTATCCCGCTCCGGGATCTCCGCAGCTCGCGTCGAGAGTTTGCGAATTGCTGGGTGACAATGTGGTGACCGATCACGAGCACTGGGGTCTCGACCACGGGACCTGGTCGGTACTTACCCACGTATTTCCGGATGCCGACGTTCCAGTGGTTCAGTTGAGCATTAATGAGGCGGAGGCAGCACCGTTCCATTACAAACTCGCGACTCGTTTAACGCGGCTTCGTGACGAAGGCGTACTGGTGATCGGGAGCGGAAACCTTGTCCACAACCTGCACACTTATGCCTGGGGCAAGCACGATGTTGAGCCGCTCGACTGGGCTCTTCGATTCGAAGAGCGAGTGCGCCTGCTGATAGCCACCGGCAACCACGCGCCGCTTGTGAACTATGAAACGTTGGGACGGGACGCGACGCTGTCGGTTCCTACTCCGGATCACTATCTGCCTCTGCTATACATTCTCGCTCTCGGACACGAGGGCGAGAATGTGAGTTTTCCTGTCGAGGGGTTTGACGGAGGGTCGATCTCGATGACAACTGTGAGGATAGGTTAATTTAGAATGACGATATGGATAAAACAATAAAAATTCTGGGTATCGCCGGTAGCCTTCGCGAAGGCTCTTACAACCGGGGAGCTTTGCGGGCCGCGGTCGATCTCGTACCTGAAGGATCCGTACTGGAGATCTTCGACATCGCGGGAATCCCCGAGTTTGTTCAGGGACAGGATGAGAATCCGCCGGCAAAGGTAGCCGACTTCAAGAAAAAGATCCGCGAAGCGGATGCGATCGTGTTCTGCTCACCCGAATATAATTACTCCTTGCCCGGCGTTCTAAAGAATGCTATCGACTGGGCGTCGAGACCATATGGCGATAATGCATGGGAAGGAAAGCCCGCAGCGATTATGGGAGTGTCGCCGGGTGCGATCGGCACAGCACGCATGCAGTACCATCTCAGGCAAATAATGGTCTTTCTTGATATGCATCCGATCAACAAACCCGAAGTGATGATCGGAACGGCCGGTGACAAGTTCGACGACCAGGGAAACCTTACTGACGAAAAGACGAAAGACTTCATCAAGCTTATGCTGCAGAATCTTGTCGCCTGGACGCGTAAGGTCTCGTAGAAAAGTCTGGTACAAACAACGAGCTCGACGATTATCCGATACTCGAAAGTTTCTCGGACAGCAAAGCGTGCGCGTGAAAGGTCATCCGATCGGTTAAATAAACTCGGCGACGACCGGGGCGTGATCCGACGGGTGGTCCCACCCGCGCGGATCCTTATCGATCCAACAATCGGTGCAGCGTTCGGCGAGCGGTTGTGACGCCCAGATATGATCGATCCGCAGGCCGCGATCTTTTTCGAAATCATTTCGGAAATTGCTCCACCAGGAAAACTCTTGCTCGTCTCCGTTGATCTGCCGGAACACATCGACGAATCCCCACTTCTTTAGGTCCTGTATCGCATCCCGTTCGGGTTTTGTGAAATGAAGCTTGTTCCGCCACGCCGGCACACTCCACACGTCGAGCTCGTGCGGCGCGACATTGAGGTCGCCGCAAAGGATCACATTCTCATCTGCTGAGGATCCCTTATCGAAATATTTTCGTAATCGCGCGATCCAATCGAGTTTGAACTGATACTTCGGCGTACCCAGAGTAGTGCCGTGCGGGCCATAGACATTGACGACTCGAATGTTTGCGATCGTTGCCGAGATAAACCTGGTCTGGATGTCCGTGCGATCCCCGGGAAGCTTTTTGACGACCTCCGTCAGCGGAAATTTGGAGATGACCGCGACTCCGTTGTACGCACGTTCGCCGAGGACTTCGATCTCGCGGTAGCCCATTGCTGTAAACCTCTTGCGCGGAAATTTCTCATCGATGCACTTTGTCTCCTGGAGACAGAGCACATCAGGTTGATTCAACTCACACCACTTCACGACGTGATCGACGCGCGATTTGATCGAGTTGATGTTCCAGGTAGCGATCTTCATAAAACGTAGGACGGACTGTTAGTCCGTCCGTTTTGTACCGTAGGACGGACTGTTAGTCCGTCCGTTTGTCGGCTTCGAAAGTACATTGACAGTCGAACCGGTAGCAGGGACGGACTAACAGTCCGTCCTACGAGCGAAACAGTCCGCCCTACTTATCGACCTTCACAATGGACGGATCCGACAGCGACCAAAATTGAAGATCGAAGACCGCCACAGTAGTAAGCGTGATAAGCATGACCTGAGCTTCACGTGAGATCCCTAGTCGTTCGCCGACAAACAGCAAAGCACTGTAGATGAATAGGGCCGTCGGCATCGCCCACGAAGTCCATTCGAAAGCGGAGACGATCTGTCGCCTTACCAGGAATCCCAGAACGAGTCCTGCGACCGCGATCAAAGCCGGCCACCAACTACCAAAGCCGAGAACTCCGAAGATCGGCATAGCTACGAGACCGGCGACAAGAAGACCAATTCGGGCCGAAGCACCAAAACCAAACTTGCGGTGGATCTGGATGAATCTGTCGATCATAAGACTTGATCAGTACAGGACTGGAAACAATTTTACTATCTTTAGAGTCTGAAAATTCTATTGACAAGTTTACTGAGTTGGAAGATATATACCGCGGCAAAAGGTGACGTTATGAGATCCATCCCAAAACAATTGTTTGCTGCCACGGGACTGTTAGTAGTTTTTGCCGTTTGTGATCCTGGAAGCGGTCAACACTCAAGGCTTTTCAACGGTCGGATTTCCTTTTGCTCTGTTCACGATGCTGTGGATCTCTTTGAGCTTCGGCCGCGTATTTTTTCCGACAGGGGCATGACGGTTTGGTGCGTCGAATCGAAGTTCGCGATGGTCTGTGCTCAGTACGTCGCGGGCCGGGTATTTCTTTTACATCTTAAATTCGGCGATCACGGGCGTGTGATCACTTGGTTTTTCGAGTGCTCGCGGAGCCTTATCTATCCAGCATCCGGTACATTTCTCGGCCAACGAAGCCGACGTCCAGATGTGATCTATGCGCAGCCCGCGGTTGCGTTGCCAAGATCCTTCGCGATAGTCCCACCAGGAGAATTCCTTCGCGTCCGGGTTCAGCTTTCGATAGACATCGACAAATCCCCACTGCTTCACGTGTGTCATCGCAGCACGCTCGGGTTTGGAGAAATGTAGTTTGCCATCCCAAACGGGAACACTCCAGACGTCCATTTCGTCCATCGCGACGTTGAAATCACCACAGAGCAAAACGTCGGAATTCACATCGCACGTTTCGTCAAAGAACCGCCGCAGTCGCTGCAGCCAATCGAGCTTGAATTTGAACTTGTCACTCCAGAGCTCGCTCCCGTTTGGGATGTAAGTATTGACAACACGGACTCCGTTGATCGTCCCGGCGATCATCCGCTTATGAGATTCGTCATCGTCGTCGATAAAGTTTTTCTGTACGTCGGTAATAGGAAACTTCGACACGATGGCGACGCCGTTATACGATTTCTGACCCATGAACACGGCGTCGTAGCCGAGAGCCTTCAAGGCATCCACCGGGAAATTATCATCGACCGTCTTCGTCTCCTGAAAACAGACGACATCAATGTCCGCCGACTCGAGCCAGCCGAGCAGCTGTGGCATTCGGATGTTGATGGAATTAACGTTCCATGTCGCGATCTTCATCTGCAAAATATTCTACCGAGTACTTTACATGTTTGCGACTTCTGAGGATTTACCTAACGGACATTGCGGAGAGCGCAGAGAAGATCTCCTCGACGTTCTCAGCGATCTCCGCGTTGAAATCACTTCGGGTCGAGATGCAAAAGCCCGCACGTAAGTAAGGGCGGTATGCTCAACACGGTGCGACGTGCTCCGAGTCGAGTGGATCGCCTCGCTCACGCTCAGGCTTGTGCACCGTGTTCCGCTCACGACGAGATGCAAAAGCCCGCACGTAAGTAAGGCGATATGCTCAATGGGTTGGCCGACGGTGCGCCGCGTTGAGTGTATCGCCCTCGCTTACGCTCAGGCTTGTGCACCGTGCTCAGATCTTCCGAGACTTTGGTCTCATCGCATTTCTTTCCCAGAAAACCCCGTCCTCGAATCCTTGAATCGATTTGTCATCGTCGGCCAGCTCGAGCCTCTTCGCCGCAAGCAGACAATATTCCTCTTCGGCCTCGATGGCGACAAAGTCCCGACCTAGCTTCTTCGCCACGACGGCAGTCGTTCCGCTGCCTGCAAATGGATCGAGGATCAGATCGCCGGGGTTCGTACTCGCCAGAATTATCTTCGCGAGAAGCTTCTCGGGTTTCTGTGTCGGGTGGTCAGTGTTTTCGGGCATAGACCAGAACGGGACGGTGATGTCGGTCCAGACGTTCGACGGATGCGTGTCACGAAAATTTCCGTCGGCAGATTCGCTCCAATCTTTTGGCTGTCCGTTTTCCCGATACGGTGCGATGACGCGCCGCCGCTGCTTTACAGCTTCGAGATTGAAAGTGAATTCTTCGGATACGGTAAAGAACCAGATGTCTTCGGTCGCATTTTTCCAATTGCGTTTTGCTCCGCGGCCCTTCTCGCGTTCCCACGTGATGCGATTCTGCAGCTGGAAATATTTCGCTCCGGCACGCTCTATCGCCGAACCCGACCGCCAGTCACCGCAGATGTAAATACTCGCGGTCCGCTTAAGAAGTGGGACGCAGAGCTTTAACCACGAATCGAGCCATGTCTCATAAGCTTCGGCGGAGGTACTTTTGAAGGTTTCTGAGCCGAAGCGTTTTGTTAAATTGTATGGAGGATCGGCGAAGAGTAGGTCGAAGGCGGGTTCCGAATGCGCCGCCAATATCTCGAATGCATTCCCGCATGTGATCTGATTGACGACGTCTGCGAAGTGAAGGTCGTCGGTGACTGAGCACAGCTTAGATCGCAGTCTCGCGATCTCGTCGTCCCCGACCGTGAGCGTTCTATTTCGAGGCGCCGAAGTTTTTCCAATCTCACCCGATCTGCGTTCTTGGGTCACGCACCGATGCTAAGTGGTGGCACCCGGTAATTACAAGCGAGTTCCGCCAAAAATAAGCCCGGTTCGATCGGCGTACGTGTCAGTTATAGCTCGGGGAACAATTCGAGATCGGAAACTTCGTCCAGAACAACAAGCGTTCGGCTAGCAAAAGTATATCTTTTAGACTCGATCGTCAGAAGGTAAGCCTCACCCACCAGGACCTGGGAAAAGGAAAAGTATCCGAAGCTTCCGGTCAGCGACACACGCCTGTTTCCCTCCGCGTCCATACAAATAACTCGGGCACCGTTTAGGCCTTGGCCCGGTGTCACCATAACCCGACCGGAGACTGACACGGACGCCGCGGTAGGGGCGAACAGTTGACCCCAAAATCCGGGGCGCACCGCGAATAGATCACCGGCCATCGGCGAGTCGACAGTTGTCTGGCCCGCCGTTCCGTCGATGGCGAACGAACTGTTCGAACTTGAGCCGCCGCCTGATGCGATCACCGACTGCTCGATCGAAAAACCTCCACCGGATTGAGCGAGTGCGGCAGCCGTGAACACATGCATCAGCAACCAGAATAGTCCGCAATTGGTTTTCGTCATCGACACCCTCATTTCACGCATACGGCTGCCTTTGGATCCAGCGAGCACACGGTCATCCGCAACGCCTCGATGATCCGATTCTGCTCCCGGAGCTGCTCCTGCTGTTCTTTGACGGCGTTGATAAGGACCACGCCGACACGGTCATACTTAACGCCTTCAACCTGCCCATTTGAATTGTAGGTAACTAGCAAAGGCTCGATCGCTGCGACGTCTTCCGCCCCAAGACCCAAGTCCGCCATGCCGCCATTTTTCCAATTGAAGGTGATGGGCTGGAGACGTTTGATCAGATCCAGCCCCGAGCTAAACGAGGCGATATTGCCTTTGTAGCGCAGGCTGGAACCGCAAGTAGCGATCGTATTGAAAGAATCGCGACAGAGAGCAACAGTACCGCCGACTCCAAGCGTCGGCAGGATCATATAAGTGCCCACGCGAAAGCTCCCGATGACCGAAAGTACACGGTCTTCATCGTTTATTAAACGGACGTTGAAATCCTGGGGAAAAGTGTGGCTCTTGTGAAAGTCCACGTAGGGTGTACCGGTGCCGACGATAGTTTCAGTTCCTCCGAGTTCGATCCCGCCACCCTGATCCTTCCTAAGTCGCGAGTTACCCCAGTCCACGCCTATAACATTGCTGTCACCGAGGCGGATCGTATTGGATTCGCCGACTACAGCATTACTTCCCAAAGCGGTCGCGTTCAAAAGTCCTCCCACTTGCACGTTTGCCCTATATCCGATCAGCGTGTTGTTTCGGCCTGTAATGTTGAATAGGCCTGCCTGATATCCGAAAAATGAGTTCTGTTCTCCGGTCGTGTTCAACGGGCCGGCTTCCATGCCGAAGAATGTATTGGCTTGGCCCGTAGTATTGCGACCCGTTCCGTATCCAAACATCGAGTTGGCGACAGCGGCAGCAGAGTTTCCCGCGCCAATTCCAACGAATAGATTTTGGCTTCCCAAGAAACCCGTGCTCAAGACACGATCGCCGCCAATGTTGTACTGCGCTTCGGCGTTAACGACATTTGCCGAAAGGGCCCCGCCTGCGGTTCCACTGCCGGATATGTTGAAGTTTGAAGATGCCTGTTGGGTCGCTGAATTCTGAATATAATTAGCGCTGCCGGCAACGGGATTGCGCTCATCCGATAGTCGGGCATCGGTCGTCTGGACATATCCTCCGGCGGGCGTGCCGCCCAGGTTCGTGGCGTTGTCCGCGCTGCTTGCGTTCAATGATCGAACGGCGTGCGGCGCCGAGGTTATCCTCTGTCTCGGATTTAAAACTACATAGCCCTCGCTGCTGTTTCGCCGTACCGAGATCTCCAAAAAGCGCTCCGCACCGGTGAACGCTGCGGCACCATAATCGAGCTGAACGGTGAACACTGCGTAATTGACGGGTACGGTCGGGTTCTCGATCGTAGTTCCGATCTGCGTGCCGCCTTCGGACGCGTCGTAAAGAGCAAAACGCATTTGATAGGTCCCGGACGCGGAAGCCGTGTTGTCTGTAAGCCGGCCTTGAAAGGTGAAGGCTGAAGTCTGAGCACTGGCGGCAGCAGCTGCAAATGCAATTACAAAGATCCCGAATGCAAGAAAGCATGCGTAAGTGAGGTACGTATTTCGCACAAAGCTATCCTCCTGGTTTGATTAAGTAAGAATGGCCGCCGATCCACATGGGGGAACGACGACCAGCGTTGCTACTGATCGGAATCTCCCTTGAGGCTGCTCCGGCGGGTCACGTAGATGTCCGACGCCGAATCATGCCGGTTCGACATGAAATACATCTCCGTCCCGTCGAACGATAGTGACGGTCGACCCTCATTGAATGTGGTATTAACTGTTGCACCCAGGTTTTCCGGGGCGGACCATGTATCTGAAGTAGCTGATCGAGTAGAAGAATACAGGTCGTTGGGTCCAAGAGCTCCGGTCCTGTTCGACTCGAAAAATATTTCGAGGCCGTCGCGGTATCTGATATTCGGACGCATGTCGTTGCTGGCGGTGTTTAGCTCAGTTACGTTTACCGGTCCGCCAAAGGTGCCATCCGGCTGTCGAACGCTGGCGTAAATGTCCATTCCGCCTGCTCCACCTGTCCGATTGCTGCTGAAGTACATATAAACCGTGCCGCCCTCGTCCTCGAAAAGAGTGGGCGTAATGTCATTGAGAGCGCTGTTGAATTGGCAGCCGAGGTTCTCAGGAGTCGACCAGCTCGTCAGATCTTTTTTACTGGTCAGCCGCGCGACGTAAATATCGTCACCACCGCAGCCACCGGTCCGGGCACTAACGAAGTAAAGATATCGACCGCTGATCGTATACGTGGGGCACACGTCCGCCGCGGCACTATTGAGTACCGGACCTAGATTAAAGGGGGTGGTCCACGCGGCATCTTCACTATCACGGGTGCTCGCCCAGATGTCGGCGGCTCCTGAACCGCCCGTCCGATTCGAGGCGAAGAAAAGAGTGCTATTGTCCTTGGAAATAAAGGGACAGCCCTCGAGGACGCCGGTAGTGTTTATCTCGGGTCCAAGTCTTTGCGGGGCGGACCAGTCCGAATATTCCTGGGCACCAGTGGACGGCGACAAAGAAAGTAAGGTCGCGACGAGAATTGCGACGGCAATTGTTTGAGAAGTGAAATTATTACTCATGACGTATCTCCTTAATATTTGATCTGCTGATCTCAATGCTTTGGCTTTCAATTAGGTAATGCGGAGCGAAACGACAAATCGGACCAAAACGAAAAGATACGTCGCTGGCGAGTACGGAATTTATTGCATCAGAAGGGCGGATGACACTATTATCGTGAAGCAACGCTCGAATCAAGGGAGTCGTTTCGTGGCCGAACCTCACAACAAGAACAGCGCCTCTCAACCGGGCGAAGTCACCGAACTTCTCCAAAAATGGCAGGCTGGAGACAGTACCGCGCTGGATACTCTTTTGCCTATCGTCTATCGCGAACTACGACGGATCGCCGACGGCTATCTACGCCGTGAATCCTCGGGCCATACGCTTCAGGCGACCGCTCTCGTAAACGAAGCGTATATGCGCCTCGTGAAGGCGCAGGGACTGAAGTGGCAAAACCGCGAACAATTTTTCGGGGTCTCAGCAAACTTGATGAGGCAGATTCTTGTCGA
Source organism: Acidobacteriota bacterium (assembly GCA_031425495.1). Lineage (GTDB taxonomy): Bacteria > Acidobacteriota > Blastocatellia > Pyrinomonadales > Pyrinomonadaceae > OLB17. Next base: position 9,197 of record JANPJL010000189.1, read on the forward strand.
TCACGCCAGAAAGACGTCGGCGGCAAAGCGCGGTGGACGGTCGGTAATGATCACGCTCGACGATAGCGTCGCGGCCACGAACGAAAGTCAAGAGGACTTGCTGCTACTCGATGCGGCTCTGACGAAACTTTCTGAGATCGACGCGTTCGGTGCTCGCGTTATTGAGCTTCGATACTTCGCCGGGCTGACGATCGAAGAGGCGGCGCGGGCGCTCGGCACTTCACCGATGACCGTCAAGCGCGAATGGACGACGGCACGCCTATGGCTGCATAAAGAGATTACGGGGTAATCAGAGACGGTCCGAAACCACCCGTCCTGCCGCATTAATGATCAGGACATTTTTGTCTTGTTCAATGCCAACGGAGGAGCGGCGCAACACAATGAATGCATCGGAGTGGGATCAGATCAAAGGCATAGTTCAGCAAGCGCTCGAGAGAACACCTGAGCAGCGTGCCGAGTTTGTCGCGCGGCAATGTGCTGGTGACGCGTCTCTGATGGACGAGGTGATCGGTTTCCTCAAGGCCGACCAGACACTGGGTGATTTTATTTCGCAGCCCGCATATCTTTCGTTTGTCGGCGATGACCTAAGTGACGAAGCGGAAGACTTGAGGATCGGTGAAAGGCTCGGTCGATATGAGATCGCAGGCGAACTGGGCAGGGGAGGAATGGGTACGGTTTATCTAGCGTTCGACGATGAGCTGAACCGGAAAGTCGCGCTCAAGATACTTCCCGCGCAACTCCACCGTCACCCCGGTGCTACAGAACGTTTCCGACGAGAAGCGCATATAATCTCGGCGCTTAATCATCCGAATGTCCTCACGATACATGAGATCGGACGCGCCGATGCGATTGATTTCATCGCGACCGAATTCGTCGATGGGATCACGCTTAGACAGCGAATAGCAACAGGCGATATCACAATTCGCGAGGCCGCCGATATAGCGTCTCAGGTAATAGCCGCACTCGCCGCCGCCCATGCCGCCGGGTTCATTCACCGCGACATAAAGCCGGAGAACATCATCATCAGGGCAGACGGCCTTGTAAAGGTGCTCGACTTTGGTATTGCAAAGCTCCACGGTTCGCAAGATCTCTCGACAGCATCAATGCCTGGTAACGATATCAACCTATCAATCGGTGCCGGAACACCGCGGTACATGTCGCCGGAACAACGGCGCGGTGATCCACTGGACGAGCGCTCCGACATTTGGAGCTTCGGAGCAGTGTTGTTCGAAATGCTGATTGGCCAGCCACCTGGCGACGACCGCCTGGACGTTATCTCGCGATGGCGTGGAAGCGCTGAGGTGCGCCGCCTGGTAAATAAGTGTCTCGAGCCGACTCTCGATGACCGCTACGTCTCGGCTAACGAAGTCATCGCGGGTTTGCGGACGATCGAGAAGGAAACAGCAATCGGAGGCGCATCAAAAAAGGCTTCGTTCATCCCCGCCCACCTCAGAGTTGCGGTAGCGGCCGCCGCAGTTGTTGTAGCCGTTCTGTCAGCCTCGATCGTGTACCTCGGCTTTTTTTCTGGGCCTCAAGCTGCTTCGCCACCAGACGTCAGAAACCTTGCGATCCTTCCGATCGACAGTGTCGGCTCTTCCGTGACGGAAGAGTATTTCACCAACGGACTTACCGACGGCTTGATAGGTGATCTGTCCCAAATCGCCGACCTCCGCGTTATTTCGAGAACGTCGGTGATGCGTTACAAGGATAGACAGACGGCGCTGTCACAAGTAGCTCAGGAATTGAATGTCGAGGCGGTGGTGCTGGCAACCGTTCAGCGCTCGGGTGAGACCGTCCGGCTGTCAGTGAAGCTTATTCAGGCTTCTACCGGAAGGCCAATCTGGGAGGCCGGGTATGAACGTCCGCAGACAGATCTTCCCGCGCTCCAAAAGGATGTAACCCGCGATATCGCGCGAGCAATTAATATCAAGTTGACGCCTCGAGAAGACACCCTGCTTTCATATGCAAAACCGGTCGACGCCGAGGCGTACGAAGAATATTTGAAAGGGAGATTCTTTCTTAGCAGCCGGAATGAAGAAGGATTGAGAAAAGCGATCTCACATTTTGAAGAGTCGATCTCGCGCGATCCTCAGTTCGCTTTGTCCCATGCATTTCTAGCTGATGCATATTTTGCTCTAGGCACTGAAATAGTGTCCGCCTTACCGCCGACTGAAGCTTTGGAAAAGGGTGGGATCGCGGCTGCGAAAGCGGTCGAGCTTGATAATTCACTAGCTGAAGCACATGCATCGCTCGGTGTAATCAAGCTATATAAGTGGCATTGGTCCGAGGCGGAATTCAGTTTTCGACGGGCGTCGGAGTTAAACCCAAATTACGGCGCCGCCCACTCCTGGCATGCACTTTATTCCGTCTCTCAAGGTCGCGTCGGCGAGGCCATTGCGCGGATGTACAAGGCACGTGACCTCGATCCGCTGTCGCCGCATATAACCCAGAATGTTGGATGGATGCTTCATTATGCGGGCCAGCATCAGGAAGAGATCGAGCAGTATAAGCGTGCGCTCGAACTTGATCCCAACTTTCTATTTGCGCGGCGCCGTTTGGCGGGGGCATACCGACGGCTAGGCCGGTACGAAGAGGCAATTGCGGAGTGCGAGGCGGTTATCGCGGCATCCGGGCGAAAACCGGTGTCGCTACTTCCGCTTGCCATTGCATATGCAAGTGCCGGTCGGAGAGCGGACGCTGAGACAATACTGAAAGAGCTGATATCACGGCCGAACATTGGGCATATAAGCTCTTATGCTATGGCGACCCTCCACGCCGCGCTCGGCCACAAATCCGCCGCATTCGAACGGTTGGAGAAAGCCTACGAGGAGAAATCCTACGCACTGGTGTTTCTAAAGGTCACGAAAGACTTTGATGAAAACTTTCGTAAGGATCCGCGTTTCGTAGATCTTTTACGCCGTTTGGACCTCGCAACGAGCCTTCCTTGACCCTCCAAAACTCGCGTGCTAATCTCTTATGTTTTGAGAACAGCTCGATTTTTCGCGAGTCTAATAGAGCGATAGCAGGTTAATAAGAATATGGTTTTGCTGGCCTTTGCCGAATCTATACAGCTCTTTCCGGACGGCACTCTTTTCATTCATATTGCGCTGATCCTGCTTATGATCTGGATCCTTAACCGGACGTTTTTCCGTCCGGTGAACCGCGTCATCGAATCTCGCGAAAAGCACAAAGGCGGACGCGGCGGTGAAGCCGAAGCCATTCTCGCCGATGTCGGCGAAAAACAGATCCAGTACAACCAGGCGCTGCTCGCCGCTCGAAACGAAGGCTACACGCTGATCGAAAGAGAACGCGCAGCGGCGGTCGAAGCTCGCCAACGCAAGGTCGCGGAAGCAAAGGCTGCGACCGCGGAATCGCTGGTATCTGACAAAAACCAGATCCACGAACAGGCCGCGGCAGCGAAGGCCTCTATCGCACAGGAAGCCGAAGTGATGGCCGAGATGATCAGCTCGAATATTTTGAAGTCATAGCCGAGTATGTTTGTTTTTTTCTTTAACGTAATTTTGCTAGCGGCTACCGGTGGGTCGTCAGGCGGTGGCGGATTTACCGACGTCTACAACAAATACCTGAACTACCCGGGATTCGAAGCTTGGAAATTTATCAACCTCGCGATATTCATCGCCATCCTCGTGTACCTCGTCAAGAAGCCGCTCAGCGACGCGTTCAGAGCAAAGCGTGAGGCGATTCGAGCGGAGCTCATAAAGGCCGAAGAAGAAAAGCAGGCCGCCCTTGCACAGCTGACGTCGGCCGAAGCAAAGCTTGCTACCTTAGATGTCGAAAAAGCGTCTCTGCTGAAAAAGGCGACGGAAGAATCCGAAGCTGAGAAGCTCAACCTGGCCGAACAGGCCAAAGCAGAGATCGCGAAGATTCGTGAACAAGCTGATAACGAGGTCAACCGGCTGCTCCAACAGACCAAGGCCGAGCTGAAACGCTATTCGGCGGAAGAAAGTGTGCGGCTTGCGGAAGAGAAGCTTCGCGGCACGATCAATGCCGAGAACGACGCCGCTCTTGTTAAGTCTAGTATTCGTGCTATCGGAGGTTTGAACTAGATGAGTGTCGAAACGATCGCACGCCGGTACGCGACCGCTCTTGCCGATGTCGTCATTGATTCGGGCGAGACGGATGCTGTAAAGACCGAGCTCAAAACCTGGGAGCAGCTGATTTCGGCCAACGCCGATCTGCATGGTGCATTCAGCAATCCTTCGGTCGCACACGCAAGTAAAGAGAAGGTTCTGGAAGCTTTGATCGCGAAAGCGAAACCATTGAGAGCAACTTCGAACTTCCTTCGCGTGCTACTCCAGAACGGCCGTCTGACAGAGCTTGGACATATCAACGAGCGGTTCGACTCGGTGCTCGAAGAACGAAGCGGCCGCGTTGCCGCCGAGGTGACATCCGCCCGCGATCTTAGCGACGGACAGCGCAACGAACTCAAAGCAAACGTCGAAAAGCTGACGGGCAAGCAGGTGTCACTAAAGTACTCCGTCGATCCGGAATTGATAGGCGGCGTCGTCACCCGCATCGGCTCGACAATTTACGACGGCTCGGTCAAAACGCAGTTAGAAAATCTCAAGGAAGAACTCATTGGATCGTAGCTCGTTGATCGTTGTTCGTTGCATTTTTCTACGAACAACTAACTACGGACAACGAACAAACATATGGAAGCAATTAAGGCTAACGAAATTAACGAAATCATCCGTGCACAGATAACGAACTTTGATTCGAGCATGACGGTTGACGAAGTCGGTACGGTGATCAAAGTGGGCGACGGGATCGCTGAGATCCACGGCCTCGAGAAAGTAATGGCCGGCGAACTGCTTGAGTTCCCGCACGGCGTCCGTGGACTCGCGCTCAATCTAGAAGAAGACAAGGTCGGTACTGTGTTATTCGGAGACTTTCAAACTATCAAAGAAGGTGACGAGGTAAAACGCACCCGTAGGATCATGAGCGTACCGGTCGGCGATGCGATGATCGGCCGTGTGGTCGACGCTCTCGGAAATCCGATCGACGGAAAGGGCGAGATCATCACCGATACATTCAATCCGGTCGAGCGAATTGCTCCGGGTATCATTGACCGCCAGCCCGTGAAAGAACCGCTTCAAACCGGACTAAAGGCGATCGATGCGATGGTCCCGATCGGACGCGGACAACGTGAGTTGATCATCGGCGACAGACAGACCGGTAAGACCGCGGTCGCCATCGATACGATCATCAACCAGAAAGGCAAAGACGTTATCTGCGTCTATGTCGCGATCGGGCAGAAAGCGTCGACCGTCGCACAGGTCGTGAAAAAGCTTGAGGTCTTCGGTGCGATGGATTACACGATCGTCGTCTCGGCGACGGCGTCCGATCCCGCGGCGATGCAGTTCCTGGCACCGTATTCGGGCTGCGCGATCGGCGAATACTTCCGCGACAACGGCCGCCACGCATTGACGATCTACGACGATCTTTCGAAACAAGCCGCCGCGTACCGCGAGATCTCGTTGCTGCTCAGGCGCCCGCCGGGTCGCGAAGCTTATCCTGGAGACGTGTTCTATCTTCACTCACGCTTACTCGAACGTGCGGCAAAAATGTCGGACGCACGTGGTGGCGGCTCGCTTACCTCGCTTCCGATCATCGAAACTCAGGCCGGGGATATTTCGGCATACATCCCGACAAACGTTATCTCGATCACCGACGGTCAGATATTTCTAGAGTCCGATCTCTTCAACTCGGGCGTGCGTCCCGCGATCAACGTGGGTAACTCGGTTTCCCGTGTTGGCGGTGCGGCACAGATCAAGGCGATGAAGCAGGTTGCTGGTACGCTGCGTATCGATCTGGCTCAGTTCCGTGAATTGGCCGCCTTCGCACAGTTCGGTTCCGATCTCGACAAGTCGACCCAATCACAGCTCGAACGCGGTCGCCGGCTGACCGAGATCCTCAAGCAGGGACAGTATCAGCCGATGGAAGTCGGTAAACAGGTACTGATCATCTGGACCGTGACGAACGGTCTCGCCGATGACGTCGCTGTTGAAGACCTCAAGCGTTTTGAAGAAGAGCTCGGAGCCTTTATCGAGAATTCGCATCCGGCGGTGATAACGACGCTACGCGACAAGAAAACTATAGATGACGGACTCAAAGCTTCGATGAAAGAAGCCGTCGAAGATTTCAAAGCGACCCGCTGGGAAAAAGCCTCGACGGCAGCAGCCTAGTAACGGTAAACGGTAAACGGTGAGGTAGGTTCTGAAACTTACCACTCACCGTTTACCACTTACCACTAAATGTATGGCAAGTTTGTTGGACATGCGCCGGCGTATCAAGTCGGTAAAGAATACTCAACAGATCACGAAGGCGATGAAAATGGTCGCCGCGGCAAAACTGAAACGCGCACAGGATCGTGTGACGGCGGCTCGTCCGTTTGCGAAAAAGATGTCGGAGGTGCTCGGTGGTCTGAGTGCAAAGGTCGCCGACGAGTTTTCGCATCCGCTTCTCGATGCACGTGGTGATGAAAAGTATTTGGTTGTACTCGTGAGTGCCGACAAAGGTTTGGCTGGCGGGTTTAACGCTAACGTCATCAAAGCGGCTCAGGCATTTCTGAAAGAGAACGGATCCAAGTCGGCCGAAATGATCGCCGTCGGGCGCAAAGGTCGTGATTTCTTTAAGCGACGCAGTGTCGCCTTCAGGGACGAGTATATCGGCCTGACGGGCAGCGGCAGGGCAAACCTTACGGACGCGCTCGATATCGCCCGGAACGTCATCAAAACGTTCACCGAAGACACGTCGATCGATAAAGTGTTTCTGGTTTACACGGAATTCAAAACCGTCCTTTCTCAGAAACCGGTGATCGAACAGATACTCCCGATACCGCGGATCGACGGCGACCCCGAAGGCGATGCAGCTTCGTCGCAAGCCGAGTACATTTACGAGCAGCCTGCCGCCGAGATCTTTGGCAAGCTTCTCCCGAAGCAGGTCGAGACGCAGCTTTATAAATCGATGCTCGAGTCGGTTGCATCCGAGCAGGGTTCACGAATGACGGCCATGGATTCAGCGTCGAAGAACGCCGGCGAGTTGATCGACACACTGACGCTGAATATGAACCGCATACGTCAGGCTGCGATCACGAAGGAAATTATCGAGGTTGTTTCGGGTGCGGCGGCCGCTCAGTAGGCTGACATGACATTAACGATCGAGCGGCACGGTTGGCTATTGCGCTACGTGCCGCTTTTTCTTTGGATCGTCGTCATATTTTATCTTTCCAGCAGTCAGGGCTCGGCTAGTGAAACGTCGAGGCTTATTCGGCCGATACTTGAGTTCCTTTTTCCCGCCGCAACACCTGAGGCGCTCTCGTTCTACCACGTAATAATTCGCAAGTTTGCCCATTTTGCGGCCTACGCCATTCTTGGATTTCTCGCGTGCAGGACCTTCACCCTGGCAACGTTTCGAAACAGGCGTCTAGTGTATGCGTGGCTGCTCGTGATCGTCGTTGCGGTGCTGGATGAAACCAACCAGAGCCTTAACCCCAGCCGAACAGGCTCGGCCATCGACGTCGCGATCGACGTCGTCGGTGGCACTTTCTCGGTGGTTCTTTTCTTTCTGCTCGGAAGGAAAAATAGTTAGCGTGCGTTTTCGCCCGCCTGTCGGATCAACTCCGGGATCAGTGCGGCTTCTGGAAGCGTCGGCCAATGTCGGACAGGGAGCTCACGTTTCATCGTATTCACCTTCAAACGGAACGGATTAAATATCGAACGATAATAAAGCAGCCAAAAGTCCTCCATCTCATCCGCAACGGGTGCGAGAGATCGATCGGCTGGCGGACTGAATCGCAATTCTTTCGTATCCCAATGAGCACAGCCCCGCGGTGTAAGGATCGAGAAGTTCATCGAGCCGAACCGACGAGCGAAAAACGGTGTCGCCATCTCGACCGTGAAATGATGCGGTTCATGCCACGCCACGAAGATCTCTTTGCCGTCGCATTCCACCCGCCGAAAACGAACAAAGGCATGGAACTTGTGAATGTCGCGACGAACCGCTTTTGCCATCAACTGCAAACGTCTTACATCCGGGTCGGACTCGATCGATAATAGGTTTCGGTTCTCGTAGATCAATCGGTACAACACCCGGTAAAGAAGAGGCCATCGTTCGCAATCATCGAAACACGCCGCAGGTTCGGCCACCTCGAAGAATGCCGCCGGCACACTGACCGTATCGACGATGTTGGGTCCGGACGTCTCGCTGTCGAACAAGGGATTTTGTACGTCCTCGGCCCAGATCACATCTTGCGGTGCTACCCCACGCAGCACCAGATCCCGAGCCTGCGCCCGCCAACCCGCGAAGGTAATGTCCGACGGAAAATAGATCATCACAATTCCCCGGTCAACGCCGAAGCGGTCGTGTTCATTTCAAACAATGTGGGTTGCGTTATCCGCTTCTTAAAAGCGTCGGGAAGATTCGCGCGGTCAAGGCGAAAGACGTCAGGATTGTGATCGGCGGTGATCACAAACCATTTCGCGCGTGAAAGCGCCACATTCAATCTCGCGAGGTCGTCCAGGCGCACACGATGAAACTTCCGAATGTTGATGATCCGCTGCACGTTTCGCACGCCGATTCCGGGAATCCGCAGCAGCAAACTTTTGGACGCCCGGTTTATATCCACCGGAAACAAATGGCGATGACGGATCGCCCAGGCAAGCTTCGGGTCTTTCTCGAGATCGAGGTTCCCACCGTCGAGACCATTCGTCACTTCGTGTGCGGCAAAACCGTAATGCCGGATCAGCCAGTCGGCTTCGTATAGACGATGCTCTCGCATTGGCGGAGTCTCCGGCTTCTTCTGCAACACCGGATCCGTAAAAGCGGCGGGTGAGAAAGCTGAATAGTAAACGCGTCGCAGCTTGAAGCGATTATAGAGTGCCGCAGCTTTCGATAGGATCACCGTATCCGTACTCTCACTCGCGCCGACAACGAGCTGTGTCGACTGTCCCGCACCCGCGAAAGAAGGCCGCGTGCCGTCACGCTTCGCGAGATCTTTCGCATCGTCAATGCCGTCTTTGACCGTCGACATCGTATCCTCGATCTCGCTGATCGTTTTCTCGGGTGCGAGCCGGTCTAGGTCTTCTTGCGTCGGCAGCTCGATATTGGCACTCAGGCGGTCGGCATACTTTCCCGCCTCGAGCAGCAATTCTTTTGAGGCACCGGGGACCGCTTTCAAGTGAATGTATCCGCCGAAATTTTCTTCCTCGCGCAGACTTCTGGCCACCATCACGAGCTGCTCCATCGTGTAGTCTGCATTCTGAATAATGCCCGAGCTTAGAAAGAGGCCCTCGATGTAATTCCGCTTGTAGAAATTCATCGTCAGCCGAACGACTTCTTCAGGCTTGAAGCGTGCACGGCGGACATCCGAGGTACGTCGGTTCACACAGTAGGAACAGTCCCAGATGCAGACGTTGGTGAGCAGGAGCTTCAGTAGGGAGATGCACCGGCCGTCCGGCGTGTAGCTGTGGCAGATGCCCATTCCCTCCGTGTTTCCTATTCCGTTGATGTCGCGTTTTCGATTTGATCCGCTCGAGGCGCAGGAGGCGTCGTACTTTGCGGCGTCGGCCAATATTGCTAGCTTCAGTCGTAGATCCATGTGAATCTAGACTACCACGCGGCCAGTGGATCGGACAATGTTTCACGGACGGGCCAAGGCCGGTTTATTCTGGATCTATCGGCTTCCGCACCGGGATCGGTCCTGCGTAATCTTCCAAAATACAGAACTTTGTGGCATATTCAATCGTTAAGACAAGCACAAGGAGATTGCAACAATGAGTATTCTCGACAAGGTGAAAGAAGCGGCTCTCAACCAGTTTATTGAGGTCATTGAATGGCTGGATGAATCCAAGGATACGCTGCTCTATCGCTTTCCGGTTGCGGGTCAGGAGATCAAGAACGGTGCACAGTTGATCGTCCGCGAATCGCAGGCTGCGGTCTTTGTTTTTGAGGGTCAGGTCGCCGATGTTTTCACGCCGGGCCGGTATGATGTCGAAGGTGGTAACACTCCGATCCTTTCGAAGCTCGGTGCCTGGAAATACGGGTTTAATTCGCCGATCAAATCCGAGGTGTACTTCGTCAACACGAAGCAGTTCACGGATATGAAATGGGGAACCTCGAACCCGATCATGCTCCGCGATCAGGATTTTGGAATTGTGCGACTGCGTGCGTTCGGTGCTTACAGCCTCCGTGTCGCGGATCCGAGCGAGTTTATCAAGCAGGTCGCCGGCACCAATGCTCATTTTCAAACCGAGGATATTGACGGGCAGTTGAAACGGGCGATCGTCACCGAGTTTTCTGACGCGATCGGCGAACTAAAGATCCCGGTGCTCGACCTTGCCGCCCAGTACAAGGAAATGGGCGAGGCGATCCGAGCCAAGATCAACGAGGACTTCCGTGGGTACGGCCTCGAGGTCACGAAGTTTTACGTCGAGAACATCAGTCTTCCGCCTGAAGTCGAAGCGGCGATGGATAGGCGTGCTTCAATGGGAGCGCTCGGCGATGCACAGAATTACATGCAGTTTCAGGCGGCAGACGCGCTGCGTGATGCGGCTCAGAATGAAGGCGGCGGAGCTGGACTGGGAGCCGGCCTCGGTGCAGGTTTCGCGGTCGGCGGTCAGATGGCCAACGCTTTCGGCGCGGGACCTCAAGGCGGCGGTGGCGGTGGAGCTGCTTCGACCGTCCCTTGCCCCGGCTGCGGAAAACAAAACAATTCGGCCGCTAAATTTTGCGCCGACTGTGGCGGGAAGATGGAAGTCGCTAAAGTCCCGTGCGTAAAGTGTGGAGCTCAGCTTCGCGAAGGTGCGAAGTTCTGTTCCGAGTGCGGTTCGTCGCAGGAGAAAGCAAAGTGCGGCAAATGTCAGGCTGAATTAGCACCGGGTGCCAAGTTCTGTCCCGACTGTGGGACGAAAACCGAAGACGCGTAGATATACCGTCACTAACGATGAATTTCTCCGAGAGGCATGATTGCATTCATGCCTTTCGCTTTTGGATTGCTCAACTCTTTACGATAAATTAATTTCCATGGCATTAAGTCCCGAACTGCTAGAGATCCTTCGTTGCCCGAAGTGCAGGTCCGAAGTTACGCTGAAGGAAGATCAGTCCGCACTCAAATGTACGAACGCCGAGTGCTCGCTTGTCTATCCGGTTCGTGACGACATTCCCGTGATGCTGGTAGACGAGGCGACGGTGGAGAAGTAAATGAGCGGGAACATCGATTGGAGCCGCGTGCGGCGGGTTCTGGTCGTACGTCTTCGGTCCATCGGCGATACGGTCCTTTCGACGCCTTCGCTCATTGCTCTACAGCGATTCCTTCCGCATGCGGAAATCGACATCCTGCTTGAAGACTGGGTCGCACCGCTGCTTGAAGGGTCAGGGGATGCTGATAACGTCATCGAGGTCGGGCAGTCCGCCATGTCGAGATTTGCTACCGCCCGCAAGATCCGCAATCGGCAGTACGACGTCGTATTCAACCTGCATGGTGGGACGACCGCAACCTTCTTCACCTTCGCAAGCCGTGCCCGACATCGCGTTGGTTTTCAAACTTACCAGTACGCTTTTCTCCACAATCACCTGATTGGTTCGCCCGATGCGTATTGGAAACGTGCACGCGTACATTCGGTCGAGCAGCAACTCGCGCTATTAGGATCGGTCGGTGTCCCAGTCAATGAAGATCTTCGGACAAGATTGGCGGTGACGGCGAATGTGATGACTTCGCTTGAAGAAAAGATCGCGGCAAGTATTTCGCTGTCGATGAACGCCATTGGTCCGATCGCACTTCTTCACCCCGCGGCCGCGTTTGCTACAAAGCAGTGGGCGGCTGAAAACTTTGCGAAGGCGGCTGACTTTTTACACGACAAAGGGCTGACAACGGTCGCGATCGCAGCCAAAGGGGAGACATCTGTTTTGGAAAGAGTGCAGGCTTTCGCGAAGTATCCGATCCTAACGTTCAACGATCTGACTCTTCCTGAGATCACCGCGCTTGCTTCCCGTTCAGCACTCTTTCTGGGGAACGATTCCGGTATAGCTCACATTGCCGCCGCAACAGGCACACCGAGCGTAGTCATCTTCGGCTCATCGAACCGCGTTCACTGGCGTCCGTGGACGGACGCGCCGAACGAGATGGTTTACGAGGAATTTCAGTGTCAGCCGTGTCCCGGCCATGAATGCAAGGTATTCGGCGAGCCGAGATGCATACTGGGCGTCCAACCTGAGCGAGTTTTCGAGGCGATAGATAGGGTGATAGAGGTAGGTGCGTCGGTCTGATATCTTCATCGGGAAAACGAGTAGTGGTTCACGCTGAAATCGCTCCTTCTTGTTCCGCGTTATTCCGTGCTTTCTGGGTATTCGGTGGGTTCCCGCCTGCAAGATGACCACGGATTACACCGAAAGACACGGAGAAGGCACAGAATAAGAAAGGTCTTGCACACGTAGCATTTGCAATCCACGCGCGTGAAATTCAAACTGAACCATTGCCGGGAAACGAGGAACGTTCGATTTTGCAGGTGTTCGTGGCGAATAACCCCTAGACATACAGACAAGCGCAAAAAATGCGGACCGTCGAACGGTCCGCATTTAGTCTGATCAAATAAGCGACTATCGTCGATTACCGTTAGAATTACCGCTCGTATTGGTCATCGAATCCGCCGGAGCTACCTTGAGCTCGTTCTTAACACTCTTCACTCCATCGATATCTTTTGCGACCTGTTCCGCCTTCGTTTTCTCAGCAGCAGTTGCCACCGAGCCCTTCAATGTAACGACATCGTTCACGACGTCGACATTGATTGTTGATTCGCGCAAATCATTCGTTGTTAGGAGGGCCGCACGTGTTTTGAACCACAGCCAGCTATCATTCGCACCCGACCCGATCGTGCTCGAGCCCTTGTCCTTTTCATAGTCCGCACGGCTCTTGTCGTAATCCGCACGTGAAACGTTGGCATTGCTCCACCGATTAGAGTTCATGTTCGTGTTGGCATTAACGACTACCGCGCCGACATTTGCGTTGTTGGTGCCCAAATTGGTTACCCCATTCGAGCGCGAGTTCACATTCACATTGGTGCTGGTTGCTCCGCCGCATGCGGCCAAAGCCGCAGCCATCAGGGCCGTTCCAACAAAAGTAAGAAATTTCATATTAACCTCCAGTCTTCTCATAAAGTCGTGTAGGGATTGCCTACACATTAAATGGACCTTGTAATGCGCTGCAAAGCCTATACCATCTCCGCTCCCGTAATTATCGGCTATTGAAGTTGTGAGCGACACTCGTAAGTGCCCGTAGAAGCCTATTAACTTTGACACATCCCGGCTTACCGCCTATTATTTATAGTTTCGACTCTAGCAGCCGAAGTGTGCCTATATGTTCGAATCGCTTTCCGACAAGCTAAAGAAAACGCTCAAGAATCTGCGTGGGCAGGGCAAGTTAACGCCCGAGCACGTTGATGCAGCGTTGCGCGAGATTCGAATGGCATTGCTCGAGGCTGACGTCAATTACAAAGTCGCCAAGGATTTTGTCGAATCTGTCCGCGCGAAGGCTGAGGGGCAGGACGTATGGGAGGGGCTTAATCCCCACGAGCAGGTTGTTAAGATCGTATACGACGAGCTTGTCAATTTGATGGGCGGAACCTCGTCCCGACTGGTCTTCACCAAACAGATCCCGAACGTTGTGATGATCGTCGGGCTGCAAGGCTCGGGTAAAACGACATCGACCGGCAAGATCTCAAAATGGCTCGCGACGAATCAGGAACGCAAACCGCTGCTGGTCTCGGTGGATGTTTATCGTCCAGCGGCGAGGGAACAGCTTAAGGTAGTCGCCAACGCGGTCGGGCAGGCGGTCTATCAGGATAAAGAGTCGAACGATCCGCTGACGCTAGTGCGCGGTGCGATGAAGCATGCCCAGGAGGTCGGTTACGACACCCTGATGATCGACACGGCCGGGCGGCTTCATATCGATGACGATCTGATGGTCGAGCTCGAGCGCATCAAGGCTGAGACAAAGCCGATCGAGGTTTTGTTCGTGGCCGATGCGATGACCGGACAGGACGCTGTTCGCTCAGCCGAAGTTTTCCACGAGCGCGTCGGGATAACCGGCGTCGTTCTTACGAAAATGGACGGCGACGCTCGCGGCGGCGCTGCTCTGTCGATCCGTCAGGTGATCGGACAACCTGTTAAGTTTGTCGGCGTCGGCGAGAAGTACGATGCCATTGAGCCGTTCTATCCCGATCGGATCGCACAACGAATTCTCGGCATGGGCGATGTGCTTACGCTCATAGAGGAAGTCCAGGGCAAGATCAGCGAGGAAGAAGCACAGGCGCAGTTGGCGAAAATGACGCGTAACCAGTTTACGCTCGAGGATTTTCGCAGTCAGCTGGGCCAATTCAAGAAGTTGGGATCGATGTCTAAGTTAATGAAGATGCTGCCCGAGCAGATGACCGGCGGCATGCAGATCAGCGACGAACAATCTGCCGAGGTCGATCACCAGATGAAACGGACGGAGGCGATCATCGATTCGATGACAACGACCGAAAGAAACGATCATCGCCTTCTCGATGCAAGTCGCAAGACGCGGATCGCGCGTGGTTCCGGTTCGACGATAGCCGAAGTCAATCAGCTTTTGCGTCAGTACGAACAGATGCGCAAAATGATGGCCCAGATGAACCGTGGCGGCGGTTTGCTTGGTGGCCTAGGGAAAAAGGTGGTGGGCGGTCTCGCGGGCGGGCTTGGTGGTATGCTCGGCGGCGGCGGGATGAATGGAATGGGCGGTCTTGGCGGTATGTCAGGCGCCGGTTCGACCGACGAAGCAAACGAAGCTCAGGCAGCGGGCCGGAGTAAGAAGAAGAAACGTCACAAGAAGAGAAAATAGGAAATTATGTTAGCAATCAGTTTGATGAGAATGGGCGCGAAGGGTAAACCTTTCTACCGCCTCGTGGTTAAGGAAAAGCGTTCGAAGCGTGATGGCAAATATCTCGAGAACCTCGGGACGTATGATCCGATGATAAATCCCGCCAAGGTCGAGTTGAAGCACGAGCGGATCCAGTATTGGATCAGTGTCGGTGCCCAGCCGACCGAAACGGTTGCGAGTCTTATTAAGCATAATCCGGCACCGGAGACAGTCTAGGAAGTCGATCAAGTCTAGCGGGTCTATCGAGTCGCTGGGACTCAACAGGCTCAACAGACTCGAGAGACTTCGAAAGACTCGATCAACTCATGAAAGAAGCCGTTGAAAAAATAGTAAAGGCCCTTGTCGGCGATCCTGAATCGGTCGAGATAACCGAGCGCACCGATGGCAGTAAGGTCATCAAGTACGGCGTACGTGTTGCACCGGACGATTTCGGTAGACTGATCGGC
>JANPJL010000190.1:0-21432 GCA_031425495.1 Acidobacteriota bacterium
ACATATTCCACTCCAGGAAATGTTCAAGCCCGGTCGGTGCACGATCCTCGATCTCTCGGACATTGAGCAGCCTGAGCAACAGGTGATCGTGGGAACGCTGCTACGGCGCGTGAATAAAGCACGAATGCTGACGACGCGAGGAGAGGTTTCGACCGGAGAGAATTTCCTGAATTATCCGGTCTTCACTTTGCTCGAAGAAGCCCATCGGTTCGCTCCCGCCGGCGCGAGCGTTGTATCGACGCATGTGCTGAAACAAATTCTTTCCGAAGGTCGGAAATTCGGAGTGGGGATTGGGCTGATAACACAACGACCCGGCAAGCTCGACCAGGATGTGCTGTCGCAATGTATGACGCAGATCATAATGCGTATCGTAAATCCGATCGATCAGCAGACGGTTGCGCAATCGGTAGAGAACGCCGGCCGCACGATGCTCGCAGAACTTCCAGCGTTGACGAAAGGTCAAGCCGTGATCTCCGGTGTCGGAATAAACACTCCGGTAATGTGCCGAATCCGTCCGCGCCTAACGCAACACGGCGGGGAGACTTTCGACGCACCAGGCGAATGGATGAAATGGCATTCCTCGGGCGAGAGCTCGAAACGTGAGCATGACAACGCCCCGTACCTCAAACCAACGAGCGATAAGAAACCGGAGAGTTTTGGAAAGATAAGAATCTGACGGAGTTGATAGTTGAAAGTGGACAGTGGATGCATGTTTTCTGTGTAGATCAACTTTCAACTTTCAAGTATCAACTTTTATCTTTCCGGTATGAGATAAAGTTCCTTCGCATCGTTGTCGGCGAGATCTTTCCTCACCAGCAGGATCAAATCGACACCGGATCGGAGGTGGTAGGGCCCGACGAACAGATATTTCGCCGAGTATCTGCGGATGACTTCCGCGTCCTGGTCGGGTTTTTTTGCGACGATCATCTCCGCGTCGACTGTATCGATCAGGCGGCCGTGGAAATTGGCCTGCTTGTAGTCCCGGAAATACCACACCATCGGCCAGTAGTCTGGCGAGACCACCTCGATCTTCGCGTCTGTACGGCGGCCGCTCTTTTCCGCGTAGTGTTCGATGCTCCCAACCAGATCGTGAAACTCGCGATCCGTGTGCGCGTAGATGAGGGCTTGATCTTCGTCCGCGTAATTTACAAAGTTAAGCTGGTACGACTGGAAGGCGAGGACGGCGGACGCAGTCACCGCAAAGAGTCCTGCGACGATCTTCAGCGAAACATTCTTTGCGACGGCCATCTCGTTTATCGCGTAGCCGGCTACAATGCACATCGGGAGAAGAAAGCTTATCGCGAGCCACGGCGTTTTGTACGGGATGATCGTGTACGCCGCTAATAGTCCGAATGCCCACAGCGTGATGAACATCGCGAGCCGATGCCGTGCTTTCACAAACGCGATAAGCCCGCCGATGGCCGAGAGCACCATGATCGGAACCTCGCTTTCCCGCATCCATCCGAGATAGGCCCATGTTCCGTTTTGCGTGTGGTCCTTGTTGCCGGTTTTTGTCCAGATCGCATATGCCTCGACGGCGCTCCGGACGCCCTCAAGATGAGTGAAGAAAGACGAAAAGAAGAGTATGCCGATATACGAGAAGACTAAGACGGACGCAGCCGCGATAAGTAATCGGTCGGAAGTGGAGCCGAGTGCCGTTCTGAAATTTTTACAGTTGAGATGCCGGTCATCTATTTTTTCAAGCTCTCCATCGTGGAGGAATGCATCGTCGGGTAACGCCTCGTCTTTATTCTTGAAAAGTTTTTTCCAGATCCATACGCATCCGCATGCAATGAGCATCGTGCCGAGTGTAATGAACGCCGTCTCCTTGGTGGCGAACATCAGCGACGCGCACGCGATCGCAAGTAGAAAATATATCGGGCGTCCATCGTTCCACGTCATGAGCATCCGCACGACGAGCGCGATCAAAACGAGTTCGACGATCAAAAATCCACCACGAAAAGCCCACACGGCTCCCTCGCTATTTCCGCCAAGTTTGGAGGCGAGTTTTAGCGTCGACGGCAGGAACGACACGAGCAGGATCAGCACGGTCCAGCCGATGGCAGATACACTTGGTTTTCGATTCTCGATAAAAAATACGATCGCGACGACAATCGCGAGACTCAGAAAAACGAAGAACATCTCGTGGATAAAATACCGCGAGATATAAACCATGCTCGGCGACAGAGCCAGAAAGAGAGCGGCCGACAGGCTACCGATCTTACCAATGTATCGCCGCAGAAAAAACGCGAGGATTACGATCAACACACCCCAGATCGCAACGCTCGCGCGCACCGAAACGGTATCGAGGCCAAAGACTTTCGCGAAACCGAGTGAGATGTAATACAGCGTCGGGCCGTGATAGTTCGCGGGGTCGTACTTGTACTCGCCGTCGCGAAATAACGTCGTCAGGAACCAACCGTTGACGCCCTCGTCATGATGTAGCGGTTTTAGTGCGAGCCAGAAGAACCGCAGGAAACTTGCGATCGCCGTGATGAGAACACAGGACAGCCACCACATCACATTCGTCGACTGGCTGGCGTTCTCGGGTTCGTTGTTCATGGGTCTATCAATTGTTTTTCTAAATAGATACTAGATTCTGGATTCTAGATCTGGAAAAGACTGGTCATCGTATTCTGTAAAGACGGTATTGGCCGGACTCGGCCGCGATCGGGAACCGAGCGAAAAACTGTTCATTCAACCCGCCAAGGTTCCGTTCCTCGGGTGAAATAAGTACATGATCGATACGGTACTTTTCCATCAACGCGATCGCATCCGAACCGCCCTGATAGATCCGCTTCACGTCAGACTCGCGTGTGCTGTAATCGATACCGTGCGACCCGAGATGTCCGGGGTACCTCATCACCGACTGGCGTCCCGTCAATACGATCGCCGTGTTATACGTCGGAGCGTTCAGGAACATTGAGTTAGCCGGCACGCGGCGCTCGATCTGCTCGGCGATCTCCACCGCGTCGCTATCGAATACTTTGTAGTTGATTTGACCCGACACGACCCGCCAAACATCGAGAGCACCCGACGCGATCAATGCGACAAAGCAGACTGACGCACAGACCTTCCAGAGGCCGCTTTCTTTCTTCCACATAAACGCGATCGCAAGAGCGGCGAAGGGGATCGAGCCGACAAACCAATATATCAACACCTTGATGTTGTCCCATTCCCACGGTGCAAGCTTCGCAACGTTTGAGACAAGGAAAAGAAATGCGAACGGGAGAAGGAAGAGTAGTGCTGAGTGGTGAGTGGTGTGTGCCGAGTCCGCGTCATCATGTTGGCGACGGTTTTCTTTGGCTTGCTTCTTCTTTGCGGCTATGCGGCTTTGCGGGAGACCCTCCGAAGTTCCTTCCCGTGCTTCCGCCTTTTGATGCATCGCTATCAGATAGGTCCCAGCCAGTAATATCGGGACGAAGATACCTGTGTTCGTAAACCAGAACGTGACGAAATTTTGCTCGCCCTTATCCCATCCGAAGTGCCAGCCGAAAAATTTGCTCGTCTCGCTCGCACTTCCGGACACCGACCAGATGAGTTCCGGGACTGCGACAACTGCGACGCCAACAGCGAACGAGATCCACGTCACCCATTTTTCAGGTTTGAGGATGAATAGAAAAAATCCTACGACGAATAACACGGCGAGGCTGTGTAAATGGATCAACGGAAGCAAGCCGGCGAGGAGGCCGGTGACGAAAGCTTGCGTAGAGAAGGGGAGACGGGGAGACAGGGGGACGGGGGGATTCGGAGACGGTGCGATTCTGTTTCCAGCTTCCTCTGTGTTTTCTGTGGCGAATCTTTTCCACAAAAACCCCAGCACGATCAACGTCAGCGGCATTCCAAGCAGCAGGCTGCGCTGTGTCATGAACAGCACAACCATCGAATTTCCCCAGCGAAATCCGTCACCGATCGTATAGTCCTTAGGCAGATGCCAAAGGAAATCGAAAAAGCCCTTCGATTGCGACCAGTAGTCGCCAAGAAACCAAATGAATCCCAACCCGCCGCTAAAAAACAGAAGGGGCGGCGCAAGTCGAGCGGCAAGTCGGCTTGCAGTAAGTTTCCAGACAAACCTTTCAAGCACGATCACGAGGGAGATCGCCCACGACAAATTCTGCACGAACATCGCGTCGCGAACGCCTGCGCCAAGTTTGAACGCGAATGCCGTCAAAAGATCCGCGATGAATGGATATGAAAATCGAGCACCGGCGAACGATGGATTCACGGGCGGGAAATTGTTCACCTCGACAAAGCTGAAGATAGCCCCGAGATGGAACGGCAGATCACCAAGATTCTGCGATCCCCCGGTAAAGATCCCGTCAGGCGAAACGATCATCGAGCGATCGAAAAAGGAGAAAAAGAGTAAAAAGAAGAATGCGTAGTAGGCGAACCTTAAAGACCGACGCCCCGGGGCTCCGTGAAGCCTGCTTTTTGCGTCGTACCAGTTTCGCTGTAGCTTTTTGCGATTGTCGCCGGCGTAAAAGATAAGCAGTGCGGAGGTGGTCAGCAGAACCGCTGCGATAACAACGGCGGCATTCAAACCAACTGCCAATGCCAGGAAAAATCCAAGGGTGCCGAACACCGCACTGCCGATAATGTTCCCGGCCGCAAGCCGCCACATTATCGGTGCATCGTCATCGATGAGGTAGGTGATCGCAAAACCACCCGCACCGGCGGCAGCGATCAGTAGCATCGAAATCAGCATAAATTGAGCACGAATTCTCGAAAGATAAGTTAACTCAAATCGAGCGGCTCGCACAACAAGCACTCATCCGCTGCCGAATGCATATCTGCCCTAAAAATAGGAAGGGCTGTTAGCCCGTCCCCGTTCATACTGCTAAACTGTCGGTTGAGAAAGGGCGGACTAGCGGTCCGCCCTACTTTTGACCTTATGTTACAAGCAGGAATCGTCGGATTACCCAACGTCGGAAAATCTACACTATTTAATGCTCTGACGGCACAAGAGGCGGCTCTCGCCGCGAATTACCCGTTTGCCACGATCGAGCCAAACATCGGTGTCGTTGCGGTTCCGGATGAGCGTCTGCCGATTCTTGAGAAAATGAATAAGGCGCAGAAGGTCGTCCCGGCCACCGTCGAGTTCGTCGATATTGCCGGACTCGTGCGCGGTGCGTCCAAGGGCGAAGGGCTCGGCAACCAGTTCCTCGCGAACATTCGCGAAACTCATGCAGTGATCCAGGTCGTCCGATGTTTCGAGGACGAGAACATTGTTCACGTCGACGGCTCAGTTAACCCGGTCCGCGACATTGAGACTATCCAGATCGAACTCGCACTTGCCGATCTCGCATCCGCTGAGAAACGTCGCGAGAAAGCCGCGCGTGCGGTGAAGGCATCCGGTGATAAGGACGCGAAACGAGAGATAGAGATTCTGGACAAGATCCAGCCGGTGCTTGAGGAGGGTCGTCCCGCTCGAGCGGCCGACCTGACCGACGATGAACGGGCGATCGTGAAGAGCTGGTTCTTTATCTCGACCAAGCCGACGATCTATGCAGCGAATGTCGATGAGGCTTCGCTCGCCGATCCGGATTCGAATCCGCATGTTCAGGTTGTGAAAAAGCACGCGGAAGCCGAGAAGGCCGATGTCGTCGTGATCTGCGCGAAACTCGAGGCGGATCTGGTCGCGCTCGATGCGGCAGAGCGCGGGGAATATCTCGAAGGTCACGGTGTTACTTCGTCCGGTGTAGATCGGCTGATCAAAGCCGCGTACCACATGCTCGGGCTGATGTCGTTTCTAACCGCGGGCGAAAAAGAAGTACGGGCGTGGACGATCCCGGTTGGCACCAAAGCTCCGCAAGCAGCCGGCGAGATCCACACCGATATCGAACGCGGATTTATCCGTGCCGAGATCGTGTCCTACGACGATCTGACAAACGCAGGTTCGATGAACGCCGCCAAGGAAAAAGGTCTCACCCGACTCGAAGGCAAGGAATACGTGATGCAGGAAGGCGACATTGTGAACTTTCGGTTCAACGTCTAGTCAGCTAAAGGTGACTTTAACCGTTAGCGGTCGCCATCGCGGAGTCCCGCCGACAACCTCGCCTTTTCCCACATCCGTATATAATTTTCGGCCGATCGGAACAGCGGATCGAAGTATATGCCGACCTCCTCCGGTCGTCTGTGCGAGTTGGCCACGTCCTGTAAAAAATCAGGCAGCATGCCGTAGTGCGCAACCCCGTCAATGTTCACGTCAAAATCGCGGCTCACCCGCTCTGTCCCAAAGTCTCGGTAGCCGAATGTGTATCTTCGCAAGGGCTCGTTAGTGCCGTTCATGCGCTGCCATTGCGTCCACGCTCGCTTCACCCACCAATACTCATTCCAGATCTGAGTGACGCTAAGGTCAAACCGGAGGCTACGAAGATCCCCGGGCGAAACCCCGTTCTTGACGCAGTACGCGGCGTAACGCGAATGGAGCGCGCCGGGCTGCTGTAACACTCCGTCCGATGTAACATCGGATTGGAGTGTAGAACCGAGGCCCCAGGCATAATCGATAACCCGCGGTCCTCCATCAACGCCGTGCGCCGACATCGTTCTTGGGTTTCGGCCGGCAGCGACGGCAGCCATCGCCATCCAGGCGTCGCCGATCTCGACAGGCCGCGATTCCCATGGGTCAGACTCAATCCCTCTCAAATCACGAAGAGGCGTCTTCTCCCACGCGCCCGATGTGCCGATAGCGAGCTTGAAACGGTAAGCTCCCCACTCGCGGAGTGGACTGTCGTAACGGACTCCGTTGTGCTGAAGGTCGAGCTGCCTGAACCGGCGCTCGTCCCGACGGGGCATCGAGGAACTCTCGGCGCCCATCGGGAATGCGGCGTTCGGACCGAAACGGGGATAAACCGTGATCCTGTCGGTGGAGAGGGCCACTCCGCGGCCGCCGGTTGTCTCGACGGCGTACTGGTAAGCCTGTGCCCAGGTCTTCGACGAACCGTCGCAATCGTTTGGTACGCCGGTGCCGCTGCTGGTCCGGCGAGGGAGCCACATGATCGCGCCCGTGACTCCTCCAAGACGGGCTATCGTTCTGACCGAGGTACCCGTGATCATCCTCTCGTTGCGGAGCGGATCCTGAATGGTCGTGCCGAACCGGCTAAAATTTACGTCGTCATTATAAACTAGGCCGAGGAAAGTGAATTGGCCCTCTCCGGTAAAACCGAGATCGTTGTAATCGGAGTGGGAAGAGAGGACGGGGTAATCACGCGCGCTCGCCAGTCTCAGCATACCTTCGACCGACCGATGCGATGCGTGGTCGACGTCGATGAGCAGGCCGCGCCGTGTCATCTCGTCAAAGAGAATCTCGCCGGCCGGTAGCAGTCCCATTGCATTGATGTGCCCCATGCGGGCACTTTCCCAGGTTGATCCGTGGTGCAGGCCAGGGTGGTCCCCGGTCAACGCCGTGCGGCTCACCACTCCGCTCGGCCCCCATCCGTCCATATCGAGGCGGTAGCGGATGCCCTCCGCATCCCCGCTTACGACGTCGACATTTACCCCGGTAATTTTGCGGTTGATATCGTTAAAGAAGCGCTGTGACATCGCCGTACCGCCCCAGACGCCGCTGACATAATGAAAAGGCCCGATCTGTCGCACGCCCTGGTCGTAGAGGCGGTCCAGTTCCGCGGCGATCAGCCTGCGTTGCTCCGTCGCGTTTGCTGGCATTACGACGGCACCGGGTTCCCGGAAGTAATTATTGGGGACGAAGTTCCCGAGTGAGTCGAGCTCGATGCCAATGACGATGGCGAGCTTGTTGGAGCCGATGATGCGTCGAGCGTCTGCAGGTGTAAATGCAACCTCGACCCAGGTCCGGTTTTCCGGTCGCAATGCCCACGCCTTTACATCCGCTACCTGAACGTCCGAGCTGTCCTTGTCACTCTCGGGCTGCGTGCTGCCCAATACCTCCCTTTTGATCGGATGCGAACTGATAACCCAGGTGTTAACCGTAAGCGCCGACATCAGCCGCAGGCCACCGTCGTATGCGCGTCGGACCCATTCGCTATACACAGTCTGACCCGCCATCTGGCTCGTAGTCGGGTAACCCTGCATCTCCGGGTAGCCGCTTCGAATGAGGCGTGTTGAATCGAGGACGGGGCGGTGACCGATCGCCGAGAGCAGAGAGCCGAGCGGTCCGAGCTGTGGACGGCCGACGCTATCGAACATGGTCGGAAGTGCCGTCCGGCGATATCGCTCGCTGGCGTACGCCGACCCATCACGGGCGTGAAGAGATCCCTGGATGAGATTGCCGCCGAAAGCAAGGTCATTCATGGGATGGGCATGTGTATCGGCAAATCCCCATACCGGTACTGTTCGGTCCGGAGGACGCGTCGATCCGAATCTGAAATCGTCGACGTTGATGTGCCCCCACGCTTCGCGTGCATTGTCGACGATTCGTATCCTCCCGCGCCGGCCACGTAAACTCGACGGCACTTCGAAAACGATCGGCCGCATAACTTCCGAGTTCTGGCCGGTGGCTGTGAGAGCGATGACGTAGTTACCGTCACGCAGTGGAACTCTTGTCCCGCCGACAGTACCACCGAAGAGCGCGGCGAGAGCGGAATACCCGCCCCGGTTCGCGCCGACGAGTCGTTCTACCTCCGCGATATCCGCATCATTCTCGCCTCGGACTTGAAGTTCAACTCGTTCAGTCGTCACGTCGCTTCCTCCAGCAACCACGAACGCGATGAAGCGATGCTCCTCGTCGAGAGGAAAATAACCGGATGTGAAAGTCCCAATTCTAGCGTCGCCAGAGAGTCTCCCTAGTGGCCTCGCGGTGTTCGGATGATCCTCGTTAGTTCCGACCCAGTAATTGAGGTGGTGGCCGATGGGGTAGGGAATCCGCCACCAATAGTCGCCGCCGATGCCGCCGCCCGCAAGTGTCATGTCGGTACGTACCCGCGCGGCGACGACATTGTCGCCAAGCGTTGGCTGATTGGAAAACGCCGTGCCGGTTGCCGTCCATCCCACACGACCCTCTTCGAAGTCCCAATTCCGACCGGGGGTCTCGGCGGGGGATGGTTCATCTGTGTCGCCCGGTCTCGGCGAAGGCTCGGGCGTCGGATATGCCGTCTTGTCTTTGGGGCCGTCTGCAATTTCTCCCGGAATAGCTTGACCACACATTACCGGCACCACCTTCACAGGATCCACGATCACGCTTATCGAGAATCCGCCCGCTTGTATTCCAGTCAGTGTCCGTTTGGTCGTAAACGTGTCGCCCGTGACCTCTGAGGGATTAACGTTGATGGTCTGCGTCTCGCCCCCCGCAATGCTAACGACGTGTGGAGTCTTATTGGTTAGCAGCATCGAGATCGGGGACGTCCCGGACGAGCTCGACACACCCGTCAGCCCGGCAAGTGTGACCGTGAGCGCCGTCTGTTCACTTTTTGTGAGATTTAGTTTGTCTGCGGCCAACCTGACACTGATGCTTCGGTAGACACATTTTGCGACGAGCTTGCCCTTGTACTCTACTTGAATCTCCGACGGCCCTTTCAGAGTCGCACGGCTTTGGACGATGAGCTTGCGCGGCGACGAGGCGAGAAACTTAGCGGCAATATTTTCGATCTTGACGGACGCGGATTTGAAATCGCCATCGAATGAACCTTTAACCGGTATCGGTCGTCCCGATTGTCCAACGGATGGTATCGAGTATTGCTCCGACCCGGGCTTTATCAGTTGTTCCGCTATCGAGTTAGCCTTCGGGCTGACAGGAACGTCTGCACGGCCCATGATCTTTCCGGCCGCATTTTTCAAAACGACCGGTATCTTCGAAACATAATCCGGAATAGACCATTTCCTACAAACGTCAATCAGATTCGCCCGACTTTTATCGGCCGGGTCGGTGCACAGATCGGCAGCTTTATCGTCGGCTTTCTTGACCGGAGTTTCCTGCTCGGCCACTTCGACGACATAACCACTGAGCTCGTCCATGCTCGCGGTCTGATCCACCGGCGGCTGGTCGGTCGGTACACTTCGTTTTTTCACTTCGGCGACTACCGTGCCGGAGATAGTGTCGCCGGCGGCGAGATCGTCGGGAAGATTGACGGTAACGGTTCCAACGAGTGTGTCGAAGGTTGTCGTATTCAGGCCGAACGCAACATCGCTGCTAACGTTGGTAGCTTGTTGATTCAGTGCCGATGGATTCTGCTCCGGCGAAAGAACAACAGCAAGCGAGGATGAAACGACTATCGATGCGGATACAGCTGCGCTAATAAATGTTCTTATCGATCGGTGCATTATTTTCTCCGTTAGTCTTCTCACCAGCGAATGAACGCGGTTAACACGCGTTTTCCAATGTGACGGTTTCGAACACCTATTGAGACTTGGTGCGGTGGGAAGGCTCGCTGTGCGCGGCGCCCGTCGAAGTAAGCGGATAATGCAGATTGCCCGAGCCCTGAGCGTCCGGGAAAGTTCCGGCTCCAATGACGAGCGTGCGCTCGAAGCATATATTATTGATGTCGCGAAATCGAGTAGCGAAGGTAAGAGCATGAAACGGTCACTCGGCTGGCGAAGTCACGGGGCCCGGTGTTCGCACCTGATCGACATCATTATTGAACGTCTCCTAATCGATACTCTCGTTAATTTCGAGGAAATAGGGCTCACGCGGCTGGAAGGTAAGGAATCCTTGATGCAGGAAGAGGGCATCGCCAACGGGAGGTTCAGCCTCTAATCCTGTGTTAGAATTGGTTCGCAACGGGTGGCTATTTGTCACGACAATATTTCGCTCCATAATTATTTTGATGACTAAGCATTCCGTACGAACGAGACTCATGGCCCTATTTGTGGTCGCCTTCGTTTGTTTGAATGCCGGCGGCGGGGCCTGCGTGGCCTATTGCCAGACGATGGCGGCCGCTGCCGAGACGGAGTATTGTCCGCTCAAGAAAAAGTCGAAACACTGTGATAAAGCGACGGATGTCGTCAGTGAATCGCAGGCCAGTTCACTTGCCAGTTACGAGTTTGATTACTGTCCGATGACGGTGAGCTTGCTTGCCGGTCTGATAGAAAAGAATTCGAACTCGGTCACCGACATCGCCAGAGCGGTGGTCGTCACGTCCGAATCCCCACGTTCTTTCGCGAGCTTTGCTGCCATATTTACGGCAACCTTTGATTATCGCGGGCCTCCACTGCTCGATCGCCGAACCGAAAGAATAAAACATCGATTACTCCTGATCTAGAAATTGCGCGAGTACCTCGAACACGTCTGTTCGAAACCTACGGGTCGTCGGGCCGCGAAGCGGTTCGGCTGGTCCATGCATAGAGACAATTTTTAGATAGGAGAGATAAAATGAGAAAGCAAATTATAGCCCTGCTCACGATAGTCGCAGTATTCGGTATCGCAATCGCGGCCTACGCGTATTCACAAAATCAAACCGCGGGACCCGACAAATCTTGTTGCTCGAAAGGCGGCGATTCTTGCCCGATGAAGGCTAAGGGCCACGAAGATAAAGGCGAACACGCTGGAATGTCGTGCGACAAAATGAAAGGCCATGGCAGCGAGCACGCGAAGGCTGAAGGTCATGAATCCTGTGGTTGTTGTGGCGACTCGTGCCCGATGAAGGGGAAAGTAGCAACCACGACGGCGACTTCGGTCGTAGCGGGAGAAGCCACGAAGAGCTGCTGCGATAGCTGCGAGTGTTGTAAGGGCAAGGACGAGGCTAAGTCCGACGTTTAGCTTATCGTTCGTTTGATTTTATGTTTTCAGGGAAGCGTTCGTCGTCGAACGCTCCCTTTTTCATATATGAAAAAACTCGCATTATTTTTATTATTGACCGGCCTACTTGCGGCCGCCTCGTATGCTCAAGGCGCCAAACAGGTAAAACTTAAAGGACAAGTCGTATGCTCGGTGTGCTGGTTCGAGGCACCTGATCGTAAGAAGACGCCTTACGGCGACGCTGCCGATATAAAGTGTGCTCTCGATTGTTCCGAGTTGGGGCTTCCGCAAGCGCTCGCGGTGGAGGATGAAAAAGGCTTCACGCTCTACACGCTTGAGCCCGGAGCTTTCAAGCCAAAAGGTAAAGATTTTCTGGACATCGTTCCGCGCGCTGTTGAAGTCGAAGGGGAGCTGCGGACCGAGAAAGACAAGAATTTTCTAAAAGTAAATTCGCTGAAAGTGCTTGATGCGCCGTTGCCGAAACCGACACCGGTTTCAGACGACGCGGTTCTCGCGTTAAAGGATCTCACCGGAGTGCAGCAATCGTTGGCTAATTACAAAGGCCGCGTTGTCGTACTCAATTTTTGGGCGACATGGTGTGAGCCGTGCAAGAAAGAGATGCCGGATCTTTCGGCGATCCAGAATGACTATGCGGCGTTCGGTGTACAGGTGATCGGCGCGGCGGGCGATGCAGGTGCTGATTCATCAAAGGTCCTGAAGTTCATCCGCGAATTTAAGGTTAATTTCCCGGTCTGGGTCGGAGCGACGACCGACGACATGAAGCGATTCGGTGTCGGCGAGGTTCTCCCGGCGACCGTCATCATCGATCGAAACGGAAAGATCGTTCGCCGTGAGATCGGGGTAATCAAACCGGCCGAGCTCCGCGAGTTTCTCGACTCGGTGGTTCTTTCTAGCGTCAAGGAGGCCGAGAAGGTCGCCAAAGCAGAAAAGAAAAAGGCTCCCAATTCATCGCTCGTTCCTGCCTGACCTGTCTGACCGGGCGAAGGCCAGGCTGTCCGGGGGACGGCCGATAATCCTAAAAAATTCACTATTGGCGTCCGGCTTTTGAATGGGCAGGTCGATCGGGCAGCGGTGCGCGCGACGTTCGTATACCGGTGGCACCCGCGCGTTCATGTTGGCCTCGAATACAACCCGAAAGTCGGAGAGGTCCATCCCCTGCTGACGCTTATCCCGGTCACCGAAACGGAAAATCGCCCAGCGATCATCTTCGGCGTAAGCTCGGACCGCATCGGCACGCCGAGCGGAACGTCGTTCTACCTAACTGCGAGCAAGGACCTCGAGGGATGGACCGGGCTCCCGATCGCTCCGTATGCGGGTCTCGTTTACGGAACGCACGAGGACAAGCTGCGTCCGATCGGAGGCTTGAGCATACGACTACCAAAGAATTTTTCGGGGCTAATGCAGTTTGATGGGGTGAAACTTCACTCCGGTCTGACCTACAACTTCAACAGCACTCACGGACTCACATTCCTGCTTATCCGCAACAAACAGCCCGGCGTGACCTATACGTACTCGTTCTGATAGCGGCGGGTTTCGCTACTTAATTTCGTAAGTGGGTAATTGAGTAATTTCTTAATGAACTGCTAGTGGTATTTAACTTGAAGGGTTGCTGATTCTTGTTCCTCTTTATTCCGGGCTTTCCGTGCTTTCCGTGTTTCGGTGGTTCCCGCCCTGCAATATGAACACGGAATACACCGAACAACACGGAGAAGACACGGAATAAGAAAGGTTGCACTTGCGCAGCAGGCACTCCACCGGTGTGGAATTCAAACTGAACACTAACGAACTTCGAATCGATTTGCCGAACGCGGACAAGGGCGGTAAACTATCAGCCGGTCAGCAGCCAGGGCGCATTCGTCTATCGGTTAGGACGCTAGGTTCTCAACCTGGAAAGAGGGGTTCAACTCCCCTATGCGCTACCAAGATAACTAAAAACTAAAAGTGAAAAACTAACAGTTAAGAGCTGCGGAGCTTCTTCACTATTAGTTTTTCACTCTTAGTTTTTAGTTTTTAGTTGAGTATGCCCCCGGTAGGATTCGAACCTACAGCCAACAGATTATGAGTCTGCTGCTCTAACCGTTGAGCTACAGGGGCACGAAGTTCAAGTCTAAGCCAAGAGAAAATCTCGCGCAAACGCACGGCGATCGGAGCTTATACGGTTAATTCAGACACGAGGGGCTGGAAGATCACCGATTCCCGCAACCGGGTGAGCTTGCCGTCCAGATCGATGGCCGCGGTCCGTTCGGTGCCGTATTCGTTCAGCACCCGTTCGCGTGCTTCAGCATCAGAATTACCCCGCAGCAGATCTTCCAACAGGGACAGATCAAAGTCGTCGAAGCCCTCAAAGCCGAGTGCGTTCGAGTTGCTTGTACCGACGATGCGCGTCTGGGCCAGATCGTAACTCCAGTCGAGGATCTTGCCCACCGGATCGGTGTCGGGGAAACGCGTTGAGATCAATCTTAGGATCGTATCCCTGTCATCTATGTTCAGTAGCAAGGCAAAAAAGAAACGATGCTCAGGATCCGTCACGAAACCACGCCGCCGGACGATGTCGTTCATACGGTCGCGATGTCTGAAAACGGCCGCCAGGTTTTCAGCCTTCTGGCCATGACGTTTTGAAACAATGTCGAGGAATTGCCGGAACCGTTTACCCGGTCCTTCAAGGTTAAAAAGTTGCCCGAGACCGCTGCCACGCAGTAGTCCATGCATGTGCGTGAGTATCGCCAAGGCGGTTTGAAAGTCACTCGTCTCCAGCAACTCGGAAACGAACCTGTCGGCATCGGGATGGTCGATCTTGAACAGCACACCGATGCTCTGGAGCTTTCTCGCGGTCGTCTGGTGATCGAAGAACGGATCGAGAGCCAGCGACGGTTTGTGATAAGAGAACTGTGGAAGATGTAGCGGACTCTTCTCCGTACGCACAACGATCGTCGCCGACGGCTGGTCGAGATGAAACAGCGAGTGAATGTATTGCCGGCCGGCAAGGATATCCTGAATGTCTCCGACCTTCAGCAGTTCACAAACTTTCAGCCGCATTTCGCCGATCTCAGTGAATGCATTGACGCTTTCGGTCCGGTCGAATTCGTACCAGCTGTGTATGCTCGAGCCGAGTAGCACCTGGAAGGCTCCGCAGAAAGAATGTTGATGTACCTGCGTTGTACCGTCGAGCCAGAAATAGACGTCGATGTAGAATCGCGGACCGCTGTACAGGGTTATCGGCGGGTCGCCGAAATTCGCATGCGGATCTTTCTGCGGCGGAAGCTCAGTCTGTTGCAAAGTCCACTCGATCACATCCCAAGCCGTGACCTTTGACGGCAGATCTGCGCGCCGAAGAGCATCGGCCGCTAATGCCGGAAATATATCTTCGTTGTAATTCTGCTCGCGCCAAGATGCTTCGATCTCTGCACCGAGCGTTTGAAATAATTCCATAAGATCAAAGGTCGCGATCGAATATCGGTGGTGGCGGAGGTGGCGGCATGTCGAAAGGTTGTTCTTCGGCCAATGGCTTATCGAGGTAGCGCAGCAAGAGCCACGTCGTCAGAATGCTCGCACCGATCGCCACAACCGTGACCGGACCGACATACATCGTGCTGTCGAATATGCTTTCCGACCACCCGAACATCGCGATACCAATCCCGATAAGTACCCCTGCTCCGACCGCAACCACCCACTGGGTAAGAATAAAAACAGCCGCAGCAGCGGCCGCCCATAGCCAGCCATTTCGCCCGCTATCTCTCGCCCTGCGGTATGCCACGATCGCAGCTACTATTGCAAAAATCATATAGTTGGGAGCCCTTCCGAAAAGAGTTTTTCCTTTTTGATAAACCTTTTATCTGCTATATTCTGCCTAACTCTCTTCAGAAATCCAACGGAACAAAGGGGAAAACTCAATGAGTGCAAATTCCGGTACTTTGAACAACGCCGCCGCTTTCAATCAAACCGAGGGACATCCGCGCGGACTTTATGTTTTGTTCGCGACTGAGATGTGGGAACGTTTCAGCTTCTATTCGATGCTGTCTCTTTTTGTGCTATACCTTCGCGATCCGACCGACGGGTTCGGCTGGACCGCGTCCGAAGCGACATCGCTTTATTCGAACTATCTGATGTTCGTCTATGCGAGCCCACTGATCGGCGGACTGATCGCGGATAAGGTCACCGGATATCGCAAAGCCGTGATGATCGGCGGGTTTTTTTTCATGGCCGGTCACGGTCTACTCTCGATCGCCGCATTGTGGGCCGTGTACGCCGCGTTGACCTGCCTCGTGATCGGTAACGGATTTTTCAAGCCGAACGTTTCGACGATGGTCGGAAATCTCTACCCCGAGGGAAGCCACCTCAAAGATCGCGCTTACAACATCTTTTACATGGGCATCAACGTCGGAGCTTTTCTTGCCCCGATCGTTATGGAGATCGTCCGTCAGAACTTCGGTTTTCATCCGGCATTCGCGGTCGCTGCATTTGGAATGGTCCTCTCCGTCGGCATCCTGTGGTATTTCAAAGATTACGTTGCTAGTGCGGACCGAAAGCCCGGAACTGACCCGGAACAGGCTGCGGATACGGCGGCCACTGCGACCGATGCACCACCTCATGGCGTGAGCGATCAGGACGAGGCCCATAACAAAGGAGCCGGAGGCGACGCGGGTCGAAGCGCCCGGATGGATGCAGTGCCAAACTGGAAACGCGTCATGGCACTCATCGTCATCTTCATCATAGTCATCGTGTTCTGGATGGTGTTTCACCAGAACGGCTCGACCTTGACTTACTTTGCCGACGACAACACCGATTGGAACGTGACTGGAACGATCTCCAATTCGATCAATGCGTTTTGGGTCCTGGCTTTAACGTTTCCGCTTGTCTGGTTCTGGGGATACCTGGATCGACGAGGTAAGGAGCCGGCGACGCCGACTAAGATGGCGTTCGGAATGACGCTTACCGGGCTGTCGTTTTTGGTCCTTTGGTATGGGGCGACGGTCGGCGAGAGCATGACTAAGAGCGCCGAACAACTTACCGCGGGCGAGTTCCGTATCAACGAACGTGTCCTAAAGAATCTCGGGGCCGCCGGTGTTTCGCAATCCGTGTTAGATAAGATCCAGAATACCCAAACAGCCAGTAATGGCTCGCTGGTAACGGAATGTCCGAAAGGCGACACCTGCAAGAACAGCGTCTTCGGTGTGAAGTTCGCGCCGAAAACCGATGAGGCGACGAAGGTGAAGACGTCGGGCGAGGAGCAACTTATCGCCGCTGTTAATGCGGCTTCGCCGGGAGCAGGCGATGCGAACCGGGCGGCTATTCTTCAGAACGCGTTTCTCTTCCGCGTGTCGCCATTCTGGTTGATCCTCGCCTACGGGATCGTGACGCTCGGTGAGCTGATGCTGTCGCCGATGGGCTTATCGCTTGTATCGAAAGTTGCTCCGATCGGTATTCGAGGTTTGATGATGGGCGGTTGGTTCGTCGCTACCGCGATCGGGAACAAGCTGACGCAGATCGGCATCTACTGGGACATCTGGCTCCAGTCGACATTCTTCCTCGTCCTGGCGTTGATGGCGTTGTTTATGGCTGTAGTGCTTGCGCTATTGCTCAAGCCTCTGAAGAAGGCAATGCCCGGGGTTTGAGAGACAGGAGACAGGAGACAAGAGACAAGAGACAAGAGACAGGAAGGTACTCCCATGCCGAAAAAGATTCTGCGCCACCAGGACTTGGTGGTCTATCGACGGGCGATCGAAGCCGCGATGCGGACCTTTGAGATCAGTAAAAAGTTTCCGAAGGAAGAGACGTACTCGTTGACCGATCAGGTAAGACGGTCGTCGCGGTCGGTGGCCGCGAATATCGCTGAGGCGTGGCGAAAGAGGCGATATACAATGCTTTTATCGCTAAGCTCAATGACGCTGAAGGTGAGGCAGCAGAGACCCAGACTTGGTTGGAGGTCGCTGTTCGAAGTGATTACATGCTCCGGGATGTGGGTAGGGAGCTCTATTACGAGTACGACGAAATAATCGCGATACTAGTGTCAATGGAAAACAAGCCGGAATCCTGGACGCTGTTTCGCTAAGACATCAGTCTTCGATCTCTTGTCTCCCGTCTCCCGTCTCCTGTCTCCCGTCCCGGCGGCGAAACGCGGCCATAGCCTCCGCCGCTCCGGCGTGCATGATCTCGGGCTTGTGATATTTCCAATATTTCTCAAACTCTTCTTCGGTCATCGACCCGTTCTCTGAGCGGGTTTTTTCCTTCAGATAGTTCTCCGCCCATTCCCTCGTATCGGCGTTTGTATTCAACGCCGTCCGTGCTCCGTGCATCATATTGTCGCGTTCCATTGATCGTTTCTCCTGCTGGTAGCTTAAAATGGATTGCGGAGCGCCTGCAAGGGTGGATATTTTCTAAGGCAAGGGTCGTCCCTGCATGAGGAGTTTTTGGTGAGAAGATTTTTCTTTGGCTCATTAGCGATCCTGTCGATCTTTATCAGCGGAGTCTCGGCTCAACCGGCCAAATCGCGTCGTACTGCCGCGGCCGTGAAAGCTGCATCCTCGCAGCCTGCGTACGCCGTACCGTTTGTAAGTAAGACCCTAGCGAACGGACTCGAGGTGATCGTGCTTCAGGATTCCTCGGTCCCGATCGTAACGGTCGAGCTTGCGGTTCGGAATGGATCGTTCACCGAGTCTTCGGACTTCCACGGCCTGTCACATTTGTACGAGCACATGTTCTTCAAGCCGAACATCGCCGCTCAGCTTCACGAATGTGAGAAGGAGGCCGTTGCCCGTGCGTTCTCGCTTGCTTCGAATCCGGTCTGTACGCGAGCCATCGCACTTAAGCCGAAGATCGGAAACACCGCGTATCTGAATGACGCCAGCCAGGTAAGTCTCTACAACGGCACGACGCGGGAAGAGATCGTCAATTATTTCTTCAACACTACAAGCCCGTACCTGGCTACGGCCATCCGAGTCATCAACGATTCGGTCAGGTTTCCGAGTTTCGACGAGACTGATTTCGAAGCCGAGAAGCGCGTTGTCATCGGCGAGATCGATCGGCACGAGGCGAATCCTTATGGATATCTCGACCTGACGATGAAGCAGAAGCTCTTTTACAAACATCCCACG
The DNA here is from genome assembly GCA_031425495.1 of Acidobacteriota bacterium. GTDB lineage: Bacteria > Acidobacteriota > Blastocatellia > Pyrinomonadales > Pyrinomonadaceae > OLB17. Next base: position 18,760 of record JANPJL010000190.1, read on the forward strand.
CGTAAAGATCCGAAGGGCACGCGTGAATCGGTCGGGACATCTACGATCGAGAAGATGCGCACGATACAAGCCCGGTATTACGTTCCGAATAATTCCGCTTTGATCGTGACCGGCGATGCGAAGCCTGAGGAAGTCTTCAAGCTTGCCGAAGAAGTTATGGGCAGCTGGGAGCGCCGACCGGTCGATCCGTTCAAGGAATTTCCTCTCGTCGAACATCCGCCGCTTCCAAAAAGCGAGGCCGTGATAATTGAGAAACCGGCAGAGGCCGGCGAAGGCGGCGATCAGGGGCAAAATGTTTTCATCGAGCTTGGCTGGCACGGACCGTCGATAGGAAAGGATGATGCCGCGACATACGCGGCAGATGTTTTTTCATACATCATCAGCCAGCCGAATTCACGGTTTCAACGCAAGCTCGTCGACTCCGGTCTTTCGGCATCGGCTGGCCTGGGCTACTACACACAGCGAAATGTCGGACCAATCAATCTCTTGATGGTGACGCGACCTGAGAATGCAAAGAAGGCCTTGGCGGCCGTATACACGGAGATCGCAGACTTTACCCGACCTGACTATTTCACGGACGAAGAGCTCGACAGCGCTAAAACGATCCTCGAATCGAATGATCTGTTCGAGAGAGAAAAAGCGAGCGAGTACGCGCACATTCTCGGCTTCTGGTGGTCGTCTACCGGGATCGATTACTTCCGCGGTTATCATGCAAAGCTTCGTGCTGTGACGCGGGCCGACATCAATCGCTACATCAAGATGTATGTTCACGGTAAGAATCATATCGGGATCGCGTTAGCGTCGCCCGAGGCTAAGAAATTGGCCGGCCTAACAGAGCAAGATCTGATCGGAGGTGTGAAATGAAGCGACTAATAAATGCTCTCGTCCTCGGATCGATCGCGGTCTTACTTACGGTTTCGGTTAACGCTCAGACGGTCAAGCTTGGCGACTTTTCAGCTCAGGCGGCCGCGGTCACCGAATTCGACGTAAATGGTTTGAAAGTGATCGTGAAGCGACGGACGTCGTCTCCGACAGTTGCCGGCGGTTTATTTATACGGGGCGGCGCTCGAAACATCGACGACAAGAATGCGGGGATCGAGAATCTGATGCTCACCACCGCCGTCGAAGCCGGGCAGAAAATGCCGCGGGCGACAGTCAGGCGCGAACTGGCCAGACTAGGAAGCTCGATCGGAGCAGCAGTTTCGAATGATTACAGCGCAGTTTCGTTTGCCTCTACGCGTGCGAGCTTTGATCGCGTGTGGGAGATCTTGACCGAGGTAACGCTGAACCCCGCGTTTGCTGCTGAAGACATAGCCCGGAGTCGGAGCCAGATCCAGACGGGTCTGAACGAGATCGGCACGAGTCCCGAAAGCGCTTTGCAGACGCTTCAGGACAAGGTCATCTATGCCGGTCATCCTTATGCAAATGACATGAGTGGAACGCCGGTCAATATCGCGCGCTTTTCGGCGGAAGAGCTTCGTTCGTATCATAAGAACTTGATGCAGACATCGCGGCTGCTGCTCGTGTTCGTCGGAGATCTCGATCCTGAATTGGTAAAAAGCCGGGTTGCCGCGACGTTCGGCAAACTACCGCGCGGCGATTACAAGGAACAGGCATTGCCGCCTCTCGATTTTTCGAAGGGCACACTCAACGTTACTTCGAGGACGCTGCCGACCAATTACGTGCAGGGCTCATTCGGCGCACCCGCACTTCGCGATCCGGACTATCATGCGATGCGTGTCGCGACAACGATCCTCCAGACGCTTGTCCACCAGGAGGTCCGCGTCCGGCGACAACTGAGCTACGCACCGAGCGCGGATATGAATAACTTCGCGGTCAACACAGCAAACATTTCCGTATCGGCAAACGATGCCAACCAGGCTGTCGCTGTAATGCTCGACCAGATCAAACTACTGCAGAACCGGACGCTGCCGGAGGGTATTATCGATGAGATCTCGTCGTTCTATCTTACGCGGCATTACCTTGGTCAGGAGACAAGTGCGGCACAGGTCGGCGAGCTTGCGCGTTATGAGCTGATCGGCGGCGGCTGGAAAAACTCGTTCGAGTTTTTGAACGGCGTCCGCTCCGTCACTCCGGCGGATATCCGAACAGTCGCAAACAAGTATATGAAGAACATTCGCTTTGCGGTCGTCGGTAATGAAGGCGCGATCAACAAGTCGATCTTCGTACCGGTTGTCGAGTAAGGTTTATTCGCAGATGAAATAATAGAGGCCGCCCGAAAATGGCGGCCTCTTTTTCATTACATCGACACTGAAGATTAAAGATCTGATTCTGCCAAAGCTCAGCCCCACATCCCTTTGAGTCAGACTGCGGTGCCGGCTGTCTAAATTGCCACGACCTTAAGAGGGCGTGTCAAAACTAGCAACTTCGGCGGCGAAGCTGCCAAAAGAACAAAGCCAGATGCGGAGCTTCTGGAACGGTGCAATATAACCACTCCGCCCTGGAGGGGCGAGAGACCATGTCTACCGCACCTTCAGTGGGGAGATGAGATTCGAGTTTCCCAGACGTTTCACGTCTGGCTGTAATCTTTTGGCAGCTCCGCCGCCAGGCATTCGAGTTTTGACACGGTCTCTTAAGGTCGTGGACAGTTATTCTTTCTCGTCTGGGGCTTCAAGCCCAATCCCATAAAAAGCTTCCTTTCGGCTTTAGCCT
>JANPJL010000191.1:0-16574 GCA_031425495.1 Acidobacteriota bacterium
GGGCCTTGTAGAGATCCGTGTCGCCCGCCCCATTCGCCACCGAGATCGAGTGGAAGGCAACGCGGCGATCGGTCGTAAAGTCGTTCAGCAAATTTACCTTGCTGTAGAACTCTACAACCGCGATACGGTCTTCCGGCCCGAGGGCATCGAGGAAACGGGTCGCCGCCATCTGGATATTCTGCCGAAAGCCACGCGTCGAACCGCTCATGTCCAGCATCATTACGACACTGAATGGAGCCGACGAAGTCTCAAAGCGCGCAATTTCCTGCTTGACCCCGTCTTCAAAAACGTTAAAGTTCGATCGGTCGAGCGTCGTGATCGGACGTCCGCGCTCGTCGACGACGCCAACATTTACGCGAACGATCGCTGAATCCACTCGCACCGGGTCATCGTCCTGGGCGAAAGATACGGTGGTCGACGACACGGTAAGTAAGATCAAGAAAAGAATTGGGCGGAGGACCATAGGTTAAATTCTAAACAATCAGACGCTGGATATAGTAACGCGGTTGCACTGTCGCTGGTTTCATCCGCGTCTTAACAACCTGAATGAATTGAACTATACTTACCGCGCATTCATTTAACTCAATTGATTTCGTTCCGAGCTCGACAGCGACATGCTCTATCGTCCCAACTTTTGCTGCCATTGCGGAGAAAAGATCGCCCGCTCGCGCTGGACACCGCTGACGAGTAGGCGATTCTGTGAGTTTTGCGCGATCGAGCAGAAAGAGCATGACCTGATGCCCCGCGTCGGAGCCGCGGTAGCGCTTTTGATCGGTGCGGCCGGGTTGGTCACGTATATCGGTGGGAGCAGTTCGGCCAATTTACCGTCGGCGGCGAAATCGACCGAGTCGGTCCGAGAGTTTAGGGCCGAGGCGAACAAGATAGTCTCGAATCGGACGACGAAGGCGAATCTTAACGCCCCGGACACAAACGCAACGACCCCGCTGTCAAATTCTGACGCGGCAACTCTTAGGCAACGAGAGACGCGCCCGTTGTCATCTTCCGAAGCGGTGTATTTTTGCGGTGCGACTACGCGCAAGGGAACAGCGTGCACCCGTCGGGTAAAAACGAAGGGGCACTGTTGGCAGCATGCGGATAGGGAAGCACCAGCGACTGACGGTCAAGACTAGTCATACTCCCTTTCCCCTATTGATGTTTAAAGTCATTTGTTAGAAAATGTAGGGGTCTCTGCATTCCTGCGATTCACCCAGATGAAACCTTTAGCCCAGAACACGTTGATTCAAAATCGCTATCTTGTCGTGCACCTTATCGGTAAGGGTGGGATGGGCGAGGTATACCTTTCCGTCGATCAACGTTTGGGAAGTGCTGTTGCTCTTAAGCGGACGTACTTTGCCGGCGATGAGATGCTCGGGAATGCATTCGAGCGGGAAGCCAGGACGTTGGCAAGGATGCGACATCCCGTATTGCCCAAGGTAAGCGATCATTTCGGAGAGGGCGAAGAGCAATATCTTGTGATGGAGCATATTGCCGGCGAGGATCTCTCAAAACGTCTCGAAGCCGCGCAAAAGCCATTCCCGGTAAGCTGGGTAATGTTTTGGGCAGATCAGTTGCTAGACGCTCTTTCGTATCTCCACTCGCACGAGCCGGCGATAGTCCATCGCGACATCAAGCCCCAGAATCTAAAGCTGACGGACGACAACCACATCATTCTTCTCGATTTCGGTCTGTCGAAAACGTCAACCGGCCAGACACACCTCTCGAGTTCGGGTAGTACCGGCAGCGTGGTCGGCTACACGCCGCACTACGCTCCGATGGAACAGATACGCGGCATCGGAACCGACGCACGTAGCGATCTTTATTCGCTCTCCGCGACTCTCTACCAGATGCTGACGAACGTCGTTCCGGACGATGCGTTGTCCCGTGCCGACGCAATGCTGAATGGCCTTTCGGATCCCATCGCTGCACCTCACACGATCAACCCTGAGGTGCCTGTCGCCGTTTCTGAAGTCCTTTTAAAAGGGATGGAGGTCAGCCAGGAAAGACGCTACGGCACCGCACGGGAGATGCAGAAAGAACTCCGGCGTGCGTTTACACGTATGCAGGAAGCAATGGCGGCTCAGACTGTTGCCTTCAACCTGGGAGACGTCGCCACTATTGAAGAACATCCATCGGCAGCGATCGAGAAGACTCACATAATGCCCTCCGAACCTCTTCCGCCAGTGACCGCGGAGAGTGAAGTGCCAGCGGGTGACGATGGTTCCGAGATCGATTTCGATGCGACGCTCGCTTTCGATCCCGTTGAGAATCTCGAACAAGCACGACCGCGGAGCGAGGCATCGATCGAGATGCCGGCCCCTGTCCCGGAAGCAAACGGTCAGAACGAAGCGTTTTTCCCCGCGATCCAAATCGACCCAAGCGAAACGGATAGAGACGATCGTGATTCCTTCGTTACCGTGCTTGCATCATCCGCCGCGTCACGGACCGAGGAACCTGCTCCGATCCGTCCTGTTGTTGCGACGACGAGCGCGAAGAAGCCGAAGAGTAGGGCCGTAGCCGTCTTGGGCGGGCTGGCGGCATTGCTGGTTTTGGCAATCGGAACCGCAGGTGCAGGCTGGTACTACTATACGAACTATTACGCTCCTGCAGTCGTTGCGGAGCCAAGTCCATCTCCGGAACCATCGCCCGAAATGCAGACCAGCCTTCCTGCTCTGCCGACCGAAACGGTTCCCGAGTCGAATAGCAATAGCACTGCTGACTCCAACACGAAGTTAGATACGGACCTCAACGCTAACGTCGCGACTGCCGAAACGACTAGTACGAACTCGGTACCGGTAACGCGGGCCGAAGGCGCCAGTCCTGCATCCAGGCCGAGCCCTGGTGTGACAAGACCGGCCGCTAATCGCCCTCCGGCATCGCCGGGAGCGAAGGCTACCCCGCGGCCTAAGGCGAATCCTGGCCGAACAGACATTCTTCAGTAAGCGCAAGAGGTTGATTCAATGGTTAAGAAAAGACTCCTTTTAATTCTAGCGGTCGTTGGATCTCTTTGTCTTTCACCCGGATTTTTCGCGGACTCGATTTCTGCTCAGACTAAGCAAGTCGTTAAGAAGGATACGAAGAAAGCACGACAGGCGGCAGAGAAAGGAAGGGTCGCGTTTGGAAAACGAGATTATAGGATCGCGGCCGATAGTTATTCGCAGGCGGTCGACTTCGATCCGGAGAATGCCGATTACCATTTTTGGAAGGGAGCTGCATTTTTTTACCTCGACGAACACGCCAAGGCATTACCCGCGCTGGAGACGGCTCTGGCGAAAGGTTACAAGACCCCGTTAAAGGTTTATGCGATCCGGTGGCGATCTTATTTCGCCGAGAAGAATTACACAGCGGCTTTGGTCGATGTAAGAAAGGGAACTGAACTTGATCCCAACGACGTCACTTTTTGGCAGGCAGCGGGAGATATAAGCTACGCGAATGGCGACTACCGTGGTGCAGTTGACGCGTATCAGAAAGTTATTGCGAAAGATCCGAACAAGAGCGATCTTTATATCGAGATGGCGCGTGCAAATTCCCGACTCGGCGATACAGCCGGTCAAGTGAAAGCCGCGGAAGAAGCGGTCAAGCGACCGTCGCCGGCGCTCGGTGAAGCACTACTTCTCCTGGCCGATGGATATCAGAAGCAACGCAAATTCGAGGAAGCCATCGCCTCATATCAGAAGGCAGTTGCAGCTCGGCCCGACGAATATCGAGCCTATCAAAGCCTCGCGGAGTTGCTCCGTAATCAGAATCGGTTTAGTGAGGCCATCGAAACACTACGTCGAGCGCTGAGGACGTTTCCTAACGACGGTCGGATTTATACGAGTCTGAGCTCGTTATACAGTCTTGCCGATATGAAAGATGAAGCCGTTCAGGCCGCACAGGCCGGTGTACGGTTCCTGCCAAGCGAGCACCTTGGATATACAGGCCTCTGCCGTGCGTTGAACGACGTGAATAAACCGGAGATGGCAATTCGTGAGTGCAACACCGCGCTCAGGTTAAAGCCCGACGACGGTGAAACGTACTTTTATCTTGCTCGCGCACACGATCTTGCCAAAAAGCCAGCGGAAGCGACTCAGTTTTATAAGCGTGCTGTGACCGGACTTATCGGTTTTACGACCAAGAGCCCGGATTCGTCCTACGGCTACTATCTTCTCGGGAATGCTTATTTTGCTGACAATCAGCCCGACAAGGCGATCGAGGCTTATGTGAATTGTTTGCGGATGAGTCCGCGGTTCGTAAGGGCGAGATATAATGTCGGGATCCTACAGCTACGACAGAGGAACAAGACCGCGGCGCTGGAGCAGTACAATCGTTTGCTTGAACTAGATCCTGAACTAGCCGGCAAGCTCAAGGCTGAGATCGACAAGTCGTAGGAATTTGAAATATTAGGGAAGAAGAGGCTGTCTGTGAAGGCGGCCTCTTTTTTCGCGAAGGAGATGCTGGCGGCGTATGAAGCTGCGCTCAACCTCAAAGAAACCGATCATTGTCGCGTCAGCGACTATCGAATTTAGCCGTGGGCCTTAGCCCACGGTTGCTAGGGTTTCTGCATCGCGTCGCGTTAGCGACGCCCGATATGCGGCTGCCGAGCGTCGCTATGCGACGCCGGAGCGCTACGGTTCGACCGTGGGCAAAAGGCCCACGGCTAAATTCGCCAAATCGCTACGCGATGACGAAAGGGATGCTGGCAGTGCATGAAGATGCTCTCCAACGATCAACGATCATTCTTTCATTTTGTGAACACGCGGTTAACGAAATCCAACGACGTTCCCATTAAAAATTTTGCCAGGTTCGGAGCCTCGTGCGAGCGGTCGTAGCCGACGAGTTCGACATATGCCCGACCGGCCGTCTCTTTTCCGTCGGCTACGCCTTTCACTCGGCAGCTTCCTTCCCAATAGACGATCATCGTCGTGCCCCGAGTATCGAGTTCCTGATCCTGGAGGACGGGAGTGATCTCGAGCTCCAATTTTCTGTTCGGCACTTTCAATCTCCAGCGTGATGGATACTCAGCGCCGGTGTTCGGACTTGTCCAGGTGTCGAGACGCTCGATCGAGAAATCGTCGGCAGTGATCGCGGTGTGCGTTCCATCCTTCTCAACAAAGGTTCCGCTCGAGAACGGCGACGGCTCGCCTTTACCGTTTCGAAGTTGATAGACCATTACTTCGCAATCGTTATCAAGCTGAATGGAAAACCAGTCCCAGCCCTTCTGATTCTCGGTCGGCTTCCACGTTCCAAACTCCCGATCCATCCAAGCCGATCCGTCGAAGTGCTCTGTCGCGCCGTCTATCGTGAGATCGCCCTGCAATGCCAGACGCGTGTACGAAAAGTACCTCGACGCCTCGCCGGTGTCTTTGAACGACACTCCGTTTCGACCATTGAGTACAACCGGTTTTTCGGGAGTGAGCGTCGCCTCGAAAACGACCGCGTCATCGATCGTCGACCGGACGATATGAGATCCTGCCGCTTCGCGGACCGACCAGTCTCCGAGCCGTAGATAGTAGTGACTCTCACTCATCGCGGCGGGATAGTCGAGAACGCCGTTCGCGCTTTTCCTGTGACAATACCGAAACCGGTTGTTAGTAATATCCGTGATAGCGAAATGGGCGAAGTAGAATGGATTGCCCAGGAGGCGAAGGGGAACGATAGAGATCGAGTCGAGGTCGGTGCGGCGCTTGAAGAAGACGAGTTCGAATCCGAACTCGCGGCCGGTCGACGTATTCGCATGGCCCGTGTAATACCACCACTCTGTTTGGGCGTCGCGATGAGCGGCCAAATCCCGCGGCAGAACTACTTCATCGTGTTCTGTACCGTTACGGAGCGATCCAGCCCGGTCTGCTACGACATCCGTAAGAACATCGAAAAGGTCTTCCGCCGCTCTCCGTCCGTCATTTAAAAGATTTTGAAAAAGCCACCCGTAGTTCATTCGCAAACACCCCCGCTTCCATCTCCCAATATTCTATATCGTCGGATAGAAGAAGTCGGATGCTAACGGTTGGATTTCGTAGATTAAGGTGCGTCCGAGGAGGTATTGACGTTAACGCTCTGAATTTTGAATATGACCCGCACACTATCCGACCGGTTGTCCATATTAGCGGGCACGAAGGGTGCGAATGCCGGGTCTGACTGCAAAGCCTTCTGGAGTTCTTCGATCGCTCTCCGATCATTCGAGGGTTCGACAACCTCGGCAATCTGAGCAAGACCGTTACCGAATACGTCTGCAACCACAACGACCTCGTCATCCCGCATTTCGCCCCGGACCAAAGACCTCGTTAACGCAACGAGCGCCCCACGTGGGTTTATACTTGGTGACTCTCCGGAGATCGCGAGACGCGTCCCGGCGTACTCGTTAGGTGAAAGATCAAGATTATTAGCCAGAAACACCGACGTCGATGAGGGAGTCAAGGGGCGGCTGTACGCTGACAAGGGAACTGGCTGGGAGTTGAAAAAGAACGACAGCAATGTGAACCCTAATAACAGTGTCGCCATGGCACCTATGCCCGAAGGCAATAGCCATGCATCGGTCCAACGCCTCGGCAGATCGATAAGCTGGAACATGGGGGCGTTGCGTGTCGGCGATAGCTGGGTCGCAACGGATGCGCGGATCGACGCGATCAAGTCACGCGGCGCGGCATGACGCGGGACCGCCTTCAATCCCCTGGAAAGTTCTTCGAACTCCGAAACCTTTTGCCGGCAAAGCGGACATTCAGGAAGGTGAGAGTCGATCGCCGAGCGTAGATCACTGCTCAAGCTTCCGTCCAAATACAACGGCAGATCGAATTTTAGCTCCTCACATTTAGTCATAAGCATTATTGAGAGAATGGCTCACTGACCCCGGCTGTTCTCTTCTCGGAGAGAACAACGCGTTACTGTTCCCTTTTCCGGCCACATGCTAGTGACGTTGTTGCTGGTCCTTTTTCAAAGACGCCGTCATTAACCGCTTCCGCATAATTTGAACCGTACCCGTCCTCTTCGACCTCGTTTGGCACCGATTTGTTTTGTCTTCAAAGATAAACCGGGGCGAGTCAACCATTCCCTCAATTTTCAAAAATCGCCCAGTCGCTTTCGCAACTGCTCACGTCCGCGCGCAACCCGCGACTTTACCGTTCCGATATTTATGCTCAACGTACGAGCGATCTCTTCGTATCCGCATCCCTCGATATCGCAAAGCACTATTGTTTCGCGAAAGATCTCGGGCAAACCGTTTAGGGCCGCGATCAGCCGGTTTCGTCGTTCGAGCCGGAGGACCACTTCCTCGGGCGTCTCGGCGTCGTCGGCGATCGTGTCGGAGATAGTTGCCGTGCCGTCGCCAATTGGCTTGTCGAGCGATACCGTCTCGCTTCGCTTTCGCCGCTTCCACCAGCGGAACCTATTTCTAGAGTGGTTCAGTGCGATCCGAAACAGCCAGGTCTTTAATTCTGACTCGCCCCGAAACGACCTGATCGACTTAAGGGCACTCAGGAACGTTTCCTGCGTCAGGTCGGCGGCCTCTTCCGAGTCCTCGGTCATCCGGTAAAGCAGAGAATAGATGTCGCCCGAATATCTGGTTATCAACGTGTCGAAAGCCTCTGCGTCGCCATTTCTCAACCGATCGACAAAATCTGAATCGGCCCTGGTGTACGCAACTGAGACTTCGGCCGCCACGGCGACCTTTCCAATATCTTCCTCGTCAAACGTAATTGACTTTCCGAAGACCATCTCGTGCGTTCTGCCTTCTCCCGTCGGAGAACTTAAGTTTCACCGCCCGCATCTCTTGCGAACGATTACTTAGACACCCGATCTCAAAATATGTTCCCTACAGAACAGAAAAAACGTAAGTTCAACCACCTGTTTTGGGTCAAGGCGACCGTTTATTTGCCCTCGATGCGTATTTAAGCTAAATTAACTCTTTTGGAAACGGGCCGTTTCCCTGGATTATACAACGGCCGACAATCTCAGAATTGCATTTTTAAAGTAAGATGGCACGAAAAAAAAGGAGTCTCGAACCCACCGCGGTCGCGACTAACGAACCGAAAGACAAACCACGATACCAGGACCCTTTTCAGCAGCGAGTCGGTGGAACGATCGAAGAAGCCGGAAAGAAGCTTGAGGGTCAGGGGCGAAATATTCTCTACGCCTTGGCGGCACTTGCTGTGCTGGCAATTGTAGTATGGATCATCTACTCATGGAGCGGCCGATCGAATGCGACAGCGACCGCGGCATTGGGAAAGGCTATCGAGACCTCTCAGCTGCGCGTAACCGGTGAGCCGCTTCCGGCTGGCTCGACGGAGAAGACTTTCAAAACCGAAAAGGAACGAGCCGAAGCAGCCGTTGCCGAGTTTCAGGGTGTGGCGGAGAAGTACGGCGGAGACGTGGCAGAGAAGGCCCGATATTTCGTGGCAGTGAATCGGCTTAGCCTTGACCGTGCAGCGGCGATCGCGGAGCTTGAAGGGCTGGCAAAAGGAAGCGACGAGATCGGGAGTCTTTCCAAATTCGCGCTTGCTCAGACGAGAACCGCGGACGGCCGGATCGACGAGGCTGCTGCTCTGTATCAGGAGCTGGCGACACTTTCGGATCCGATAATTTCGAAGGAGACGATCAACTTCGAGCTTGCGTTGCTCCTTGAGAAAAAAGGGAAGAAGCAGGAAGCGGTTGATCTTTTGTTCGGCATTGTGAAAGCGGCCAGCGAAGTAAAAGACGCCGACGGCAAGGCTGTTACCCTGACGCCCACCGCGCAAAACGCCAAGAAGAAGCTTACGGAGCTCGATCCCGAAAAGGCGAAAGAGATCCCGGAACCGGCTCCCGACCCAGCCATGGGCGGCGGCATGCCTTTCGGCCAGTAAGATCGATAAAAATTGACGGGGCTCGGTCGGAATGAACACCATTCCGCCGGGCCCTTTTGAGAATGCCGCCAGTGTTCACTGTTTTACAGGATAGACGGTTGCAAATCTCCGGCCCTCTTTGTACTTTTGACTCGAATGAACGCTCGCGAAGAAAAAGAATTTGACCGCGCCGCGAAGCCCCGAGAGCGGCAGCGAAAAGCCCACGTCCGAGCTATGCCGGGCGGATATGTGGCTTTCCTTTTCGCCGCTTCATTTCTTACGGCGTTGATCGCGTACCTGGGGTACCCGGACTATTGTGCGTTCGTGGCTTTGGCAATGTGGATCCTGGTCCCGCTCCTCTGGATCACCGACCGGATCGTATTTGACGGCCGCAGGATCGGCCGCACCGGGATCCTTCCGCGGCTATGGGCAAGGTTGACCGGCACTCGCGACCGACTAAAAATCTCGGATATAGAGCAGGTTGAGACCGTGGCCTTCCCCGGTATAAAACGTGGTCGCAACGTTTACTACACTTACAGGACCACCGTCAGCGGAAAAACGGCCCGGTTCGTGTTTTCATCCGGCCACCGCGGATACATGAGTATGATCCGCTCGCTGCTGAATCTGGTTCCTGAAGACGTACTGGACTATACCTCTGTCGACTTGCGGGATTACCTAGTCGAAAAAAGCGACGTACGCCGAAAGGCCAAGGAATCCGAGATACCTTCCAGTGAAGTCCTCGACGGCTCCTTCGCCGAGATCAGATTGATTGGTAAGAACAACAGCATCTCGACCGACGAGGACGTCGCGAGGGCGAACTATCTACGCAGGCTGGCTAATGAGCTGCGGGTTTCGGGGCGCTTACTTCAGGCGCTCGAGGCATTTCGCCGGGCGGCGATCCTTCGTCCACGAGACGCTCGTTTATTGTTCGAATTCGCTGAATGCATTCGGTCTGTCGCCGGCTCAGAGAGCGACCAAAAACTGGAGCACCGGGCTCTTGCGATGATGAGGCTTGCCGAACGGCACGCAGGCGACGACCGCGATCTGCTCGCGCGGATCGGCGAGTGCTACTTTCAGATTGGCGAGTGGCGACGCTCCGCGATCGTCTTCAGACGTGTGGTGGATGCATTCGGCGAGAGCTTCAGGGTCTTGCGCGGAATGGCCGAGTTGGCGCTCCGGGAGGGGAAAATGGCACACGTGATCCATAACTTCTCCGCTGCAAACAGACTCGCTGGCACCGGGGCACTGCGCCGATGGTCCCGAACCGAAGTCGACTATTTCTCGCATCTCAACCAAGACGAAGAGTATCTGGAGCTTGAGATCAGTCGCGTAAATCTCCTCGAGACGCTGGAACGTACGAAACGCTCGTCGGTACGGGTCGTCCTCGTCGGTTTGGGTGGGATCGTGATCGGGCTCCTATTTGACGACAGTCTGGTTACGAACATCGGCTGGGCCGTTTCGGGGATCAGCCTTACGGTGTGGATCGTTGCGTTACTAATGTTGCGTATGCTTTCGCCGCGTATACCATTCGAGTTGATGGAAACGGACGATTAAAAAAAGACCCCGCCAAGTCCTATTAAGAATTTGGCGGGCTTAATGCAAAGAATAGAAATAAAATCTTACTTGCCGGCTTTCTTGGAGTCGGCTTTTTTGACGGTCGGCTTTGGCGACTTTCTGGGAACGCGGTTTCCCCCGGAGTCGATTCCGGCTGTGGAGCGCTCGGGCGGGTTAAGCATCGCGGACCAACGATACTCCGGCGTCTGAAATCCCTCTTTCAATTTCCTTAAAATGAAATCGGTCAGGTTGTCGACGATCCATCGATGATTGGATTCGCCGACCGATGCCAGTTCCGCATCAGGGGCAGGATTCATAAAATCGATCGCGTACGGCACGCCGTCCTTGATCGCGAACTCAACTGTGTTCAGATCGTAACCAAGAGCCTCGCAGATCGTGATCACGTCCCGTTCGACCCGCATGTGCAACTCCGGTGTAAGATAATTCTCTACGGTCACGTACTGCATACCCGAGAGGTACGGCTTCGAAGGGTCGTACGGCATGATCAGAACCTTCTCCTTGCCGACGCAGTAGCAACGGACGAACTGGTCGTATTCGATCCCTTCCTGAAGCGTCATGCAGAGAGTGCCGGACTGGTTATACTCGCTCCAAAGTTCCTCGAGAGAGTGAATCTTAGACACGTTTTTCCAGCCTCCACCGTCGTGGGGCTTTAGAAAAGCAGGGAAGCCGACATGGTTAACGATCTCTTCCCAGTTGATCGGAAATTCGAGATTCCTCAGACTTTCGCTTGTGATTTCCTTGATGTAGTCGTGCTGAGGCAGCAAAACCGTCTTTGGGATCGCGACGCCAATTTTGTGCGCCAGCGCAAAGTTAAAGAACTTATCGTCGGCGGACCACCAGAAAGGGTTGTTGATGATATGGGTTCCCTCGAGCGCCATTCGCTTGAGCATTGCGCGATAGTATGGGACCTCGTGCGAAATGCGGTCGATTATGATGTCGTACTTTTTCGGTTCGTCGAGCTTGATCCCGCCGACCGTGACCATTTCGGCCACGACCTCGCCGGCACCCTTCTCATTTATACTATTTATGATCGATTCCGGAAACGTTACCTCGCGCCCGGTTAAAATTCCTACTCGTTTCATATAGCTGATTCCTTCAAGAATATATTTCGATTATCAAACCCGTCTTGTCGCGAACTGCCCTCTGTCTAAAATCCATGATTCTAGATCATAATACTGGCACGGGCAAGGCAGCCAAGTCGTTGCGTTAAATCGCCGTAACGTAGTACCCTTGAAAGGTCGAAGCTCTGGGCATCGACTCCTGCTATCCCGATTTTCTTTCGCATTAGCTTTTACAACCTCAAATGCACGAACAATCAGCCTCTTCACCTGCAGTCTTAAGTTCATCGTCGGATGTCGAAAAGATCCAGTACTTTCATAGTGTGCTCCAGCGAATGCTCGCAACGGACAGTAAGGTCAGCGACCTGATCTTTTCTCCCGGTCGGGCACCGCAGGTCGAGCTGACGGGCGAGCTCCAAAACGTTCCAATCTCTGGTCTTGAGAGTCTTAAGCCAACGCATATAGAGGGTTTTGTTGGTCTCATGCTGACAGGGAACGACCAGGGGACGGAAACGCTCGACAAGAAAGGTTCGGCCGATATCTCATACAGCGTGCCCGGGCTCTGCCGTTTTCGCGTCAATATATTTCGTCAGCGGGGGACACACGCCATCGTGATGCGGGTGATCCCGACAAAGCCGCCCGACTGGGAAGAGCTGAATCTGCCGCCGGCCGTAATGAACGTCGCACAGCTCAAGAACGGGCTCGTCCTCGTCACCGGGCCGACCGGGTCGGGAAAATCTACTACGCTCGCCGCTATCATCGATCTGATCAACGCAACGAAAAAATATCATATCGTGACGATCGAAGATCCGATCGAGTTCATTCACGAACACAAACTGGGCACTGTTCATCAACGTGAGCTCCATTCCGACACGCCGGACTTCGCACTTGCTCTGCGGGCCGCTCTTCGCCAGGCGCCAAAAGTTATCTTGGTCGGCGAGATGCGTGACCGTGAAACTATCGAAGTCGCACTCGAGGCCGCTGAAACGGGCCACCTCGTACTTTCAACGCTCCACACTATCGACGCCGCCAAGACGATCGATCGCATCATCGGCGTGTTTCCTAAGATCGAAGAAGCTCCTATTCGTACCCGCCTGTCTCAGTCTTTCAGGCGCATTATCTCGCAGCGTCTCATGCCCAAGGTCGGCGGCGGACGCATCGCCGCGATCGAGATACTTGTCTCGAACTCTCGCACGCGAGAGTACATTGAAAAAGGTGAAAAGGAAGGTCGATCCATCACCGACGCCATGAACGATGGTGAGATCGACGGAATGCAAACGTTCGACAGGATTCTCGAGAATTTGATCCGCACTGGCCAGATCACCCGGGAAGTTGGCCTTTCGTATGCATCGAACGCGAATAACCTTACCCTCCAGATCAGCGATCTAAAATTACCGCAACCGGATGGGTCGGGTGTCGAAGCAAATCCCGTCGAGCCGTCACCTCAGGCCGCCGCACCGACCCGTAACACCGATTTGCCGCAGATCGAAGGCTTCGAAGTGTAAGGGTTGAGGATCATTTTGCCGGCAGATACAATCACCGGGCGATGATATATTTCGAGAATGCGTCCCGCGGAGAAGAGGGCCTGAACACACACGTCATGTCGTACACGATGTGTATCTCGCTGTCTAATTTTCTCGACCGCGATTTCTTTTTCGATTACGAGATCCCTTGTTCGACTCCGCCCGCATACGCCTTCGAACCCGAATTCAAAGATAAATTCCGATTGCTGCTCGAAAGTCCGCGATCGGTCGTCTCGCAGCTTGTCGAAATTCCGAACCGGCGTCGCCTCGATATCGATCGGAAGACCGCCAGTAAAATCGGGTTCCAGTTGCTGTACAGCCATTTCGCGACTACCGAGGAAATGAGAAGCCGATTCGAGAAGACCGTCATTTGGGACTCATTTTCGATCGGCCGCCAGTGTCAGACAAGGGAGGAACTCTCCAAGTACGACGTGATCGAGTGGACGCATACGAAGCTGGCCAATCCGAGTGTCTTTTATTTTCTGGGCCGCGATGAAAAGCAGGCATTGCTCGATTCAGTGAAGATCCGTTATCTCAAAAGCCTGGAGCAGCTCGCCCACAGGATAGACATGGAGGTCGGACCACATCACGCCGTGCATCTACGGCTCGGCGACTATTTCGAGAACTATAGCTCAGACGGTTATGCCGTGAATATGGAGCGATTCAGGAACTACGCCAGACGCGTCTTTACTGACGAAGGGTTGCCGATCATCATCGCTACCGACGGTCTTCAGGAGAGACAGATATTCTCTGATATTTTCGAAGGCCGTCGTTTTATATTCATCGACGAACTTGTCTTTGACGAGTATCGGAGCTCATACAGCGAACTCGAGTTTACCGATTTCAACGCTCTTACGATAATTAACCAATTGCTGTGTGCGTCCGCCGTGTCTTTCATCGGCACGTATCGAAGCACGTTTACGTCGATGATCCACCGGCTGAGGCAAGAGCGGTATCGAAAAGCTGACTTCGAATTCTTTCCGGATGAAAAAGTGGCAAGACTGTTGAATGCCGAGCTTCGGATAACACCGGATAGGAGCGGCTTCTTTGATTGGAACCGCTACTCGGTCTTCGCCGAGGACCACAGCTCGATGGCCTGGATGCGCGAATGGGATCACAACCTTTCCACGATCGATGTTTGAGTGTGAGTTGAGCCGTAGGGCGTGACGACAACCAGGTAGAAAGGCTTAGGAGTTTGCACCGGGAAGGAGTTCGTAATTTCCGATCTGACGGTTGTAAGCGTCGAGTGCCCCTACCTCGTCGGCCGTCGCGTCGAGCATCTGCTTTGTCATCGCGATCGAATCTGAGAGCTGTTCGAAATCCAGCAGTGAGAACTTCTCAGGTGTCGACATCGTGACGATCTCGTCATTCAGATAGCTAAAGAAATTTTCGATAGACTGGAGTTGTCCCTCGACCAGTTTAACGCTCCGTTCGATCTCGTCGAACGACGCAATGCGACGCTTTAGTATCTCAACGTTGGTCTGCTGAATCCGTTTCGTCTTTTCATCTGCACCGGCATTCTCTGCCGCACGGTAGGCTTGCGAGAGCTGGTTGTGCACCGCCTGCCGATTGATCGACTTGAGGTGCTGTTTGCGTCGGCGGTAAACATCGAGCAAATCAACGAAATCTTCCCACCGCTGGTCGAGCGTCCTCAGATTTGAGGGAAGCGAACCTGCACCGGTGAACTTCTTGTAATTGTCCTGGATCTTCTCTTTGAGCCAACGAAGATATTCGACTGCCTCGCGCTCGCGTGGCGTGAAGGTCTTGATCAGCTTTTCACGGGCAGTCTTGTTTGCGAGCAGTAGGCGTGCTCTTTCGCGTTTCTGGACGAGCTGGCGGTAGTACGGAAGGTTTGGAACAACCATCAAATAAACAAATTCTGCGATCAACGCGAGCAGGAGCGGCCAAACGCTTGCACTATACGCAGCGGCAACTGCGAATCCAGCTAACCCCCAAAAGTTATAGGGTTCCTTAACGGCCTCCTTCAAGTAGCTCGTCTGAAATCGCTGGAGGTCCCGCTGGTATTTCTCCAAATCCGCCATAAGTTACTAGATGCCGATCTAGTTAGACACGTTCGATGATAAGTGTGTGAGGTCCGGACTAATTAGAGCGGTTCGAGTCATTCGTCTCATTCACGATGATCGGCTCGTGCGCGTCGTCGCTTTTCGCTCCGGTTCCCGCGCCGATCTGCTTGTTGGAAGTGTCTGAGCCCGATCCGAGTAATCCCATCTGCTGCTTGTACTCGAGCAGTTTGTCTTGCAGTTGGATATCCATCGCCTCGCGCTCGATATCGGCCATCTGATTGTCGACCGATGCGGCACCTAGCTGAAGCTTTGCTTCCGCGGCGGCCACGCGACGATCGATCTTCTCCCGCATCTCGTTGAATGTCGAAGCATCGTCACCGATGTTGAACGTCTCCATCGTCTGGGCGAGTTGCTCCTGTAGCTTTGCCTGTTTAGCGGAAGAGATAAGCTGCATCGCCTCGGCAGTGCGCTTCTTCATGTTCAGGACGTAATTGTCACGTGCCTTTAACGCTTGTTTCGAGGCAAGTGAAGCGTGCTCGAGCTGACCACCGGTGCGGTCGAGATCCATCTGTGCCTGCTGGAGCTGGCCGATATAGGCAGTCGCGATATCGTCACGTCCCATCTTAACGGACGCCTTGATCTTAGAATCCAGGTCGACGACCTGCCTTTCGAGATTCTCGGCATTCTTGATCAGGAGCCGCTCCGTCGCCATCACCTGCGCCACCGAATTATTGAGCTCGGGCACCCGGTCGCGCATGTCGCGGATCGTCTGTTGCAGAACCAGCTCGGGATTCTCTATCTTATCCAAAGCAGCGCCCGTGCTGGCCCGAAACACTCTCATTATTCTTGCAAACAATCCCATTTCTTTATCTGTCCGCTCCTGAAAAGGTCTTAAGAACTCTCGCCAAATCCTCTACGATAGGGGATTTATAGAAGTTGCAATTTCCGGAACAGTATAGCAGGAAAGTCAATTCGACTAGTAGCTTGGCCCAAAGTTTCGACCGTCACCCGCCGCTTCCGAGACGCGGTGAAAATCCGCACACGGTGAATCCCCGGAGGCTCTCGTGAGCGTAGGGTCTCAGAGCCATAACAACCAAACCTCATCACGGTGGACGTGTGCTTAATGAAAAGGGTTCGTGCAAGTTATTCTTTTTGTCCACGTTCACCAATTCAAGAGCTGCTGCATCGTAAGTGCGGCCGGACCGCAAGAAAAGCGTTTGCTCAATTTATTCCAGGATAAAGTCGATGAAAAATAAGATCGTGTCAGGGTTGTGGGTTTTTGCCGTTTACTGGTCGATGTTTGCACCCTTTGCAAACGCGCAGACTATCGGGGCCGCCCGTACTAACAGGATGAAGGATATTCCCCCGGGATTGACGTTCCGCCTAACCGAAGGAGCCGACGGAGGTGACGCTCGCGTCAAGCAGGGGCTTGCGCCCGCCGATCCGCTTTCGCAGGGCCAGGCAGGCGAGATCCTAAAGCGTCTACCGGGTATCAAATCCGACCCGGACGATCGAGTCGAGTTCGCAAAGCGCGTCGGCACGCTTCCAGCGCCGAAGACCGGCACCCGGCTCCCGGTAAAGTTTCCGTCGGACGAACAGCGAGGT
>JANPJL010000192.1:0-2877 GCA_031425495.1 Acidobacteriota bacterium
TCCAGGGCTCTTCGATCGGGGCCGTTATCCGCAACGTCGGCAACATCGGCTCTCCCGCAGTGTGGGTGCGGCTTCGCGTTATCGACGCCGCCGGCAAACAGGTTGCGTATGAAGATCAGAAAGTTCAAGAGCTGATGAACAGCATGCCTGGTACGGTAATGTTCAAAGTTCCTGCCGAGACTCTGAGCGGAAAAAGTTATCAGGTAACGGTCGATCCGATAAATGGCTTAAAGGAATCCAACGAAGCCAATAACCAAAGCCCGATCACCGAATACAAATACAAGATCAGTCCCAAAGGGGATCCCGAAGCGGCCAGCAAGCTTCGCGCTCCGACATTCGCCATTTCGGCAGTGGCACCTTCCGGGCAAAAGACTCTCTACAAGTTGTCCGTGTCGAACTGGGACCGATTCAATCCCGACTGGTTTCACACGCTTCAAAGTGATTCGCCGAATCCGTGCAAGTCGAACGTTCGGTTGCAGATTGTTGTCTCTGTCATTAGAACAGGAATGCCGCTGAAGGTTAGCTGCAAGCCGCTCACCAGCAGGGACGACATGAAGAGCCTTCAGTTCGAAGTAACAGTGGCCTTGAAAGAGTCAGATCGCATCCAGCTCACGCTGGTGGACAGAAAGGATAATTCCGAGTACAAATCAGATCCTTTCAGCGTCGGATGGTTTGGTATAAAAATATCCGGATGCACCTACTTTCTCGGCCGCGCGAGCAGTTTTCTTTGCGCTACCAAGCAGGCCTATGACGATTGCGAGAGCTTGCGAAAGCAGGGAAAACCAATTCAATGCACCCAACGCGGTAGCAAATAGATTCGATTTGGGAATTGGGATTGCGGATTTGGGATTGAAGCTAGGGAATCTCATGGATTTCCTTGCATTTCACTGCGACTGTGCCGCCCGTTTAATGGTGAGCCACAAAGTGCAAAAGCCCGCGCGTAAGCAAGGGCGATCCACTCAAGGTGGAGTAACCACAGCGGCCGTTTTGCTCAATGTTGAGCATATCGCCCTTGCTCACGCGCGGGCTTTTGCATGTGCTGCCGGCGCGTTGCAGAACTACCAACTGCTCTCAAAACTTGGAGTGTGTACCGCGCGATGGGCCGTGAGCCACAGAGTGCAAAAGCCCACGCGTAAGCAAGGGCGATATACTCAACTTTTGGCAACGTCGCCAGCCGCTGCGCAGCCTCACCATAGTTACAACGACTTGAGCATATCGCCCTTGCTCACGCGCGGGCTTTTGCATGTGACGTCCGCGCCGTAGATTCTGAAGGCCGGTCTCACCCTATCGCACCCGCGAAGTCCCACAGTCGAAAGCTGCGCCTTAGCTCATTCCGGCTCCGTTAGGAGTCAAATGTTTGTAGACGCGTACCCATACTCCAAGCGAGCTCCAGAGGAGCTCAACCTATGTCATGCTTCCCGCCTAATTAAGAATAACGGTCCCTTCCTTTTTGAAGCAGAAAGACGTATCGGCGTAAACTGAACCTTATGGGAATTGGCGAACAAACCGAACTCATCCTTCTCCTAGCTGGGTTGGCTGTCGTTGTCATTCTTTTCGTCTCCGGTTTAACGGTCGGCTATCTGTTGGGCAAAAGAGCTGGGCGAGATAATACGAATCAATAGTTCTCCCGCCCTCGTCGCAAACTCTATGAATCTCGAGTCAGGTCCGTCGGTACCGACTTTGTGAGCATGGAAGAGAGCGACTGCTACGCGTTCGGAACGACCAAGGAAGAGGCGATCGCGAATTACACGCGCAAGGTGGGATGACGCGTTGTAAAGCAGAGACTAGACAGGACGTCCATATAGAAGTTCGTAGGCAGACGCGACAGAACTCGAACTCGCGAACGTCTTCGTCCATATTTTCAACACGTCCATGTCTATCGTGGCGGCCGAGAGTTCCGGCTGACACACTGGCCGATATTGATTCTGGAATCGGGGATTGTATATGAAAAACCTTTGTCTGATTTTCTTGACGTTTATTGCCGCCGCATTATTCGGCTGCAGTGCGCCGGCTGCGAACACCCAAATGGCGAATTTCAACGCGAACTCGGCGGACGGTACGCTCGTCGAAGCTCTCAAGGCGCTCGAGACCAAGGCGTTCGACGCATACAAGAATAAAGACGGAAATTTCTTTGAAGGCTTTCTGACAGACAAGTTCGTCGCTTCTTCCAACGGCCGGCGCCTCGACAAGAGCGCAATGACCAAAATGATCGCCGAGCACCGATGCGACATCAAGAGCTTTTCATTCGCGGATGAGAAACTGACAAATGTCGGAGCGACCACCGCGATCATTACGATGAAGGTCACGACCGACGGCACGTGCGAGGGGCAGGCAGTTACACCGTTCATTTCGGCCTCGCTTTATTTCCGGAACAACACCGAGTGGAAGGCAGCCTGGCACGGAGAGGTTCCGATCGTCGATCCCAAAGCGCCGCCGCCGGCAAAGACCGACGACAAAGCTGCCGAGCCGAAACCGACTATCCGTAGCATGCCCGATAGCGAGACCCGCGAACTCGCAGCTATCGAAAGATCAGTCTGGGAAGGATGGATGAACCGCGACGGCAAGAAACTCGACGGCCTCACCGCCCGCGAGCTCGCGTTCGTTAATATCTTCGGCGGCTATTTCACCAACCGAGCGGACACGCTAAAGAATTGGACCGAGAACCCCTGCGAGATCAAGAGCGTCGACATCGCCGATGCAGCGAGTGTCTCGGTCACGAACGACACATCGATCCTCATCCACAACGCCACCGCCAACGGCACCTGCTTCGGCCAATCAGTCGGCCCGGTCCTTGGCACGTCGATCTACGTAAAGGAAGGCACCGATTGGAAGCTGGCATTTACCATGAACATGCCGGCACACAGGTGATCTGGGAAT
>JANPJL010000193.1:0-2334 GCA_031425495.1 Acidobacteriota bacterium
GGCACATCGCAGGTCGGCGAAATTTAGAAAGCTGCGGATGATCGGTTCGACGCAACGCAGTTGACGCACGAGCCGATCGGGAACAAAACTGCAACTTACCTCTACGACTTCGACACGCCGCGGTACCGCGCGACCGAGTCGCACACCGCTTTTATCAAGATCGCTGAAGGATGCGACCGCCCGTGCGCCTTCTGCTCGATCCCCGGCATGCGAGGCAGTTTTCGCTCACGACGCTTTGGTTCGATAATTGAAGAAGCCCGGAACCTTGCAAAGCAGGGAGTAAAGGAGGTCGTTCTGATCGCGCAGGATTCATCCCGTTACGGGGAGGACCTCGGCGAGGTCGACGCGCTTGCTGCACTGATCCGTGCTCTGGGTGAGATCGAAGAACTCGAGTGGGTTCGCGTCATGTACGCTTATCCGACTCACATTTCAGATGCGTTTCTTGCCGCGATCGCCGAGACACCGAAAGCGGTCAAGTATCTCGACATGCCTCTGCAGCATGCTTCGAGAAAAGTTCTCAAGCTGATGAAGCGGGGCGGTAATCGGGCGAGCCTCGAGAGGCTTTTAGCTCGGGTTCGGGAGGCGGTTCCGGGTATTGCGATCCGCACAACATTTATCACCGGATTTCCCGGTGAGAATGATGAAGACTTTGAAGAGCTGATGGCTTTTGTTCGAAATTGTCGATTCGACAATCTCGGCGTGTTCACTTATTCGGACGAAGAGGGAACGGCGGCCTACGATCTGCCGGATAAGGTCGATCCAAAGATAGCGAAGCAGCGGCGAAATCGTCTGATGAAAGAGCAGGCGATAATCAGCAAACAGGTGAATAAGGCGAAGATCGGTAAAACTTACAAAGTTTTGTTCGAAGGACTTTCGCAGGAATCGGATCTGCTCTTTCACGGTCGGCTTGAGGGCCAGACGCAGGAGATTGACGGCCACATACTGATCAATGACATGCCGGTGGATCTCGACCCTAAGATCGGCAGCATTTATAACGTGCGGATAACTGAGGCGTTCGAATACGATCTGGTCGGTGAGATAGTAGCTTGATCAATTCATACTCGCCTTCCAGATCGGCTGCCCGCCGCGAGAGTTAGTATCAAAGCAACGAGGGCCGGCAAAGCCTGGGTCATAAGGATCGACGTCTTTGCAGTCAGGCCTCCGAACACCCCGGCCGTGACTACGCATATAAGAAAAAAGATCACTACCGCTCGTCGATCCGTAAACAACCCCCAAAACAATCCGGCCGCGAGAAAGCCATTGTACAGGCCTTGATTTGCCGCGAGCACTGCTGACGCAGCTGAAACCTCGGGTGTCATTCCGAAAATGTTCTGACCGAGCGGATGGTCCCAAAAGAACATCTCAAGGACGAGGATCGCGATATGTTCGACCGCTACGAGAAACGTCAGGATGCCGGCAACTGCTTTCATGCGTCAACAAATTACCGCAGAAGGCGCGGTGCAAACAACTCGGTCACGCATCTTTGTCCGTTCGTCACTTTTTGATGAGCGGCGGGGGCGGTAAAATGTAGACTGTTCCGGCTACTCAATTCCAGTAGATCGACGCCCGCTCTTCGGCGGGACTTTTAATATCAAAAATGAAAAGAGCAAGAAAATTAATTTCGCTGATAATGGTCAGTGCCGTCATGCTGCCGATGGCCGCGTTTGGACAGGCGGACATCAACGCGCAGATCCGGAAGGAAGGGATGGATAACTCGAAAATAATGCGAACCATGCATTATTTGTCGGACGTTTTTGGTCCGAGGCTTACCGGTTCGCCCAATCACAAAGCTTCGGCGGAATGGGCGGCGAAAGAAATGACGTCGTGGGGCTTCGCAAATGCAGCACTCGAACCGTGGGATTTTGGACATCCTGGTTGGATCAATGAGGGCGCGTCGGGATTCATCAAGTCGCCGGTGAGCGATTCACTTGTATTTGAGGTGCTTGCGTGGACACCGGGCACCAAGAAGAAGGTCACGGCTCAAGCGTTCCATATCGTACTTCCGGTTCGCCCGACGCAAGAAGAGTTGACCGCGTACCTCAACAGTATCCGCGGACAAGTGAAAGACCGGATCGTATTGGTTGGCCGGGCCGCTGCCATTCCCGTCAACTTCAATCTGCCCCCAAAGCGGATCAATCCGAATCCGACACCGACGCCAACTCCCGGACCTGCCGTCCAGCCCGTCCCGTCACCAAAACCCGGAGCATTGACCAATACGGAGATCGTCACCCAGCTAAACGAGTTTCTCTTAGTGAGCGGTGTCAAGGTCCGAGTAAACGATGCGGGTCGAGAACACGGTCAGATCAGAGCTTTCGGAAATGAAGAGGCGGATCC
>JANPJL010000194.1:0-3990 GCA_031425495.1 Acidobacteriota bacterium
GTCGATGGCCGGTAAATGGCTATGTCGGTCCGCAGGTCCCCGTCAAAGTCGGCAGACGCCTTTGCCCGCGTGATTCGGCTAATGCTCATTCCGAAGCTTGCGTAAAGTTCGTTATTCTCGTCCTGACCGAATGAAATGATATTTCCGGTAGGATCCAGAAGTACTTCGATAGGAAGCGCCCCGCCCCAACGCATGATCTCGGCCGTACAGTAGTCGCTGAATATGTACGAATTTGCGGGTAGAGATCTTTGCGTCCCGCGATAGAAATAACCGCCTGTGATCGAGCAACGCGGACTCCCGGCGGCGCTGCTGTACTGAAAGACCGGCATTGTATAGTTCGTCGGAATACAGAGGCTCGGGTCAAGGCCTGTACACGACGTGCCTTCGTAGACTCGCCACCCGTAATTTGCACCTCCCAGGATCAGATCGACTTCTTCGACTGAGCCTTGTCCCACGTCGGCCGCCCAGAGCTGTCCCGTCGCATCGTCAAACGACCACCGCCAGGGATTGCGCATCCCGATAGCCCAGATCTCCTGACAGGTGTTACCAACGGTTGTAGAGCCGCCGTCGCAACGGGTCGTACCTGCTCCTTGAAACGGATTGCCGCTTGGGATGACGTATGGCACCGGCGAGCCGTCCGGAACATTTGGATCGATCCGAAGCATTTTTCCGAGAAGCAGCGACCTATTCTGCGCCCGATTACCCGTATCGTTAGCGCCTCCTCCATCGCCCATCCCGATGTAAAGCAGATGAGAGTCCGACACTGTAACACCAAATTCGATCATCCCACCGTTGTGATTCGAGGCCGGCTGTGGGATCACGAGCAGGATTCGTTCGCTATTGAAATCACCTTGGTTAGGGTTACCGGTAACAGTTTTGTATTCTGCGATCACCGTTGCGCCATCACCCGCTCGGGTATAGTTCACGTAAAACTTTCCATTTGTATCGAAGCCGGGATGCACGGTCATTCCCAGCAGCCCGCGTTCGTCACCAAGGCTTCCGATCACAGGGATCCTCGACGATAAATTGATGAAATCAGTTGGAGTCCTCGAGCCGGGCTGCAGTAACCGGATCAATCCTGTCTGCTGAACAATGAATTTTTTCCGGCCGGCGCCCGGACCGTCATCTCGGAAGAGTACAGGGCGATCAAGTCCTGACATAAAAGGTTGCAGCCGCACAGTGTACGGTGCCGGCACGCCTTGTCCAAAGCCATTAGAAACGAAGAGGA
Organism: Acidobacteriota bacterium; assembly: GCA_031425495.1. Classification (GTDB taxonomy): domain Bacteria; phylum Acidobacteriota; class Blastocatellia; order Pyrinomonadales; family Pyrinomonadaceae; genus OLB17. The sequence continues at coordinate 1,229 of JANPJL010000194.1, forward strand.
ATACGGCGAATAAGAACGCCGTGCGGTAGGTAAGTTTGTTCATGTTCTCCCCAAGTCAGTACGTTAAAAAATATAGATAGAAAGGACGGCTCAGGCGAACCGATCAAAACAGTCTCAAGTGCGGGCGAGTCGTCATCGAAGGTTACGTCTAAAATTGTAGCGAGGCGCGAATCTTAAATGCAAATTTTTTACAACCGGTAACGCACTTTCCGGTGTCGGAGTTCACCGTCGCGATTGTCGAGGTTTTGCAGCCGCATCGTCACATCCGCCGTCATCTCGGTCCCGGACGTCTCACCTCGTTCAAGATGAAACGAGCCGGCGGCTGCGATCATGGCGGCGTTGTCAGTTGAGAGATGTGGCGAGGGAAAATAGACGGGAATGTTCAGACGTTCTGCGGCCTGTTTTGCACTCGCACGAAGAGCGGTATTACTCGCAACGCCACCCGCCACGATCAATGTTCGGGCTCCAAGTTCCTTCGCCTGCCTCGCGGTTGTATCGACCAGCGCTCCGACGACTGATGCCTGGAACGACGCCGCCAGATCCTTGATCTCCTGAGTCGGTTCTTCACCTTCCGCTAGCGGTTCAATTCCCTTCTCTTTCACGTATCGCGAAACCGCCGTTTTCAATCCGCTGAAGCTAAAGTCGGGTCGACCATCCGAGATCTTCGCCCTCGTAAATTTTACAGCCTTCGCATCGCCCTCCCTCGACAGCCTGTCGATCACTGGGCCGCCGGGATAATCCAGCCCGAGCATCTTCGCTACCTTGTCGAACGCTTCGCCGGCCGCGTCGTCGCGCGTTCGCGACACGACTTTATATTGACCAGGTTCGGGAATATAGAACAGGTTGGTGTGTCCGCCCGAAACGATCAGTGCGAGCGCGGGGTACTCGACGGGAGGATTGTCGAACACGACCGAAAAGACATGTCCCTCAATGTGATTGACTCCGATGACCGGGATCCCGAGCCCGAACGCTAACGCTTTTGCGTAGCAGACGCCGACCAGTAGCGCTCCGACGAGACCTGGACCCTGAGTAACGGCGATCGCGTCGATCTCATTTAACATCACACCTGCACGTTCGAGCGCCTCGGTGACGATCGGCTCGATCTTGTCCAGATGCTCGCGCGATGCAAGCTCCGGCACGACGCCTCCGAACGGCTTATGCATGTCGATCTGCGATGCGATCACAGATGAAAGGATCTCCCTCCCGTCCTTCACGACCGCCGCCGCAGTCTCATCGCACGATGTCTCGATTCCCAATACCAGCACACTTCTAATGTATGCCGCCAGCGTCGGTGTCGCAAAGTTTGAACGGAGTCTCCGAACCTGCGCAAAAAAAGACGCCACCTAATGAGTGGCGTCCAAACGTCAAATGACCAGGTCTTATCGACAAAATTATTACAACTTCCCGCTTGCTCGTTTACCCCTTGTTCTCTGTAATAATCAAACCTTTTTTTACCTGCCCGTTTGGCGTTCTACCTGTGCAGGCGAGGTAACCCCGCCTCCAATAAGCGATGTTAAAAATCCGCCAAAGAAAAGAATCGCGGCGATAATTACAAAAGCTAAAATACTAAATAGTGCCCAGTGGACTCCGCGGAATGATCTCGCGGTATCCTCGCGTACGACATGGTCTTCGCCGCCCGATGTTATAACCTGTTTCGACATCCAGTATCTCCTTCGTTCAGATCAATAGATCCACTGCGACTCGTCGCAATGACCGTGCCAAAAACAAAACTTCGAAAACACAGGCGTTTTCGACCGCCCTACGTCAATCACGTATGGAATCGGTACGCGGAGTATGAAGCGGGACGCGGGTAGCATTCGTCAACGACCGCAGCCGGCATAAGTCGTACACTTTCGGCTTTTGCTTTCCACTTAGACACTCAATCGAAATCCGCTAAAATGACATGTCGAAAAATCCCGAATAATTATGAGAATGTGTAATCTGCTTTCGCTCGTCGTGGTCATCTCGTGTGTCCTGACATCCGTGACCGCCCAGCGCTCCGACACGCTTGCTGCGTACAACGATCCACCCTCGCGTCTTCGCGGCGTCATCGAAAAGTACGGGAATGATTACGGCAGCATCAATCGTTTCTATTCGGCACAAATGTCACCAAACCGTGTCACGCGGATCCGTCAGTTATATTCCGACCACGAAGCACTGCTCGCGAAGCTAGATTTCGACGCGCTCAATCACGACGAGCAGATCGATTACATTCTTTTCCAAAACTATCTCAATCATGAACAGAAGGAGCTAGCGCGATTCGCCAAGCAGATGGACGAGATGCGTCCGATCCTGCCGTTTGCTGCGACGATAACCGATCTCGAAGATACGCGCCGCAGGCTGGAGACGATCGATCCCGCGAAAACTGCCGCTGCTCTCAACGAACTGGCAAAGCGCATCAGCGATACGCAGAAAGGCTTCGAAGGCGGGACGGCAAAACCGAAACCCACGGTCGCAAATCGCGCCGTGCGCTACCTTGCCGGACTTCGGACGACGCTCCGCAACTGGTACAACTTTCACAACGCTTACGATCCGACGTTCACATGGTGGAACGCCGAGCCGTATAAAGCGGTAGAAGACGCGCTTCAGAAATATTCCGAGTTCGTTGTAAGCAAACTCGTCGGCATCCGCCCCGATGATAAGGTGACGATCATCGGCGATCCGATCGGTCGCGAAGCTTTGCTCGAAGAGCTCGAGTCGGAGATGATCCCGTACACGCCAGAAGAACTGATCGAGATCGCGAACAAGGAATTTGCATGGTC